>JBAZFZ010000005.1:0-78074 GCA_041653075.1 Methanoregula sp.
CGGAAAGACATACTTTTACTTGTAGTGGAACTATGATCTCCATTGGGGTGGTCTCCTTTGAGTTTGGCAACCATTGAGATCATCCCTTTAAGGAATTATTTTAGCCGATCTTTGAACACAATCAATAAATTAGAACATCTTTTAATTGATTATCAGAGGTAAACAATGGAAGCTTGGGAATCGCGACCAATTGAGATAAAAAACCTATTAAATCCAGCTTTTTGTGGGGAATTACTTCTCAATACAATGACAAGTTACCAAGTGACAGCAAAGAAAAATTTTCCCTTTGCACTTTCATTCTTGACATTACCAATAATTTTACACGCTTCCACGAGACATACAATTCCAATAAAACAAGACATGTATTCTTGGATTCAAGAAAATCCGGGCATTAAAATTGGATTTGCAGATCGCACAAAACAACTAGTGCCTTATACTAAGGAGGCGCTTTCATTTCTTCTTCAAAAGGGATACATCATTTTTGATAATGAGGGAAATCTGGCTCCTGTGAAGTCATTGAAAACAAGGAAGAAGCAAACAGTTACTAATGAAGTAAATGATTGCATCAAAATGTCAATAATACTCGGTAGAAAATTTGCTCGATCAGGATCGGTCAACGTCACATATGCAATGTGGGGGGTTATGCCATAATGCAGATTTTAGAGATTATTTTATTCAGTTATCATGGGAAAAGACGAGTAATCCCATTTAGGACAAATCAAGTTAATATTATTCGTGGTGAATCGAGAACAGGGAAATCGGCTCTAATCAATATCGTTGAATATTGTTTAGGATCACATCAATGTTTTATCCCTGAGGGAGAGATCCGGGAAAAAGTATCCTGGTTCGCCGTAAAACTTCAGTTATTAAATGAGCAAGTCATTATCGCCCGAGAGAATCCAGGATTTGGAAAACAATCAACAAATCATTCATATATTGAAATAGGTGACAACATTACATCACCGCTATCGACTCCTGATAAATCGAATATTACGAGTGATGCAGTTGTAGAATTTTTAAGTGATAAAATCGGTATTGCCGGAAATAAATCAGAGCCTACACAATATCAAACTCGCAATCCCTTGGTAGCAAATATCAAACATACTTTTTACTATCTATTCCAAGAACAAGACGAAATTGCCACTAGAAAATTTTTATTCCATCGTCAATTGGACAAGATGATGCAAGAAGCAATTCAAGATACATTGCCATTTTTTTTAGGAGTTATTGAAGAGGATCGGTTAAAACTATTGAATCAATTATCAGATATTAAACGAGAACTAAAGAAAGCGACAAGGGAATTAGAGGATGCTGAATCAATAAAAGATACGACAAATTCTCAACTAACGGAATTATTATCAGAAGCGTATGAAGTAGGTTTGTTAATCGATCCTAATTCAAAAAACGATCCCATTATTCAATTGAAATCGGTTTTAAATTGGAAACCTGAAAAAATTTTTCAGGAGACATTCTCTGAAGATCGGTTGAGCAAATTGCAATCTGAATTGGACGATGTAAAAAAGAAAATTCGTGAATTAAATGAGGAGATAAAGCAAGCTATTGTTTTCTCACAATATGCACAAGATTACTCATCTGAGGCTGACGAGCAAAAAAGCAGATTGCAATCAATTGGTTTATTTGAACATGATGTTGGAAGAGAGGATCATTGCCCAATATGTTCAAGCAAATTAGAGAATCCATCCCCGTCAGTAAAAATGTTTAATGAGTCGATAAGAAGATTATCGAATAATTTACAAAAAACAACTCGCCAAAAACCAAAATTAGACTCATTTATCAAAGAAAAAGAGGACAAACAAAAGCATCTTCGAAATATTGCAGAGACCCTTGTTGACCAAATTAACGGTATTTATAAAGAAAAAGACTCTGCGATGCAATACAGAGATTTAAACATTCGCCGAGGAAAGGTTCTCGGAAGAATCAGTAGTTATTTTGATAGCGTGAAAATTGTTGATGAAAATATTGAACTAAAAAATAAGATTAAAGATCTTACTGTTATCCGACAACAACTAGATGAGCAATTAGATCCACAAATCATCGAAGAAAATCTGACTCATTCTCTCGATTTAATAAGTTACGATATCACTCAATATGCACGACGGTTAAACCTTGAACACAGCGACAATTTGGTTCGCTTCGATTTGAAAAAAGTTACGTTGATTGTAAATAGAGAAGACAAGCCGATCTCTCTTCAACAAATGGGATGTGCAGAGAATTTTCTTGGATACCATCTCGCCACTTTATTTGCATTACACAAACATTTTAGAAAACACAACCGCCCTGTACCCCAATTTTTATTCCTTGATCAAATTTCCCAGGTATATTACCCTAAGGACTCGAATATACGTGACCTAGATAGGATTGCAACTAAAAAAACATTCGAGTTTGTATTCGACTTTAGAAAATTAATCTCATCAAATTTTCAAATAATTATGACCGAACATGCTGAAGTTGATGAACAATGGTATAAGGATGCTATCGTTCAAACACTCGATAAAGAAAATCCATTAGTACCGAAGGATTGGTGATTCTCAGCAAACAAAGCTAAATAAAAAGTTATTTGGATATCCGAGAAAAAGTTGCTTTAATATCGCCAGTATCCAATGCATACTCTTTAATTTTTATTTTAATTCCATCAGCGGTGATTGAATCAGGGGGAACTCCAGAAAACGATTTATAAAAATTCATCACGTTATTTTTTAATTTGTCAAGTTCACTCACTCGAATTGCGAGAAATGGTTTTATTGAAAACGCATCGGACATTAGTTTATTTGACGGGTGGATCATTATTGGGACATTTTGACACTCTTCATATTTTTTTTCAAACCACGCTATACTAGTATCCAATTGTCCAGCTTCGGTTTTTGAGATTCCCCGGTTTGCAGTGACGCAGTTTTTGCATTCAATAATCCAAAAAGTATCATCATTGATTTGCCATAAATTATCAGGGCCACATCCTTCTTTTTGTTCCGGCCGATCCGTAATAAATCCGAGAATATCACCCAGTTCATCAATTCCATCTTCAAAAAGATCTGAGGGAACGCCGAAGACTAATTTATCCAATATATTCTCAACTTCAAGGATAAGGGGAGTATAATTTCCTTTTCCTCGGATGTAATCATGTATTCTTTGAGCCCGGTTGACATTCCCTTTTGATAATTTTGCATATTGGATTCCTTCGGGAGGGCGAGATAACCGTGAATTTGTGTTAAACGCGCTTAGCTGTGTTTCAAGTGATTTCCTCTTATCAGTTGAATATTCATAAGCGGCCTTTAATTGAAGGTACCATCCAAGTTCATTTTTATCGAATTTTACTTCTTCAATAATTTGACCTAGTGCCGCAATCGCTTGGGAGTATTGACGTTTCTGATAAAGGGTTTCAGCAGTTTTCTCCGTAATTAGCCGATTAATATAGATTTTATCAATGGGTTTTATCTCGATGTCTTTCATTACTTCCTTATAATAATCCTTCCATCCCTGGTTGCGGCTAATGACATTTTGGATTAAATTCTCAATCGCAGTTAAGGCCGGTCCATCCTTTTTTATTTCTTCGGCTAGAGTCTCTCCAATTTTTATTTGGCGTTGGGCTTCATTAGAAAGATAATCACGTTTCGAATTTTCCGAGAAAAAGCCAGAAATGTCTGTTCCAATGATTATTACAACACAATAATCATTTACCCCACGAATTGCCCTACCAATTCCCTGTTCAATACGTTGAGCAAGTTTTCTTTGAATAATTGTCGAATTGGGCATCGCAGATTGATTGTAACGATCTATCAATGCGTCATATGACGGGAGAGAGTCGAGACATAAAATTCTACAAGTATGGCTTGGGAGATCAATTCCATCGTATTTATTGAGAAGCAAATAATTGTCAAAGGCTTTTTTAATCTTGATTTTATCTTTTAATGAATCAAGTAATTCTTCAAAATTTTCAGTTTTTATCACCGTGGCACTTTTCCAAAACCGGGCATGATACCCTGATGGAATTATCGTAAAAAAGCCAAAATTACCATATTTTTTGGGGAGATCTGAAAACCATTTTATTAGCTCTTCCCGCTTTAAAGAGGGATCAACGAGAGTAGGTAATAATATCAATCGCTCCCCTGAATATCTCAACTCGGGATCTGTGAGAGGATTCAATACACAATCAGGGTCGATATCCAAATCTTTTATTAAAAAAGCATCTTCTGTTAAGGTTGCAGATAAAAATATTCGGTGTTTTGCTTCAGAGAATGAAGGAATGAGATTAATTGGAACTAATCGCGGAACGATTTCTACTCGTGTTCCAGAAAAAATACAATGACAAAATTCCAATTGTTCTTTAATGAGATCCCATGAGAATTTAATATCCCACGAATCTTTATTGTCACTGACAATTCGCATTACATCAGAAATTTTATCCTGCCAAGCCCAATAGGGGATAGTCAGTGAGATTTCATCTCGCTCTTGAATAATATCATCATATTTGCCAAGCGATTGTTTCTTCAAACTATCGGAAAATAGGTTAAAAAAATCTCGATAAACGGGATTTGGTTCGTAAGATCCATCTTCGGATCTGATGTACTTTTTACTTCGTATCGAAAAGGAATCCCTGATTATTTCCAAACATCTGTGAGCATCATCAACAACAATAGCTCCAACTCTTCGAATTTCCCTACCTGTCCCATCAACTCCAAAAACAGATTTTCCATTGAAGAGCTTTTTACAATTTGTTATAAGAATAGCTTCAGAATTTAAAAATTCCCTTGGAAGCGCAGTTGTTTCACTTGGAACTTCAACAATTTTTATTCCAAATGATTCTGCCTGATTTACAGTTTGTTTTACGAGGGTATTATCAGGACAAAGGTATAGAGCAGGCCCTTTACCTTCATTTAGTAGCGATTGAAGCATTAGAAGACCAATAAGGGTTTTCCCTTGTCCCGTGTGTAATTTTACAATAGTATCTTTCTTTGACCGGTGTTTTTCATACCATAGATCGAGAACAGTCCTTTGTCCTGGCCATAAATACACCTTATCACTTTCTTTATCGAGATTATCGAATATTTCAATCGGGTTGATAATTTTTGATTGTTGAGTCTTCCCAAGTAATTTATTAAAATCCATTATATCCCTCGTGTGAGAGAATATTTTTTTTGAGATGATACCTGTTTCGATTTATAATAAATACGGACAGACAGAACTTGTAATGTTCCATGTCGAAGATGATACTTTTAAGAAGTGCATAAACCGTATCATAGAAAAACAGACAAAATGATGTCACGCAGAGAAAAAAAGATCTTTGGGAGAGATAGTCCTTATATAATGTATAACGAAATTGAAAATTCAATGGGACGTTATTGGGATGGAACAACTCAAAACATTAGGTGAGGGGGTTGAGTTCGAATATGAATGGACTCCAGACAATCGGATTAAAATTTCATATGGAAAAAGCAGTTCCATTCATTTTGATGGTAGACTCTACGATGAGTTAATCCAACAATTTCGAGGACGGACAATCAGAATTCATAACCATCCCGATGATGATAACTTACACGATTGGATATATCGAAAAGGTGTGAAAACGAGAATCGCACAATACATTGCCCCAGTTTTGTGTTGGGAAAAACATGCAAAAAAAGTACTGAACCAGGGCGAATTACCTTTTTATGATTTTTAGATGACATCTATTTTTATCGAGGATTTCAAATTATGCGCGACCAGGAACGGATTCATAGGATTGTTGACAAATTGAAAGAGACTTGGCTGGCTCAACCGGATCTCCGCTTCGGCCAATTGACATACAACATCTTTTCTCAAATTCCCAATACCCGGAAAAAAGGACAGACAGAACTTGATATGTTCAATATTGAGGATGAGGTATTTGAGAAGCACCTGGATTGGATGAATGACGCAGACAGACAGAATTAGATCTGTTTCGTGTTGATGCTGACATTTTTTAAAAAACTTCGACGATAACATAATTGAAAAGCAGACAGAATTGTGTTTTTTGACCTCTGAAGTAAGTTTATATACCAGTTCCCTGGACAATTGTAGAAAACTCAGATCCACTATATAAACTTTAACCGGTTTTTCGTAAATGAATTGAACTTTGACATACAATTCCCTCCGGCGGCTCTCGGAACCGGGGCATCCCCCCTCTGTTTTCAAGGCAGTAACGTATTTTGTTGTAAGCGATCCTTTCGGGTTGCATCCTGCTGAAAGACGGTGGATTTGCTCCGATCAGGTCAGGAGATTACCCCCACCATAATTCACGGACGGTGCCGGATAAACGTGTTGTTCTCAAGCTCCACGAATGCCTGGCGCAGTTCTTCCTGATTATTCATAACAATGGGGCCGCCCCATGCCACGGGTTCGCCAAGCGGCCTGCCGGTAATGAAAAGGAACCGCATGCCGTCATTTCCTGCAACCGCATCGACTGCGTCCCCGGGATCCCCGAACCTGACCAGCGTCCGGTTCACGAGATTCCCGTGATCCTTGTCAAACGCACCTGTTCCACCGATCACATATGCTGCGGCCCGGTGCCCGGGACGGACCGGGAGCGAGACCTGCCCCGTGGCTTCAAGAGTCACATCGAAATACCCGGGTTCGGCCATGAGATCGCTCACCGGACCGGATACACCACCAATCGACCCGCAGATCACCTTTACAGAAGCGCCGCCGGGCATCCTGGCGGTGGGGATATCAGCAGCCGGGATCTCCTGGTACCGGGGGTCGGTCATCTTGTCCTTCCTTGGCAGGTTGACCCAGAGCTGGAACCCGCCCATCCTGCCATTGACCGGCTTTGGCATCTCCTGGTGGATGATACCGGACCCTGAGGTCATCCACTGGACGCACCCGGCATCGACATTCCCTGTATGACCCATGCTGTCGCCATGCTCTACCGTTCCCTCAAGCATGTAGGTCACCGTCTCGATCCCCCGGTGGGGATGCCAGGGAAAACCGGCAAGGTAGTCGGCAGGATCGTCAGCACGGAAATCGTCAAGCATCAGGAACGGATCAAAATCCGGTATATCGTTATAGCCGAAGGCACGGTGGAGCCTGACACCGGCGCCCTCCAGGGTTCCACGGGAAAAACCTGTTCGTATTACCGCTCGCGGCCGGGACATACAGGGGGATATAATCAGATTCTTCTTAATGGTTCCTGCATAAGGAATGGCGTTAATTACCCTTCCTTTCCTTTCAGCACGATCCAGTTCTTCTCCCCGGCCTTCTTAAACCGAAGGAGAACGTATTCCCCTGAAAACACCCGGCCGTGCAGCACAATTTCGATCCGCTCGTCGCCCCATTCCAGCGGTTCGTACGTCCCGGAATCGGCAATCCTGACCTCGCCCGCCCCGTACTCACCTTCGGGAATCGTCCCCTCGAAATCGCCATAGGGGAGCGGGTGATCTTCGACCGCAATTGCAAGCCGTCGTTCGCCGGGTGCCCCGGGCAGACCTTTTGGGACCGCCCAGCTTTTGAGCACGCCGTCCCGCTCAAGCCGGAAATCAAAATGGTGGTGCTGCGAGAAATGCTCGTGGAGCACAAACCGCAGGGAACCGGAATCCGGGGTCACCGGTGATCCCCCCGGGTCTCCCGCTTTGCCGCCGCGATCCGGTTTTTAAGGTCCCGGGCAGCAGCGGCAATATCCGGCTGACCGACAACGGCCGAGATTACCGCCACGCCATCGGCTCCGGCGGAAATCACCGAACCAACATTTTCTCTGCCAATCCCGCCAATCGCCATCACCGGGACCGAGACGCCTTCCCGGATCTCCCGGAGCACAAAAAGGCCGTGACCTGCACCCGCATCGTTTTTTGAGGACGTATCAAAAAGCGGACTCAAGGCCACATAGTCCGCCCCGGCGTTTTCTGCTGCGACCGCCTCCCGGACACTGCCGACCGAGACGCCGATCACAAACGGCCGGGGGGCAAGCCTTCGTGCCGCTTCCACCCGCATATCACCCTGGCCGAGGTGAACCCCGTCCGCTTTGCAGGAGAGAGCGACATCGGGCATATCATTCACGATAAAGAGCGTTCCCGATTCTGCCGTGATCTTTCGGATCTCCCGACCGGTCCGGCAGAGGGCGGCCGGGCCGCAGCACTTGTCCCGGAGCTGGATGACATCCGCCCCGCCTTCGATGGCACGGCAGGCAATCTCTGCATGGCTCCGGCCCCCGGCTATTTTCTCATCGGTGATCACGTAGAGATCGAGGTCCATCGTTTCCCTTCAGGCAGTTTTCACCCGGGCTCCTTTGAGGAGGTCTTCGGGTTTCAGCGCCGCCATCTCGTCAAACAGTGCCGGTTTGAACGACCCGGGGCCCTGAGACCGGGCAGCGGCACGCTCCCCGGCAAGCCCGAATGCGGCAAGGGCGGTTGCCGCTGCCGACGCGAGATCCTCTTTATTGACTGCTGCGCATACCCCGGTGACCGACGACGCCATGCAGCCCGTACCCGAGATGCCGCCCATGATCGGGTGGCCGTTTTCGACAAGGAATACCCGTTTCGCATCAGAGACGATATCGGTCGCTCCGCTCATCACAACGGTAATCCCGGTATCCTGTGCAAAGGTCCGGGTGATGGAGACCGCATCGCCGCTGATCCCCGCTGAATCGACGCCCCGCACTTTTGCATCCGCGCCGGCAAGCACCCCAATCTCCCCGGCGTTTCCTTTGATTATTGCAATGTCGAGCTCGTCGAGCAGTCGGTTGGTGCTGTCGGTGCGGAGCTTTGTCGCTCCCGCCCCGACCGGGTCGAGGATGACCGGGATCTTATGCTCGTTTGCCGATTCCCCGGCGGCGAGCATGCTCTCAAGGATTCCCTTGTTGAGCGTCCCGATATTGAGGACAAGGGCGCCGGCAAAGCCTGCCATCTCCCCTGCTTCTTCAATGGCATCCGCCATGACCGGCGCTCCCCCGGCACAGATCGTGATGTTAGCGCAGTCGTTGACCGTGACATAGTTGGTGATGTGGTGGACAAGGGGATGACCTTCCCCTGCCTTCCGGAAAATATCGGCGAAAACCTTGTTATCCATGCGTTCCACGGCTCCCCTGCACGGGCAGTTCCGTGCAGATGTCATAAGAAGTATGGAAAAGAAGGGGTAATAAACCGTGGCAGAATGGCAAAAACCGGATGTAAAAAAAGATGTTACCGGGTCACTTCTTCAAGCGTCGCAGCGAGCAGGTCAATCTCCTGCCGGGTGTTGTAGAGCGCAAGGCTCGCCCTCACCGTCCCGTCAGGAAGGCCGAGGCTTTCGGTGAGCGGCTGGCAGCAGTGGTGGCCGGACCGGACCATGATATCCGCTTCCTCATCGAGGAGCTGGGCGACCTCGTGGGGATGGAACCCGTCAACCGTAAACGAGACGACCCCGATCCGGTGCCCGGGGTCTTTGGGGGCATAAACATGAACCTTCGGGTTTGCAGACAGGCCCGCAATCAGCCGCGAGGTAAGGGTTTCCTCGTACTGCCGGATCTTTTCCATCCCTGTTGCCTGGAGATACTCGACCGCAGCCCCAAGACCGATCCCACCTGCGATATTCGGTGTCCCCGCCTCGTACCGCTGGTAGCCTTCAGCCGGCGTATAACCTTCAGCAGTAACTGATTCCACCATCCCGCCGCCCAAAAAGAGCGGTTCGATGCAGGGTTCCTTCATCCAGAGGACACCGGTTCCGGTCGGCCCGAGCATCTTGTGGCCCGAGAAACAGTAGAAGTCGCAGCCGAGTTTTTCCACGTTGACCGGCATGTGGGGGACGGCCTGGGCGCCGTCCACAAGGAGAAGAACACCATGGTCGTGGCAGATTTTTGCGATCGCTTCAACCGGTGTCACAACCCCGAGCACATTTGATGCCTGCGTGACGGCCACAAGACGGGTCGAATCCGTGATCGCATGCTCCAGTGCGGCAAGATCGAGCGTGTAATCCGGGCCGAGGCCGATGATATCGGTGGCGACCCCTTTCTGCGAAAGCCGGCGCCAGGGAAGAAGATTCGAGTGGTGTTCAAGGATCGTTGTTATGACCCGGTCGCCGGGCTTCCATGCAAGGCCCTGTGAAACCGTGTTCACCGATTCCGTAGTATTTTTGGTAAAGACGGTCGTCCCGTTCTTCCCGCCGATGAATTCTGCAATCTTCTCGTGGGCGTGCCAGTACCGCTGGCTGGCGATACTGGTGAGACGATGGACACCCCGGCCCACGTTTGCCCGGTACCGGTGCTCGAACTCGACCATCGCCGCGATCACGGGTTCGGGAGAGAAGCTGGTCGCCGCATTGTCCAGATAGATGAGGTCCCCGAGGATGGGAAAGTCCCTGCGGATCGCATCCACCGCATATCCCCCGGGCTCCTGTTCTGCCAATTCTGATTTCATGATTTTTCGTTCCGGTATTTCAACCGTCTCATCCCGTTTGTCGGGTGGCTCGGCCTGGAGGGTGTAATCGTCGCGAACCGGGATGCCCCGGTCCCGGCAGAGCTCACGCATCTTGGGCGGGAGCGCCTTCCAGCGCCAGAGTCCCCACCGGTGGAATGCAGGGGGCAGACCACGCTTCTGTGCGTAATCCTCCAGAAACGCGTCCCACCGTGCCGCGTACTCCGGATGCATTGCCCGGAGCTCCTCATATTCGCTTTCGAGCATGGACGGGCAGACATAGCACCCGATCCGTTCTATCCCCTTCTCGTAAAGGGGGTTGATTGCCACCTTCTGCCACCAGAGGTACAGGAAGACTTCCAGCGCACGCCAGTTCCGGATCGGCGAGATATTGAGCTGGAGAGGATTTGCCGGGTTCTGGCTCGTTTCTTCGAGCACCGCCCGGTTCCACGACTCGTACCACCGGTTGCCCTGCACGGTGACGCAGGCCCCGATCTCTGCGAGGTGGAGCTTTAAGGGGCGCAGCTTGAGGAGCTTGCAGCACCACCGGTTGTCCTTCCCGGGGGGGCCGGCCTTTTCTACTGCCTGGAAAAAATCGCCTGCCTTCTCGATGACGGGAACCCCCTGCGATCGGATAAATTCTATAGTCTCAGGAAATTCGATACCCGTATCGAGGAAAAACGCATCGGTCACCCCGGCTTTCCGTGCAAGGGTAAGTACCGCCGTGCTGTCCTTGCCCCCCGAGAACGAGACATTGCACTTCGGCCGGTCATGGATGTGCTGCTTTATCATCCGGACAGACGACCGTTCGAGGTTTTTGAGATGATACCGGTTCTGCTGAATAACCTGTTCCCAGTCAGGGTTCTTCCCGGTCCTCATCTCGACCGGCATGAGCTCCTTTACCCGGACCTGCCCGTCCTTGACCGCACCGGTCCCGAACCGGTTTTTGAACCTGACGATCACAGTCCCGTCAGGCAGGGGATTCTTGAGCTGGAACTTTTTCCCGCCCATTCTTCCCGTCCCTTCAGGAGACTCAATGTCTGTTTCGAGATCGATTATCCCTTGTTTCACATGCTTAAGGATATACGGCAGAGCCTCCGGGGAGAGATCGAACGAGAACTTCCGGGAAACGGGATCGAAGGTGAGCCACCCGAACCGGTGCCCGTGGGCGATGACAAGATCGGCCCGGTCCACCCCGCCGGTTTTGTTGAGGAGGAGGACTGCCTGGACCGGGACGTTCCCGAACCGTTCGCGGACGAGCCGCCGGATGAGCGCGGAGTCCGCGGAAAGCGCCGGGCGTACATCGTACGGCTGGAGCAGTTCTATCTCCCGCCCGGTTGCACCGCATGCACAGGTCCGGCCGATCAGCGGGACATTGCACGTATCGCACCAGTACAGGATCTTTTTTACCGGCGGCTCGTGATTCACACTCACAAGATTAGGGCGCAGGGAAGATAAGAAGAACGCTTGGGGATACGCGATGAGATAGGGAAAAAAAGATTACGCGCCGGTCCCGGGACCCGGCTGCGCGATATGGAGCCGTTCATAGAAGACACCGAGATCCGGATCTTTCCCGAGGAATCCCCTGAGGAGGAGGGTCCCGTCCTGCATGTTGCCCGGTTCAAGGATCCAGTGACGGTACGCAGCACCGGTTGCAGCATTTGTCAGGCCGTCTTTTTTGAACTTTGCAAAGATGTTCAGTGCATAGACCTCGGCCCAGAGGTAACTGTAATACCCGGCATCGTACCCGCCCATGAAGTGCCCGATGGTGGCCGGTTCGTGCCCGCCGGCAAGGGGCGGGATGCCCATGAGATCCTGGTAAATACGGTCGGCCGTTACGGTCACGTCCACCGGACCCTGCGCGGTATGGAACGCCATGTCCTCGCTTGAGATCACCAGCATCCGGGTGTACAGGAGACCGGCATCAAGGTCGCGCGCAGCGATGATCCGGTCCCGGAGCCCGGCCGGGAGGTTCTCGTCGGGCTTCTGGAAATGTCCTGATATTGCGTCAAGCACCGAAGGCTCCCAGATCCAGTTTTCGAGCGCCTGCGAGGGGGTCTCGACAAAGTCCCATTCCACGCTCGACCCGGAGAGGCTTGCATACGGGGCTGTGGTAAGGCTCCCGTGGAGCGCGTGGCCGAATTCGTGGAAAAGACCTTCAACATCGTCATGGGTCAGGAGAGAGGGTATTCCCTCTGCCGGGCAGCGGAAGTTCCCCACAATCGCCGTCACCGGGACGGAATAGCCGTCCCGGGTTTTTCTCCCCGCGATCAGCGGCACCATCATCATGTGGCCATACTTCCCGTCACGGGGGAACATGTCGAAGTAAATGTACGCAAGCACCCGTCCATCCCCGCTGTCGATGACGCGGACTAGCTTGACACCCGGGGCCCACACGCCGGCATCGGCCGCATCTTCGAACCTGACCCCAAAAAGCGGGCCAAAACACGCAAACATTCCCTTCATCACCCGGTCAAGCGGGAAGTACTTCCGGATCTCTTCGTTATCAAGCGCGAACTCCCGCTGACGCAGCTGCTCGGTCAGGTAAGAAAGATCCCAGGGAAAAACTTCCGCTGCCCCGGGTTCGATTTCGCGCTTTACCGCAAGCAGCCCGGCAAGATCGTGCC
This sequence comes from Methanoregula sp., assembly GCA_041653075.1. Taxonomy (GTDB): domain Archaea; phylum Halobacteriota; class Methanomicrobia; order Methanomicrobiales; family Methanospirillaceae; genus Methanoregula. The sequence continues at coordinate 12,983 of JBAZFZ010000005.1, forward strand.
GGATCTTCTCCTTTAACGGGTCTTTGAGACTGCCGAGGAACTCAAGGACATTCTTGGTATTTTTTGCCATCCGGCCATCGAGCCGGAAGTCGGCCCAGCTCCCGTATCCCAGCACCGCCGCACACTCCTGCCGTACAAGGATTGCCTCTTCAAGGAGCCGGGTGTTCTTTTCGGCCTGCCGGTTGACAAAAGCGGCATACAGGTGGTTGCGGGTGGCGCCGTTTTTCGCGTTCTGCATGACCGGGATATAATCGGGATACTTGGTCGTGACCCGGTACCGGCCGTCATCTGTCCGCGTAAAAGTTGCAAGCACTTCCTCCGGGACGCCGTCAAGCTCTTCGCGGGAGAACTCAAGCGTGGTCGTATCGTTGTTGAGGTTCGCGGTAAACGCGACTTCGAGCTGCGTGAGCTTCTCCTTTTTTGCCCGGACCACGGCAAGCCGGTCGTCGGGCAGGGCAAGACCGTTTTTCCGGAACTGCCGGAGGGTTTCCGAGAGGAGCCGGGTCTCTTCGGGGGTACGGGGAACTGCATCTTTTATCGCGTCGTAGAGGTCGCGGCGGGTATAGACACCGACCATGAACTTCCCCGCCTTCTCCTCGCCGGCAGACCCCTCGGCGGCAACGGCCGGGTCGGGATACACGTACCCCATGAAGGTCAGCGGAAGCGTGCTGTCCGCAAAATCCGCTATCGCAGTCTCAAACGCAAGGAGGGTTGTGTCCACCGTTCTCTTTTCTGTGGGCAATCCTGCGATCCGGTCGAGTGCGGTTCCTGCTGCGGCAACTGCCCTGTCGCAGAGAGAGGTTATTTCCCCGGGGGCATACCGGGGCCTGATGGGAGATGCCTGTGAAAGAGGTGTCATGATGGAATCCTGAATTGTACCTGTCGTAAGAGGTCCGGCGAACCGTTACACCGGTCCGTACGGCTTTCCTGCTGACACTATTACCATTTCAACCATGAAAAGAGACGTGGTTGTGGAATAGTGGCAAGGTCTGCCGGAGACACCGGGCACCGGGTTTTCCCGGCCCGGGTTCATTCAGGTCTCTTAAGCAGGAAGAACTGGTACCCGTACTCCGTGCTGTACTTTCGGTAGATATCGATCTCCTTTAAGAGTCCCGACAGGTCGGCCAGGGCTTCCGTGTTCCCCCGGTTCTGCTCCGTGAGTTCGTTTATCCGCTGGAGCATAGGGTCGTAATAGTCGTCCCACCACGCGGATGAAGGAAGGGAAAAATCGCCGCAGGGCACATACCCGCAACCGACGGCAAGATCACGCGTCTCCTGCGCAGTGTACATGAGCGGCGAGACCTGCTGGAAAAACCGCCGTGCCTCAGGGGACGGTGTGCCGGTAAACCACGTAAGCTCGGAAAACGCGAGGTAACCTCCCGGTTTTACAAGGTCTTTCCATTTCAGGAGACCGTTTTCGATACCGATAATAAAGATCGACCCTTCGGCCCAGATCAGGTCAAACGAGGCCGGGGGAAAAGGCAGGGCATCCATCGAGGCCCTGACGATCTTTATCCTCCCTTCGGCACCGGCGTCTTGTGCCCGGGCGGCAAGCGTATCGAGCATCGGCTGGATAATATCGACCGCCGTGATCCGCGCCTCCGGTGCAAGCCGGGCAAGCCCGATTGTCTGGGTACCCGAACCGCACCCGACATCGAGGATCTCCGGCTGTGCCGGAAGGCCCGGGACCATACCAAACATACGCTTCGTACAGGCCGCACTCCCCGGCCCCTGCCGGGGAAGATGCGAAAAAACTTCCTGGATCAGCCACTCAAACATGAAAATCCGGTAGGCAGTACGGGAAAAGAGTGTTTGTGGTGGGACCGACCGGATCACACACAAACCGGCGCAGGTTCATCAAGCGCCCTGCGGATCATGGCCTTGACATCGTCCGGAATATCGAGGCGGTCCAGCGATTTTAAGAGAAGGAGCCGGGCCACCTGCTGGCCGCCGGGCGTGGCAAGGTATGCATCGATCGCCTCTTTTCCCTGGGGCGAGTCGAGGAACCTGCGTATCGTCTCCTGGCCCTGCGGCGATGCAAGATATGCCGCAACCATTCCCTGTATCCCGTTGATCGCTCCCATAGTAACAGTGTCCTTTGCTAAAGAAAGGAAATACTACCCCATAAAACAGGCCTAATCAAAAATCAGGATCGTGATTCCGGGACGTTTACCAGCCCCGGGTGTATTCCCCGCCGGCACAGGGCATGCAGACGATCTTCCCGTTCTTCACCCGGGCCCGGTGTTCGGCAACCATCTCGCCGCAAATGGCGCACGGGACCGACCGGGAGATCCGGGCAGGTTCGGGGATATCGGAACGGGCTTCCTTTTCGATAAAGAGTTCCCCGATAGGGATCGTCAGGATCTTCCGGATGAGGTCCGCCTGCCGTACCTCAAACTCCTTTTCCTCTTCGGGCGTTGCCTTTCCCGCCGTTACCTTTGCGCGGAGATCTGCAGCACGGGGATCGAGGCGCTCAGTGAGCGGCTCCGGGCGCTGGACAAGGCGGATCGCCGTCCCGGTCTTCCGGTTGATGAAGGTGTACGCGTGCTTCCCGATATCCCGGAGGATCAGGTTTCCTTTCCCGACAGAGCACCCGGCGATTGCCTGGACGGCATCGACACCGCAGGCATCGTTCTCGACAATCGCGACCAGCTCCTCGTCCCCCGAGCGACTGGCGCCAAGGAACTTCATTGCATATTCGACGGCCCGGTAACCGAGCGCAAGGCCGGGGCAGGTGTGGCCGTGGAACGCCACCGCATCTTCGTAGGTCTGGAATGAACAGCTCATATGATTCACGTAAAAGGATCATGGGTGCCCGAAAGGCAAAAACCCCTTTCATTCTCCGGTCACCAGACCCACCCACGGCTCCCGGCAACAGAGGTGTGTCCAGAAGAGTGGTCCGGGGGGTCACTTTTCTATTCCAGGTGCATTTTTCTGACACCAAGGTATATACGAACCGGGCACAGAGCACAAGATCGGTGAATGCACCCATGGTAAAACTCACTGCAGAGATGAAGGAAGCTTTCCACAAGATGAAAATCTTCCCGGTTGCGACCGCCTCCAAAGACGGCACGCCCAATGTCATTCCCATCGGCGTTGTCGAGCTTGTCAGCGACGACACGATCTGGATCACGGACAACTTCATGAATAAGACTCTTGAAAACCTGAAAGCAAACCCGAAGGTCGCCCTGTATGTCTGGGGCCCAGAGATCAAGGGCTGCTTCCAGATCAAGGGCCAGGTCACCATCAAGACCACCGGCAAGGAGTTCGATGACATGAAGGCAAAGCTCAACAAGAAAAATCCCGCTCTGCCTGCACGTTCCCTCCTCATTGTGAAGATCACGGAAGTCTTCGAGTGCAAACCCGGACCGAGTGCCGGGGCAAAACTCGCTTAATCTCCTTTTTTTCGCGCATGCCACCGGGCTCTCCGCATGCCTGCATGGGTTTATTTCAACCTGCTCCCCTCATCCAGGTTTGTGGGAACGCTCAACCGGTATCAAAATACCGGGTATACCTCTTTAAAAACCGGGTTTTTCATCGGAAATGAGGGGATGAACAAAGGGGGGGTCGAATCAAAAAATGGGTGACCCCCCAATATTTTCTGGTCCGGGCCGAACCCGGATATGCAAAACACGGTCTGTTGCCGGAGGGGCGCCCATATAATTTTATGACGTAAATTTTGCCCGGTCCCGAACCGGTCGGGAAAATAAAACCCAAGAAAATACCCCATCACGAGCGGTTGCTAAATGTGTACGACCCCCCCAACTCCCGGTTTGCGACACCGATGCAAATCCCGGGATTTTTACGAAGTAAAATCAGGATATTTCCCTGCAAAAAATGCTGGTAGTCCCATGGGGGGGTCGTACATGTCAGGACTATGACCCCCCCCTGCCCACTCAGGATACCGCAAAATCCGCGGAAAATGTGCCCACCCGGATTTTTTGAGGGACAGAACGCAAACGAAAAAAGACGTTTCAGGAGACTGCCTCACTTCTCAAACTGCTCCACAACATCCGGCAGGCAGTGGGCTACCCCACGGACCCCGGAAACGGTCAGGGTCATGAGAATCGCGTCGATAATTTCCTCGCGGGTGGCCCCTGCTGCCTTTGCCATAGGGATATGCGCTTTTACCGCGGTGTCATCACCCATTGCGGCCTTCATCGCGATATAGATCAGCTGCTTGGTCTTTGCATCGAGCGCCGGCCTCTTTACGACAGCCAGGATAAGGTTGTTGAACGCTTCGGATACCTCGGGAGCTTCCTCCCGGAACAATTCCATGACATTCTGCTTCACGGGTTTTCCTCACGAGGATTATGATGCACGAGATGGTGAAAATTGTGGTAGCTTCCGGACCGCAGAGATTGCCACACGCTCACAGGGCAAATCGATCAATACCCCCCTGGTAAGCTATCCGAATCAAGGACACACAATTCGCAAAAAAGATAGGGTGCAGGGTGATGGGTTAATCGAGCACCTGGACCCTGCTGATCGCACCGGGCAGTGTCCGGGTAATTGGCAGGACTGCACCGACAGCGGGCTGGATCGACAGGGTGAACGGGGTATTTGTGGTCGCAGAGTCCGGCATGGCAACCGCAAGCAGGAACTGCTCGTTTGGATCGAGAAGGTCGTTATCATCTGCATTGATCTTCTGGGCGATGCACCACCGGGGGTTGTTGCCGGTCATGGTCTGGGAACATCCGGCGGTCATATCCTGTGTCAGGTTACTCCATCGGGTCGTCCCGTCATTATAGGATATGACCATCTGGTCAAGATCCATTGCAGATCCCCCGGCCGTCAACGCTACGGTCATGTTGATATAATCAAGATGGCTGGCACCCGAAGTCTGGGCTATTCCATAAACATTTCCGACAACTTCGAGACTCGAACTTGCCTGTGCTACACCAGTGTGGACAGTCTCTTGTGCTTTCTGGGTCGTAAAAAACCCGGCACCGAGGATAACATACGAGAATGATGCCGCGATAACAACAAATGCTATCAGAACTATGGCAGCTTCAAGGCCGGTAAATCCATCTTCTAAAACCGGCATCTCATCAAATATTGGCAGGATCTCCATGCATACATCACCTGGTCAATTCATTACAGGTAGTTTATTAGAAATTGTTTGTTAATACATTATAAAAGTTACCATAACTGTATATACAAGGTAGAAGCAGTAACCGTCATACCCGACGGGAATAATCACCCGGTGCGCAGGTACAGGGAAGATTACGGTAATTTCCCTACGGTTCCAGAGATCAACCTGAATACCAGGATACAAATTCCGGATTAGTATGTTCCCGAATGCGGAAGGGCAGGCCCCGGCCCAATCACTCGGTGCGGATTATTACCGCATAGCAGACCTTGCCCCGGCCCGGGACTTCATCGAATCTTTTGGTGCTCCGCGTATTGCAGGCTACCCCGGGCATGAGATCACCGAAAAGGAATTTGCCCCGGGCAAAACCCGTGAAACCCGATACGATGCCAGAGACTGCGACCGGTATTTCCATGAAAGGAAAACTACACAAGGCCTCGGAGTGTGCGGGATGTGCATAAACATCTGCCCGTACGGGAGAAAAGGGCAAAAAACCGACCGGGACTGACTGACCTGCCCAAAAAAAGGGATAAATGAACGGTTAAAATGTTATTCAGAGGCCGGCGCGCTCGACGATGACATCGGCGACGGCTTTTGCGCTCCTGAACGGGAAGTCCCCGGGTTTTAAGAGTTTTCCCGCCTCCCCGGCAGTCATCGTGAGATCCCCGACGCAGCATGTCGTATCGGCCCCGTTGGGGAACGCTTCAAGAAGTGCCTTTGAAGTCCTGATGGGGAACGCAGCTCCGTGGAGAGCCCCGGTAATCTGAGCATGAATCTGCTCTTTTACCGAGTGAATTTTTTTCTCCATCATCCCTGCGACATCTCCTGCCGCCTTTGCGATGGAACAGTCGCTGCTATGGGTTTTGCAGCCAAAGCATGCGCTTTTGATAGTGTCTAACGACTTTTCTGCCTGTTCTTTTGTTACCGTTTTCCCGGTGCAACTCCATACTGGCATTTTTTTCACCACTCACTGATCGCAGTGTTTGAAATATATACCCTGGCGTCATTATACTATACAAAAACGCCGGGGTCATTTCCATGACCTTTATCGCTACCTGTCATGGAGTTGCCTTAAAAGAGAGGTGGAACAATGGGTGCAGTGCTTGGATCGGTTGCAGAGATCAAGGACCTGAAAAACGAGATTGCCGGGCTCAGGACCGACCTCAAACGGTTCATCGAGCGGGCAAACCAGCAGCATATCGAGACGGTGCTTGGGGAACTCAGGAAGAATTACTCGGGACTCTTTGCCGATCACCAGGTGGATTGCGCAAAGACCGGGCTTTCAGAGAAGATGGTTTCTTCCTGCCCGATGCGGGACAAGTGTTTTTCCGTGTTCATGGAGTTTCTGGAAAATACCGCCGGCCATATCCGGGACAGATCGGTTTCAGAAGAGGTAATTTCATCCTGCCGGGAAGAGATGCAAAACCTGCGCAGTAAGGGAACCGGGAAAGGGTGTGACACCTGTTTTGCGGAAGTGTACCGGCTGTTTGAGAAACAGGTGGACCTGATGCAGTCGCTGGGGATCTATGAACGGAGCCGGGAAAGTGCTGCTTCCTCTGCCCCGGTGCCCGAGGACCGGGCGGTAAAAGGGATCCTGGAACCGGTGGCAAATGTCCAGCGCATGCAGATCCTCCAGGCACTTTCGGTCCAGACCCGGACCTTCTCCGAGCTCTCCGGCCTTACCGGTCTTCGGGGCGGAAACCTCCTTTTCCATGTAAAAAAGCTCGCGGACACCGGCATGATCCTCCAGCGCCACGAGCGGGGGGACTATATTATCACGGAAAAGGGATTTTTAACCCTCCGGGCGGTTGCCGACCTGTACCGTACCCTCAACCCGACGGATAATATAGCATCGGATACGGAAGTCGCGGTCGCTGAAAAGAGCTGAAAAACGAAGATCCCTGGTTGCCAACTCGGCCGCTTCCAGATAACCGCCCTTTTTTACTCGCCAGCCCCATTCCGGCAGATTTTTCACAGACTGTTTTTGGCAGCAGCTGGACCTCCCGGGGGGTTCAGGTTTTTTAAAGCTGATCCGGTGTTGCAGCCATATAGGTAAACGCGTTGTTTAAGCAGGAGAGAGCAGTCCCGTTAAAGGAACAGGATACAGTGTCATATTCCCTCCCGTAAATCCCGTTGTAAACCGCACCGTTGTACGGCCACCCGCTGTCCACGGTCCAGCCATTGGGAACCTTGATAAGAACCCTGTTTCCCGATACGGAGTAGGTCGAGTACGAGGCCAGGTTCATGGAATGACGCATCCACATGCTTGCCCCACCCGTGGCCGAGAGATGGAGGCAGGAATCAACAGTATTGTATTTCCTGAGGACGCCCTGGCATTCCCAGTCATCACCTGCGCAGTCAACCCGGACACAGTAGTCCCCGGCGACCCTTGATTCTGTCAGTGTGGGCAGGGCGGCGGGTGTTGCCGTGTTCAAGGTAACTATCACGATTGTCCTGTTGGGTGTCAGGTTATGTACCGGAGCTGGTGTCGTTGGCGGAGGGGCGATAAACGGGGTCTGGTTCACGGTGACCGGTGTGACCGGGGAGGTAACCGGACCGGTTGTATTCGAGGGACTCCCGGGCGATATGCACCCTGTGGCAAGCACCATAAGGATAATCCCTGCAGCAACGAGTTTTGCAGGAACTCCTGCCAGGACCGTCCCTGAAGGATTGTTTTCCACCCCACTGTCCATGGATATCATTCAATCCTGCCGGGAAATAAACATGTATAAAGCCCGGCAGCATGAAATTTCATGAATAACGATATCCGGCAGCTGGCGCCGGCAACCGGACCGGATTGCAGCCAGACTACTCTTAAACCCCAAATTTACCTGGTGAACCCATGCAGATTACCTCCTGCAAAAAGACCTACCGTTACGAAACCCAGCGGGCATTACCGCTTGCTGAAACCCTCGCCCGCATAGAACCCAAAGTTCCGGCAGCCGGTATAACCCGGGTCGCCGACATCACCAGCCTCGACCGGATCGGGATCCCGGTCTTTTCCTGCATCCGCCCGACCGCCGAAGACGGCGCGATCACGGTCTACAACGGGAAAGGCGCAACCGTTGAAGAATCCCGGATCTCCGGGATCATGGAAGGGATCGAACGCTACTCTTCCGAAGTCCATGACCGGAATGTCAGGCTCGATACGTTCGAGATGCTCAAAGGAAGAGAACCGGTCATCGATCCCCGCGACCTCATCCTCCCGACAGGAACCGAAACTGACCGTGTGCTCCCCTGGGTGGAAGGCTGGGATATCGCAAACGATGAACCGGTGCTCGTGCCGGCACAGGCTGTCTTCCATCCCCTGCCAAGGAACTTCCGGCAGATCTTCCGAACCTCCACAAACGGGCTTGCTTCGGGAAACACAAAAGAAGAGGCGATCTTCCATGCCCTTGCCGAAGTGATCGAGCGGGATGCCTGGTCGCTTGTAGAGGCAACCCGTGACACCGGCCCGGCGGTGATGGGGATCGATGATCCGATGCTTGCCGAAATGCAGAAGAAATTTGCCGATGCACAGGTCGAGGTCACCGTGCGGGACATCACCAGCGACATCGGGATCCCAACCATCGCCGCGGTGGCTGATGATGTGCTCTTAAAGGATCCAACTCTCCTTACCATCGGCATCGGGACGCACACGAGCGCACGGATTGCGGTGATGCGGGCGCTCACCGAGGTCGCACAGAGCCGACTCACCCAGATCCACGGGGCACGCGAAGATACGGTGACCGCAGACCTCAGAAAAAAAATGGGATACGAGCGGGCAAAACGAATCAACGGGTACTGGTTTAAAGACAATGGAACCGTCGAATATACAACACTCCGATCATATGACAGCGACGATTTTGCACAGGATATCCGGTTTGCCATCGATGCCCTGAAAAAGCAGGGAATACACCGCGTCATTGTTGTTGACCTTACCCGGGAAGAAATTGGGATCCCGGTCGTCCGGGTGATCGTCCCGGGCCTTGAAGTCTATGCAATGGACCCGGAGCGGAGAGGAGAGCGGCTGCGTCATGCCAAAAATCATCGTCTTTCTCGGGCCCAGTCTTGACCGGGTATTGGCGGAAAAGATCCTCGCAGCAGAATATCGTCCGCCGGCAAAACGGGGAGACATCCTTACTGCAGTAGCGGACGGAGCGGAAATCATCGTCCTTATTGATGGCGTCTTCCACCAGGACTGCGCGGTAGCTCACCGGGAGATTCTCGCGGCCGTAAAAAAAGGGGTGAAGGTTATCGGGGCATCGAGCATGGGTGCCCTCAGGGCGGCTGAACTGGATACGCTCGGGATGACAGGGATTGGCAGAATCTACACGATGTACAAGGACGGGACGCTCGTTTCAGATGACGAGGTAGCGCTGGTCTTTGACCCTTGCTCCGGTTATTCACTCTCTGAACCGCTCATCAACATCCGCTGCACGCTCAAAAAAGCGGAAGCTGCGGGAGTACTCACCGCGACAGACCATACCACCCTTCTTGCCGCAGCAAAATCCGTGTTTTATCCCCAGAGGACCTACCCGAAAATCGTTGCAGTCGCAGGTGATGCAATCAGCCCGGCAACAAAAGAGAGGTTCCTTGCATTTGCCGCAGCCTCACCGGCCGACCAGAAACGGGAAGATGCCGTGGCGGCCCTTCACTATACCAGGGGTCTCGCAGAAAACCCTTCGGCCTAAAACTTTTTTGCCGGGTTTTTTAAGGGTTAAAAAAGAGATGACAGGTTATTCCATTTTCCGCCAGACATACGCGAACCGCTGGAATGCCGTATAGTGGCCGAAGACCCCAAAGAGGAGGAGGAGCCAGCCCATCCAGTTGAGGCCGTAGAAGGTCATGGGGAAGAAGACATAGACAATCCCCACGACCATGATGAGCACGAGCCGGTCGGCCCGGCCAAGCACGCCGCCATAGTACCGACCGACGCCGACAGCCTGTGCCTGGGTTCCCAGGTATGAGGACATCAGGACACCGGTGAGGGCAAGGACCCCGATCTGCCAGGGGACAAGGCCGCTTGCGAAAATACCGGTGATGATGAAGATATCCGCGTACCGGTCAACGGCATGGTCGAGGAAATCCCCCCGGAGGCTCTGGCTTTTCATCTCCCGGGCGACCGCGCCGTCCATCGCGTCACAGAAAGCATTAACAGCAACCGCAATAATTGCCCAGATTTCCAGGCGCAGGGCAAAGAGGATGCCGGCTACTGCCGAGGCGATAAGGGCAGCAATCGTGAGCACGTTCGGCGTGATCCGGCACCGGATGGCAACCCGGACAAGCGGGTCGAAATAAACCTTCACCAGGGGGCGGTACTGGTCAAGCGTCAAGGAGTCACCTCGACAAACATCGACCAGTCAAGACTTCCGAAGGCCGCCGGAATCTCTCCCCGGTAAAACCGTTCGATAGTATCAGCACAGTCTTTCACGCTCATGCCGGTGGTATCGATCTCGAGGATCTGGTCCGGGTCAAACTGCTCCACGGTTTCGACAAGGCAGACATCAAGTGCTTCGGCTTCGCGATTCTCCCGGATCTTCTCCTTTGCATATCCCCGGGAGGTAAGCCGGACGGAGAGCTCATCGGGCCGGAGGCGCAGGACGACAATCTTGTCGCAGGGCATCAGGTGGGCGAAGTGACCCTCGATAAAACCATCAAATGGCTCAAGCTCGTCTGCCATCCGGTCGGTATCGACAAGCTGCGTGTCCCGGTCCGGATCGCGGCCGGTCTCGTAGGGTTGTACGATATCTGATATATGGACAACCCGGTGCCCGCGCTGTGCAAGCTCTCTTGCCACCGTCGATTTCCCGGTCCCGGGGGTGCCGGTGATGCCGCACATCATAACGCGTTTAACTCCCGGATAAACCGCTCGTTCTCCCAGTCTTCCCCGACACTCACCCGGATATAGTGGTCAGCAAGCCCCGTAAAACTTCTGCACGACCGGACAAGGACACCCCGGTCCGCAAGCTTCTCCACGACCTCATCGCTTGTGAGCGGTGAAACATCAACCATCACGAAGTTTGCATCGGACGGGAGCACCGGGTATTTCAGTTCAGCGGCAAACCGCTTCCTCCAGATCTGTACCTGTGCAATGTAACGGGTTGCATGATCCCGATCGGAAAGTGCTGCTGCTGCTGCTGCCGCGGATACAGAATTTACCGTAAAGGGCGTTCCCGCCCGCAGGTAGAACGGCTGGAGCCAGGCCGGGATAAACGCATACCCGATCCGGAGGCCGGCAAGTGAGTAAACCTTCGAGAAGGTTCTCCCGATGACCAGGTTCTCGTACTTCCGCATCAGGGGCAGGTAATCGATCCCGGAAAACTCGATATATGCGTTGTCGAGGAAAAGCACGCCATTTACCTCGTCAAGCACCCGGGCAACCTCATCAGCAGATGTTGCATTGCCGGAGGGGTTGTTGGGTGAACAGAGAACGATTATTTTTGCGTTCTTTCCGGCCCTGATGAGGGCGTCGGTATCAACCGAGAAATCCGGCCGGCGCGGGACAGGCGTCACCTTAGCGCCCTGTGCCTGTGCTGCAAGCCCGTAAAACGAGAATGTCGGGGACGATATCGCCACGCCGTCCCCGGGATCGACAAGTGTCCGCATCAGGGTCTCGATGACCCCGTCCATCCCGACCCCGGTGACAAACGTGTAATCACCGTAATATTCACGGAGAGCGGATACAAGAACATCCACCCGCTCATCCGGATACCGGTTGACCGAAAGGAGTGCCTGCTGCGCTGCATTTACCGCTGCCGGCGACGGACCTTCGGGGTTCTCGTTGCTGGCAAGCCGGGCGACACGACCGTCGCCCTGACCGTATGAATGGCCTCCCGCCTTCTTTGCGAAAACATATCCGCCCTGCTTATAGCATGACCTTACCAAGCGCTCCATCGATCACCTTCACCGCACGCTCAATCTCTTCATCGGAGATTACAAGGGGCGGGACAAGACGCAGGTTGCCACCCGCTGCACAGTTGACGATAACTCCGTTCTCTGCGCACTCTTTCTGGACCTCGGGACACTTCTCCCCGACCGAGATCCCGATCATGAGGCCGCGGACTCTGGGGTTGTACCGTGCAAGCCCAGAGCGGAACAGTTCACCCTTGCGGGTGACATCCGGCAGGATCTTTTCAAGGACACCGATAGTGGCAAGTCCTGCCGCACAGGCAAGCGGGCCGCCGGCGAACGTGCTTCCGTGCTCACCTTTCTGAAATTCGAGGCCGTCCCGTGCCACAAGCGCACCCATAGGAAAACCACTCGCAATCCCCTTTGCAAGCGTCACGATATCCGGCTGGACCTTTGTGTGCTGGATCGCAAGCCACTTGCCGGTCCGCCCCATGCCGGTCTGGACTTCGTCCACGATCATAAGCGTCCCGGTCTTGTCGCAGATCTCACGGATCCCTTCAAAGAAGCTGTTCTCCGGGATGATGACACCGGCTTCACCCTGGATAGGTTCCACGATAACTGCGGCAGTGTCATTGTCAACTACCTTCTTTAACGCTTCGAGGTTCCCGTACTCAACAAAGGTCACCGGGAGACCAAGGGGTTCGAAAGGTTCGCGTGCAGCAGGCTTGTGCGTAACGGCAAGCGACCCGATGGTCCGGCCATGGAACCCGTGGGTGAAAGCAACGAATTTCTTCTTTTTTGTCCTGACCCGGGCAAGCTTGAGGGCACCGTCGCTTGCCTCGGCCCCGGAGTTTGCAAAGAACGCTTTTTTAAGGCCCGTAATCTCCACGACCCTCTTTGCGAGCTCACCCTGGTTGGGGACATAATAGAGGTTTGAGCAGTGGATGAGTTCGTGTGCCTGGTCGCAGATCGCCTTTACGACTTCCGGGTGGCAGTGACCCGTGCTGCAGACGGCTATCCCGGCTACGCAGTCGATGTACTCTTTCCCGGTCCCGTCCCAGACTTTTGCGCCTTTCCCCCGGACAATAGCCATGTTCCGCGAGAAGGCAGGCATATAGTACTGGTTGTCAAGCGCCTTGTACTGGCTGGTAATATCGATATTTTTCATAGGGCATCACAATTTTTCTTCACGTTTTTTTAGTTCATTTAAGGGGGTTGTTTTCGAGGATTGTATCCGTATTTTTCAATCCTTTATTCATATTCGATGGTTGCCGGCGGTTTTGCCGTGATATCGTAGACCACCCGGGCGACGCTTGGGATCTCCGACGTGATTCTCGCACCGATTCTCGTGAGATCGGCAAACGGGATCTCCAGGGGATCGGCGGTCATGCCATCCCGGGAGTTGACCGCCCGGATAGCAACAATCCACCCGAGGATCCGGTTGTCTCCCTTGACCCCGGTCCCAAGACCGATGAGGGCAGCAAAGCACTGCCACGGATGATACTGCTCGACAAGCTCGGATTCGGCGATCCAGTTGGCCTCGCGTACTACCTCGACCTTATCTTTTGTCACTTCACCGAGGATTCTTACAGCAAGGCCTGGGCCGGGAAATGGCATTCTCTCCTGGATCTCTTTTGGCAGGCCAAGCACACCGGCAACATCCCGAACCTCATCCTTGTAGAGATCGCGGAGCGGCTCGATGACCCTGGTAAATGCTATTTCAAGCGGCATTCCACCCACGTTGTGGTGGCTTTTGATCCCGCCTTCGCTCTCGATCCGGTCCGGGTAAATCGTGCCCTGTAAAAGGCAGGTCGCACCGGACTTCTTTGCTTCGCGCTCGAAGACCCGGATGAACCGCTCGCCGATTGCCTTGCGCTTCTTCTCGGGGTCGGTGATTCCCACAAGAGCTGCAAGGAACTCGTCACTGGCATCGATGACCTGAAGCTTCATACCGGAAAAGACCGTTTTTATCCGTTCGGTCTCCCCTTTTCTCATCAGACCGGTATCGATATAGATCGGGATGAGACGGTCGCCGATAGCCCGTGCAGCAAGGGCTGCACAGACCGAGCTGTCGACACCGCCGGAAAGCGCCATCACGACTTTCTCCGTACCAACCGCTTTTTGAATCTCCTCGATTGCCCGGGGGATAAATTTCTCTGTTTTTACCATGGATGCTGCCTGCCTATTTTGTCCGCTTGTTTGCCCTGCATGCCTCGACAAAGCCAAGATATGGCGGCGACGGCCGGGTCGGGCGGGATTTGAACTCGGGATGGAACTGGGTCGCAAAGAAGAACGGGTGGTCGGGGAGTTCCAGGCATTCCATCCGGTTTGCGTTTGTAGCCGAAAAGACCAGTCCTTCCTTTTCGAGCTTCCCGATATACTCCGGGTTTACCTCGTACCGGTGCCGGTGGCGCTCCACGATCTGGGATTTCCCGTAGAGTTTCATCGCAAGGGTCCCGTCCCGGATATCTGACGTATAATCCCCGAGCCGCATTGTTCCGCCGAGGTTCGTAACATTCTCCTGTTCAGGGAGAAGCGCAATCACATGCGAACCTTCCCCAAACTCTTCGCTCGTCGCATTATCTACCCCGCACTTGTGCCGGGCAAACTCTATTGTCGCAAGCTGGAACCCGAGACAAAGACCGAGAAATGGCACCCTGTTTTCGCGGGCAAACTGGATTGCCTCGATCTTTCCTTCGATTCCACGCTTCCCGAATCCCCCGGGGATAAGTATGCCATCGTAATCCTTGAGCTGACAGCGCTCATACCGCTCCGCATCAAGCCATGCAATCTTAACCTCGGTTGAGAGAGACCGCCCGGCATGCTTGAGGGCTTCCTTGATGCTGATATACACATCTTCGATCCCGTACTTGCTCACGATAGCAACCGTCACCCGGTTCGTGTATTCCCGTGTAACCACCCGGTACCAGGCCGGGTCGGTCTCCTTTTTTTCGAGGCCCAGGTGGGTCGAAAGCACATCGGCAATACCCTCCTTTTCCATCTCCATGGGGACTTCGTAGGTATCGCGGGCGGTTGCCGCAGATATGACAGCATTGATCGGGAGATCGCAGAACGATGAAATCTTGCGCTTGGTGTTCGCGCCAATCACCCGATCGCTCCGTCCGACAATGATATCTGCATACAGCCCAAGTTCCCGCAGGGCCTTTACCGAGTGCTGGGTGGGTTTTGTTTTGAGATCGCCCATCGCATCCTCGGGCACCAGCGTGACATGGATCAGGACATAGTCGTTATCGGAAACCTCCCCCCGCATCTGCCTGACTGCTTCCAGAAAAGGCATGCTCTCGATATCGCCAACCGTACCACCAACCTCAACAAGGCAGATGTCGGCTTTTGTCCCGTCTGGAAACTCTTCTTCAGCGGCCTTCTGGATACACGCCTTGATCTGGTCGGTGATGTGCGGGATAATCTGGACAGTTTCACCCAGAAAATCCCCCCGGCGCTCCTTTTCAATCACCGTACGATAGACCTTCCCGGTCGTGATATTGTGCGATGCCGTGAGCTCGATATCGAGGAAACGTTCGTAATTCCCAAGGTCGAGATCGACCTCACTCCCATCCTTTAAAACAAAGACCTCGCCATGCTGGGCCGGGTTCATCGTCCCTGCATCGATATTAAGGTACGGGTCGATCTTGACTGCCGTGACCCGGTAACCGCGATTTTTCAGGATCCGTCCGACAGAAGCGGCCGTTATGCCTTTCCCAAGGCCGCTCATGACACCCCCGGTGATAAAAATATACTTCACGTGATCTCCCCGATTGCTTAACCATTTGTGCCGCCTTATGTATTATTACTATCTTAACGACGGAGAAGAGCGGGGCAGAATCATCAAAAGGACACGTTTTCCCGGGTTTTTGCCCATGCAGGATTCCCAGGAGCGCTCCCCGACAGGTTTTTTTTATTTTTAAGGAAGATTGATGTCTGGAGGGGGTACATATTGTTCCCATGAAATCAGGGACTTTTGCTCTTTTCCTTATACTTGGCATGCTCCTCTTTGGCGCTGTGCTTCCTGCTGCAGCTGCCGATGACGGAACCCTTACCGACAACGCAACGATTTACTATAACGCGGCCGAGATGGCGCTTGGAAACGGCAACTATACCACCGCAATCGGGTTGTACGACCTGGCCCTTGCCGAGAACACAACCCAGATCCGGCTCAACGATGCCCTGCTCTATACCTACCGGGACAAGGCATACGCCCAGATCCAGCTTGGAAATTATTCCGAGGCTATCGTAACGCTCGATACCGGGATACAGGAATACCCCAACGATGAGATGATCTGGAATAACAAGGGATATGCCCAGTACAAGCTCGGGCAGTACCGCGATGCGGTCACATCCTATGACAAGGCACTCAGCATCAATGGGAATTATACAACCGCTCTCATCAACAAGGGAAACGCCCACCTAATACTTGGAAATACCAACGATGCCATTGCATCGTACAAGGCAGCCCTTGCAAGCGATCCCGGCAACAGTGTCGCAACGACAAAACTTGCCCAAGCAGAAAAACAGGCGGCTGCCGAACAGTCACAGATACTTATGATCCTTGCAGTGCTTGTGATAGTCGCCATTATCGCGGTTGCCTGGTATGTGACCCGGAAAAATGCCGGGAAAAAAGACACGGATGATGGGAAGAAACCAGACAGTAAAAAGAAAGTAAACAAAAAGAAGTAATCAATCCGGTTGATACAACCGGTTTTTTATTTTATCAATATTTTCGCTGTGGTGACCGTACAGAGTTCAACCTGGTACCAGACCGATTTTAAGAGGATTTGCAGGACGTAATGGCAAACGATGCCGTTGTCCTTGAAAGGAGCGTCTTTTCTTCATCGTCTTTTCGCACTTCAGCTTCGGTAAATGCAACCCGGCGCCCCTTACGGATGACACGCCCCTCCGCAAGGATAACCCCGTCCTGTGTTCCTTTGAGAAAACTGGTCGATTCGGAGATGGTTGCAATCCCTTCAGAAGCTTCAAGGGAGGGGTAGATCGAAAGGGCCATTGCCTCGTCTGCAAGCGCCACAAGCAGCCCGCCCTGGAGCCAGCCGACCCCGTTGTACATATCCGGGCGCACCGGCATCTTAAGGCATGCCCGGCCCGGTTCTACAAAAACAACATCTATCCCGGTCAACCCAAAGAAGGGGTTCGCATACTTCCCGTCTTTACGTATACTGTCAAGGTAACTCATGATACACTAGCAGGTTTTCTCAGGAGACGGCATTAAGATTCCCGTTTGAAAACCAACCGGGTTTTGAAGGGGTTTTCAAGGATGCGGGCAGCCGGGCCGGTAATGCCAGGATCGTACCGTGCGTTTGAAATAGGTACATTCCCATCTGTTTCACTATGGAAGACAAAGAGATCAAAGAAATGCTTGGCGACCTTATCTGGCTCAACGCCGTGATTGCTACGGAACTCATCCAGATTACGGAAAACACCTCGGCAATCCTCCGAAAATCCCCGCCGCCGGAGACCTGCATCCGGGACCACCAGGAACTCCGGGCCACTGCGCTTGCCATCGCAGAAAAATACCACAAAGAAACAGCCCTTGCCCGGCACCTGGGAAAACACCAGTAATATTATTGGCACATTCTGCCAACAGGTACAGAACTTAAATCCCCGGGCTGTACCACTGCAACCGGGGTATCGCACGGTAATCACCACCCGCACATTGTACCTGCCACTGCCATGTCCCCCACACAGAGTCCACGATACAGCCTGGTCATCCCGGCATATAACGAGGAGAAGCGGATACCGTTCCTCTTTCAGGAGATCCAGCATTTCGACGGGGAACTTCTGGTCGTCTGCGATGGGACCGATAATACCGCAGAGGTGGTCAGAAGAATCGCAAACGATCGCCCTGACCTTTCGATCCGGTGCCTGAACTTCTCCCGGCGGCTCGGGAAAGGCGGCGGCGTCCTTGAAGGCATGAAAGCGGCATCGGCCCCCTTTGTCGGCTACGTCGATGCTGACGGCTCGACAAGCTTTGACGAAATGAACAGGCTCTTTTCCTGTCTTGACTCCTGCGATGCCGCTATCGGCTCCCGGTGGGTTCCCGGATCAAAACTGGAGATACGGCAGGGACTCCTGCGGAGGATTGAGAGCCGGGGGTTCAACCTGCTCATCCGGATCCTCTTTGGCCTCCGGTTCCACGATACACAGTGCGGGGCAAAAGTGTTTAAGAAATCTGCCATCGATGCAGTAGTACCCGGCATGATCTCTTCGGGGTTTGAGTTTGATGTCGAAATGCTCTGGCGCATGGCAGAAAACGGCTGTGTCATTAAGGAGATCCCGATATCCTGGCAGAACAAGGGGGATTCCCGGGTCAGGAAAGGTGATATGCTACGGATGCTTTCAGGACTGGTCCGGGTGAGGCTGCACACGAAGGGCCGGTGAACCCGGCTCATAGGGGGGGTCCCGGCCAGGAAGCATTCCTGCTCTTTGAAAACGGGGATTATGCCGGTTCCCTTTCCCTGTGCAACCGGCTGCTGGAAACCACCAGGGATCCCGCACTTGAGATCCTTGCGGCAACAAACCTCTTTTACCAGGGAAAGACCGACGATGCGGAAGCCTGTTTCCGGGACCTCGCCGTAAAACTACCGGGCTCCTCCTATGTCCACAGTTACCTTGCCCGGATCCTGGAAACCAAGGGAGACGACCGGGCGATCGCGGAATATGCAGCCGCGGTCTCCCTTGACCTGACCAACCAGGACGCACTCCGGAGATATGCTGCATTTCTTTGCGCACACGACGATGACGAAGGCGCAGTTCCGGTCCTCCGGCGCCTGACAGACACCGGGAAAAACCGGGAAGACCTCCTGAACCTTGCACGTGTCCTTACCCGGACCGGCCGGGCCAATGAAGCGCTTGACCTCTTTTCCCTGCCGGTTGCCGGGCTGAAACGGAGCAGGGAATATGTTGATACCCTCGGGGCTGCCGGGAAAAATGATGCTGCGGCAGAAACGGCCCGGGCCATCTTTGGGGAAACCGGGGACAGGATATTTCTCCGCCTTTACCTCAAGGCCCTTGCACAGGCAGACCCGGATACCGCGACAGCAGAATACGCAACAGTTGTAAAAACAGAAACTCCTGACCCGGATATCCTGCGGGACTACATCGGCTTTCTGCAGGATCGGCAGGGGCTGTACCGGGCGCTTGCCCTGGTAAAAAAACTTAACGCGATCTCCCCCGGGGCACAGTCGCGGCTTCTCGAATGCGAAACCTATGCAGGTCTTGGCGACCGGACAAACGCCACTGCTGCCTACGAGACCCTGATCCGTGACGAACTCCCGGACATCCATGATCCCGGGACATTAAAAAAAATTCTTCGGTCGTACCGCCAGCATCTTGAGACATGTTTGACACCTCATGAAGCAGCCGGGCGCATGGACTCCCTCCTATCCCGCGAAGTCCATGCGGTCTGCCTGATTGAAACGGCACGGTCATGGGAATATGCGGACAAGCCAGGAGAGGCCCGGGACCGGTACTACCGTGCGTACCGGGCAGATTTCCTGGAAGGCGGGATACCCTATGCAGAATACCTTGCCCGGACCGGGGATACCATGGAATCCGAGAAGGTCATGATCCATATCCTTGCAAATGTCAGGAAACGGGAGGATATTTCCCGCATTGCCGGGGTGATCACCGGACACGGCAGCCTGTTTATCCCGATGAAACGGCTGGTAGCCCTGCTGATAACCGTCCTTGAAAAACGACTTGTGATTCTTGGGTCACGGGAGCGCAGGTGCCTTGCCGATGCATACCTGAGCGCTGCAGAGGAGGCAGCCGGGCGGGAAGACTACCCCCAGGGGAAAATGTATTGCCTTGCCGGGCTCGATGTCCTGCCGGTCTCATCTGCAAACGATACAACAAACCGGCTTTTTGAACTCCTCACGCTCTGTAAGAAAAACGCTGTCATCGACCGCCCGGTCTTCGCAGAACAGGTCAAAAAGCCTGCCGTAAAACAAAACCCGGTCCGGGAGCTCGGGGACCGGCTCGACCTCACTTCAGAAGAGAGAAAAATCGTCGAATTCCTCTGCACCCACAAAACGGCAAGCGAGACCGACCTGCGAAAGCTGCTTGGGACCCGGAGGATTCCCGGTATCATCAACCGGTTGATAAAGAAAGCCACAGCGGGAGGTATTGTGATTATCGGGAAAAAAGGTATGAG
The DNA here is from genome assembly GCA_041653075.1 of Methanoregula sp. Classification (GTDB taxonomy): domain Archaea; phylum Halobacteriota; class Methanomicrobia; order Methanomicrobiales; family Methanospirillaceae; genus Methanoregula. The sequence continues at coordinate 33,091 of JBAZFZ010000005.1, forward strand.
CCCGGAAGGGGAGGTTTATGAATATGCCGGAAGCTGACCAGACCGACCCGCAGCACCTTGAAAGCCTCGCCATCATAAACGCCCTGCGCCGGGGGACCGTCCCGGCAGCGGGCCTGGAACGCATCGCGGTCGGCCTCGAAGTCGAAGAAGACGTTATCGGCAGACAGCTCGATTTTGTGGCGCTCGGGCAAAGCGATCTCAAGTTTATTAGGGGAGACTACGGTTCCGGAAAGACATTTCTCGTTGCACGGGCCCTTGAGATTGCGCGGAAAAAAGGGTTTGTCACTGCCCATGTCACCGTCTCCCCCACCGTCCCGCTCTACAAGGCAAAAGCACTCTACCAGCAGGTCTGCTCCCGGCTCTGTACCCGGGAAGAAGAACATGCGTTCAAGGCCATCGTGGACACCTGGCTCTTTTCCATCGAAGAACGGCTTATCTCGGCAGCCGGGCCGCAGGCAGAACAGGATGACACAGCCCTTGAAGCAGCCGCGGAACGCGAGATTGAATCCGCCCTTGTACGGATCAGCGCAACAAACACCGGCCTTGCCACAGCCCTCCGTACCTATTACCGGGCAAACAATGTCGGGGATTTTGCGACTGCACAGGCCGCACTTGGCTGGATCGCGGCCGAGCCGAATGTCGGACGTGACTTCAAGCAGAAAGCCGGGATAAAAGGGGACATTGACGACTCCATCGCCTTTGATTTCCTCACCGGCCTTGTCGGGATCATCCACGGCGCCGGGTACAGCGGGATTGCGATTGCCATAGACGAGCTGGAAACGACACAGGGGCTCCAGCGCGGCCAGCGGGAGAGGAGTTTCCAGACCATTGCCCGTATTATCGATGGAATTGACGGAGGCAGGCTGCCACGCTGCTACTTCCTCTTTACCGGGACGCCGGCATTCTTCGACGGGTCGCGGGGGATACGCTCCGTCACCCCGCTCTACGACCGGATCAGCGTTGTCCAGAATGATGCCTACAAAAACCCCCGCCAGCCGCAGATCCTGCTCTCCCGCTTTGACCCGGAAAAACTCGAACTGGTCGCGCTCAAGGTCATCGAGGTCTATTCAAAGGCCTACCGGGAAGTGGACAGGGACAGGGTCTCGCACCGGTTTGTCCGGGCACTCATAAAACAGATCACGACCCGGTTTGGCGGCCGGGTCGATGTCATCCCGAGAATCTTCCTGAAAGAATTCGTCGACATCCTTGACAAATGCGAACTCTACGATGACTACGATCCCGGGAACGCGTACTCGTTTACCCCGGAGGGCCTCAAAGGCGACCTCACGGCTGAAGAAGAAGCCGTTATGGTCGTGCAGTTCTAAAACCCTGCCGCGGACCGGAAAAAAACCACGTTTTTCGATAAAATCCCAAACGTCCTGCCCGGATATCGTGATACCATTTTATCGTTTCAGCAAGAATGATAACGGTATGCGTGGGTTGCCCTGTGTTGTCGCAGCAGTCGCCCTGCTCTGCCTGATCGTACCTGTGCCGGCATGGGCTGCACCATCAGTAACCATCAATGCAACGCCCGATATCGCCCATCTCGGAGATACAATCACCCTCTCCGGGACCGTGACCGGTATCCAGACCATTGTGGTATTCCTCTTTGTGACCGGGCCGGACCTGGACTCCCGGGGCGTGACGCTCGATAATCTCAACATCCCGGCGGGCCACGGGCTTTTTACCACGGCTCCTGTGGACATGGACCGGGGTACCTGGACATACGACTGGGATACTTCCGTCATCCTTGGGAACATGAACCCGGGGAAGTACAAGGTGTTCGTGGTCACGTCACCGGTTGACCGGCTCCGGTCCGGCGAGGTGAGCTATGCAACAGCCGATGTAACGTTCCTGCCACCGGAAACATCGGAAAATCCCATCCCGCTTTCACCATTGACCGCAATCTTCGCGTTTGTTATAATCGCCGGGGGCGGGTCCTGCATGATCCGCCGACTGGAAAAACAGTAACAGAAAACGGTATACCCGGACCAGCCTGAACGACACAAGTCCCGGGAATTTTTTTATTTTAAAAAAAGGGAATTGACGTAACCCGTGGACCCGGGTGTTTTAAACTCAACACTTCTTTTTCCCGACGCCGGCCGATCCAGCCCCTTCGCGTCGGATCTTCACTGAGTCGGCATGGGCAGACAGTCCTTCGGCCCGGGCCAGCGTCTCGATGATATCGCCAATTGACTCAAGACCCTCGCGGTCGACAATCTGGACCGACGATGTCTTGCAGAAGTGGTGGACGTCAAGGCCCGAGTACTGCCGGGCATACCCGGCAGTCGGGAGGACATGGTTGGTACCGGACGCGTAGTCCCCGCATGCAACCGGGGTGTAGGGTCCAACAAAGATTGCGCCGGCATTCCGGATCCCGGAAAGAACCGGGAGCGGATCGGTCACCTGGATGGAGAGGTGCTCGGGAGCCACCGTGTTCGAAATCGCTACGGCTTCCCGGAGATCGGAGGCAACGATATAACCGGAGTTCGCAAGCGCTTTTTCGATGATCTCTTTTCTCGGGGCGTTTGCCAACTGCTTTTTGACCTCGGCTCCAACCCTGTCTGCAATGTCTTTATCTGTCGCAACCAGGAGACATGCTGCGTGCGGGTCGTGTTCTGCCTGCGCCAGGATATCGGCGGCGACAAAGGCCGGGACGGCATTTTCATCGGCAATGATCGCGATCTCGCTTGGGCCTGCCGGGAAATCGATCTCCGCATATTCCCGGAGCATCATCTTTGCAGCGGTGACATACACATTCCCCGGCCCGACAATCTTATCGACCGGCTCGATCGTCTCGGTCCCCAGAGCCATCGCTGCGATTGCCTGGGCGCCGCCGACCTGGTAGATCTCGTGGACACCGGCGATATCGAGCGCAACAAGCGTGAGCGGCTGGATCGGCGCCGGCGAGCAGCAGCAGATCTCGGGCACGCCCGCAATCCGGGCGGGAACCGTACACATGAGCGCGGTTGACGGGTATGCCGCCCGGCCGCCGGGGATATATGCCCCGACCCGGGAGAGCGGGGTGGTCTTCACACCGAGAGTAATCCCCGGTTCAGTCTCGTTAAGCCAGAGCCCCCGGGGGAGCTGGAGCTCGTGGAACCTGCTGATCCGGGCTTCCGCCTCCACAAGGCACTCGGTGACCTGTGCGTCTACCTTCTCGTAAGCCGCCTCGATGGCATCTTCACCAACCGCGACCGAATCGAGATGCACCTTATCGAACTTTTCCGTCAGTTCGATGAGGGCAGCATCCCCGCCGTTCTTGACTTTTTCTATAATATCGTGCACCGGTGCGTGGACAGCGTCCAGCTGGGACCTGCGCCGGGAAACCCATGTTTCGACATCAACCGCACTCCACATAGCACAAAAAATCGGCTCATAAGGTTGTTAAGGTTTCGCCGCAGGAAACAAAACACGGGGAAACTACGAAAAGATCAGTCTTTTTTGGCCACATCATCGGGATTGTACGAGGGAACGGGAGGCTGTTTTCGTATAACCGGCATCAGGTACGCTGCTGCCATACCCACGATAAAGCCGACCGTCATGGAAGTGACGAGAGAGAGGATGGCAATCAGCACGGTAATCACCATCGAATCGGTCTTGAGGCTGTGCCGGCCTATCTCGATCCCGACAAAGACTAGAAGCGCCCCAAGGACACCCACCGCGATGATGGAAAGAACCTGCGGCGAGGTAAAGAAGAGCGCGAGAATGATGAAGATCACCCCTGCCATGATGGGCGCCCCCCCGGTCCTCGCCCCGTACCGGTACTGCCCGGCAAGACCCCCGGCCCCGTGGCACATCGGGAATCCTCCAAAGGGGACCGAAAGGAGATTCATAATGCCGATGGTCTTGGAAAGCTTCTCCGGAGGGACAGCGGTTGTGAAAAGGTCACGGGTGAGAAGCGATGTCGCAAGGATGGCATTTGTTATCGTCAGGACGACCTGGGGGAGAACAAGGGTTGCAAAAGCCGAGGAAAAGTCAGAAGGTATCGGTATAACGAGCTGGGGTGCAGGGATCAGGGAAAGGGGAGGGAAACCATGGAGCCAGAGCCCGCCCACAAAACCGGCGCCGATGACACAGAGTGCGGATATCTCTGGTATAGAGCGGTACCTGGCTAAAAGGTAAAATCCTACAATAATGATAACCCCGATGGCAAAGAAGAACAGATCCTGGCTGATGAAATTTATCGAGGATTTAAAGAGCAGGAGTGCAAGACCCAGCTGGACACCCCGGACCACGCTCAGGGGCACATATTTCCGTATGACCCCAAAAAACCTGCCGTACCCGAGAACCAGGAAGATTATCCCGAGGATGATCCCTGCTGCTGCAATCTCACCGCTTCCCACGCTCCCGGCAATCACAATAACCGCAATCGCCTTCATCGGCTCAAGCGGGATGGGAAGCCGGTAGATAAATCCGGTCAGGATAAACCAGATCCCAAAAAAGAGGAGTATATACCTTGGGTTAACATCGGAGACAAGGGCAATGGCAAGGATAAGAGGAATGATTGTCCCGAAATCGCCAAAGGAACCGGCAAGCTCCTGGAAAGAAAACCTGAAGGGGATCCGTGGTGTCTCGATCACGCGCCTGTTCCTCGCTGCAGGGCACCAAAAGGAGCCAAAGGTACCTTACCTGTGTCTCTACCCTTACATGGTTCTTTTGATTAGAACACAACTTCCTGCCGCCGGCTGCCCGGGAATACCGGGGCAGATCCCTGACAGGGGGAGACCGGTTTTCCCGGATTTATCTGAAGTCAGTCAATAAATTTATCTATATGCCGGCATGTACAGTCACGTAAGGTGCACCATGGCCGACATTCTGACAGATCTGCTCATCTATATCGGTATCGGAATTCTTACGTTTGCAATTGGAGTGATCCTGGGGATCCAGATCCTCAACGGAAGGTATTCCCATCGATTCATGGTCCTGGTAAAAGAGTGTTCGGATGCTGATTCCGTGCTCCCGATTGTGGATGAACTTGCAAAGGAGACCTGAAACTGGAGGCGCGGTACAATGGTTGATGTTGCAAGTTACAGCCTGATTGCAGTTACCTGCTTTTGTTTTGGATTGATCGTGAGCGTCCAGATCGGCCATATCCGGTACTGCCGTAAACTTGCCGGGCTGGTAAAACGTTCGATATCGTCAAAGACCATTGCCCCGGTCCTTGCCGAGTACGAGGCAATGATACAAAAAAAGTGACCAATTAGGTCTCCCGTTTTTTTGTCCTGTTCTCCCGTGCACCGGTCCCGGCACGGTCAGGCTGTTTAAGGACACAGATGCGATGAACGCAGGTTAATAGGGAAAAAACACTGTACCGTAAGGTAGAATGCGGTGCACGATTCTTGCCAGTGGGAGCAAAGGGAACTGTTCGTATATAGACAGCCCGGACGGGGCTATTCTTGTCGATGCGGGATTGAGTGCAAAAGAGACCCTGGCCCGGATGGCTGCCGCCGGGTGCAACCCGGACAAGATCGACGCGATCATTGTCACCCACGAGCACGTCGATCACATCCGGGGTCTCGATGTCCTGTCACGGAAACTGGAGGTCCCCATCTTTGCGACCGAAGGAACGCTCGGGGACTTCCTGTCCTGCCGGAGAACATCGGCAAAACCGCTCAGGACAACGGCCTGCCGGTACGAGGAGACTTTTTTGGTCGGCAGCTTTGCCGTCACCCCGTTTGCGACCTCCCATGATGCGGCGCAGCCCTGCGGCTTTGTGATCAAAGAGGACGGGGCACGCCTTGGCTACTGCACCGATACGGGGATTATCAGCGACCACATGCTCGGCCTCTTAAAACCGTGCGACGGTCTCGTGCTTGAAAGCAACCACTGCCCGGAGATGCTAGCAAACGGGCCGTACCCCGAACCCCTCAAGCGGCGGATCCGGTCGAACCGGGGCCATCTCTCGAACCCGGCAGCCGCGGCAGTCCTGCGCACGCTGGGAAAAGACGTCCCGTCAATCATCCTTGCCCATTTAAGCGAGATCAACAACACCCCGGACAAGGCCTACGGGACCGCCCGGGACGGCCTCGGCCTCTTTTTTGAGGAAAAATCGCTGACCGTTGCCTCGCAAACCGGGTCCTGCCCGAAATGTCCCCAGCAGATGCTCCTGTAACCCGGATGCCGGCGGGGAACTGATGAGCCCGGACCCCTGCTCAAGGCCATCCGGTGTTTATCTTCCCATCACAACGTTAATCCCCGTTCTCGCCCAAACCAAGTGCAGAAAATACTATGCTGTTCTTAGAGTTCTCCCGGTGCTGCGAGCAGCTCGAAGGAATTTCCGGCCGACTCGATATGATCGATGTGATCAGCCGGGTGCTGCCGGATCTCTCACCGGAAGAACTCCCGGTCTTTGTCCGGTTTGTTATGGGCAGGATCTTTCCGGACTGGAGCCCCCAGAAACTCGGGATAGGTCCAAACCTTCTCTACGAAGCGACCGGCCATGTTGCCGGGGTAAAAAAGGAAGTCGTCGTGGACCGGATCAACCGGACCGGTGATGTGGGAAAAGCCATCGAAGAACTTCTTGCAAAAAAAACCCAGGTCTCGTTCTCAAAGCAGGACCTCGGGCTTGTTGAGGTCTACACAAAGCTCATCGGGATCGCGGCCCGGGGGGGTGCGACCTCCCAGAAGGTAAAAGTCCGGACCATCATGTCTCTCCTGGGTGACGCCTCCCCGCTTGAAGGCCGCTACCTTGCAAGGATCATGCTTGAGGAGCTCAGGATCGGGGTCGGCGAGGGAAGTGTCCGGGAGGCCATTGCAAAGGCGTTTGGTGTCGATCCAAAGCTCGTCGAGCACGCAATGCAGGCGATTAACGACCTTGGGGATGTGGCACGGCTCGCAACGCTTGGCGAGGCCGCACTCAGCGATGTGAAGATCACCCCCTTCCACCCAGTCCGGATGATGCTTGCCCAGCAGGGGACCATCGCCGGGATGGTCGGGGATCATAACGCGGTGGCAGCGGAGTTCAAGTACGACGGGTCCCGGTTCCAGTTCCACAAGGCAGGCGGGAAACTGAAGATGTACTCCCGCCGGCTCGAAGACGTGAGCGCAGCGCTTCCCGATGTCATTGCACTTCTCGACAGCGCGACCACGCACGAGGTCATCCTTGACGGGGAAGTTATTGCCATCAAGGATAACAGGCCCATGCCGTTCCAGTCGGTCCTGCGGAGGTTCCGGCGCCGGCACGATATTGCCGAAGCACAGGAAGAGATCCGGATGATCCCCAATGTCTTTGACATCCTGTATCTTGACGGAGAAACCCTGATAGATGTCCCGTTCCTTGAGCGCCGCAAAAAACTCGAGTCGGTCGTTACAACATTTGTCGCCCCTCAAGTCGTGAGCGGGGATACTGCCATTATCGAAAGAACGTACAACGATGCCCTTGCCGCAGGCCACGAGGGGATCATGCTCAAAGTCATTGATTCTCCCTATACTCCGGGCCAGAGGGGAAAGAACTGGATTAAGATCAAGCCTGAAGTTGACACGCTCGACCTCGCGGTGATCGGGGCGGAATGGGGCGAAGGAAAGCGGGCACATGTCTTCGGATCGTTTCTAGTTGCCTGCCAGGACCAGGGAAAACTTATCCCCCTCTCCCGGGTAGCAACCGGGTTTTCCGACGACCAGCTTGCCGAGGTGTACGAGCTCCTTAAAGACTCGGTGATCTCGACGCAAGGGAAAGAAGTCACCTTCGAACCGGAGCTTGTCTTTGAAGTCGGGTACGCGGAACTTCAGGCAAGTCAGAATTACGATGCAGGATTTGCCCTCCGGTTCCCCCGGTTCCTCCGGCTCCGGGACGACAAAGACACAACCGAGATCGAGACGCTCGACAGCATAAAGGACCGGTACCAGCGCCAGTCCAAGTCGGCGCAGGCATACCAGAGCAAATAAAATCCGACCGCCGCCTGCGAGCTCACGGGAGCATTTACCCGAACGAAAAGAGCGTCCGCTGCGTGCGAAGTTCGGGAATAAGCGTACTGTGCGGCAGCCACGAGGAAAAACCGAGCTGTGTATTTGCCCCGAAAACTGCCGCATCGAGGGACTCATACACCGCTGGCGGGGAAGAGAACGCTTTTCGCGACGCCTCCCGGATAACCCAGGTCCCAAGAGGTGCCCAGTAGTCGCTTGAGACATGCCGGACCACGATAACCCGGGCAGACCTTCGGATGCTTTTGAGATACTCGCAGACCGCAAGCCGGGCCGAGTAATAGGCGCCCGATATCGGGGAATATCCCTGTTTTTTCATCCCTTCCCGGTCCTCCACGATCACTTCCTCGTCCCCGGCCCAGAGCGTCTTTTTCCCCCAGACCTCGACCATCTCGTACCGCCAGTCACCCGGCGCAAGGATACAGACGATGTGGTTGCCGTAGATGGCACCGGAAAAGACCTGGTAATCATCGAGGGGAGGGAACCGGACGATCTCTTTTTTGAGCGCGGTCGAAAGAGTGTCATCCACCGCGGTGATCGCCCACCGGGTGGGGACCAGGCGCCGGCGTTTCCCAAGGAGGCCGGCGGTCATGAGCCGGGTGATCCCGTAAACATCGCTACCCCCGGTGCTCAACTCTACGCAGGCATCCGTTGCCCGGATATCCGTGTCCGAGGTGATCCGGTCCACGACCCGGGCGACGTGTGCGTTCCCAAGGATATCCATGCGCTGCACGGTGCCGGAGAACCCCACCGGCGCGACCGTCCCGTCAAAATCAAGGGCAAACGAGACAGGCCTCTCGAACGCTACATCCACATCAAGCGGTTTTGAGGAGAGGGCGATCTCCTGGATATTGTCCTCGAACCGGGGTGCCCGGGAACTCCCCCGGATCGTCCGGGCCCGGATCCCGACAATGTCATCTATCCCGAGGTTTCTTGCCAGCCAGTCCGGAGGATGGTCGGAATCGTTGATGAGAAGCGGCCCTCCTGAAACATCGGGATACCCGAAACTCCCGACAAAGACCGACGGAGCGGATCCCTGGTAGGCGGACTGCGGCTTTACTGCGACCTGCGCATGGAACCGGCTTATGATCGGGCACCGGGGAAGGCCGCACAACCCTTTTCCCTTGCACTGGACGCACTGCACCGGTACCAACTCCTGCTCACCAGACAACTATTTTCTTAAAAGAACTTACAACGTTTTTTCGGGCAGACCCGTTGTAAGGAACGCCGTCTTTACGACATGCGGGAACTCATCGCCCAGCGGGATCTTCCAGCCAATGTCGAACCGTGCGCCGCAGTCGGGGCAGACCAGGATCACCCGGTAGAGGTCCCGGGTGGACTTGACCGGACTCCCCTTTCCGTTTTTTCCCGCATTTATCCGGGCAAACGAGCAGTGGAACCCGCGATCGTACCCGCATGCGGGGCAGACATCCAGCTCATCACCAGCGTTTAGTTCCCGTATTTCCCCGACCGTTGCCATACCAGTCACTGGTTCTCCGGTTGGAGAAACCGGCCTTTAATCTTTCCGGATACCGCAGACCGCCAGTCCCGCAGATCCCACGGCCTCGATAACTTCAGCAGCGTTCTTCCGTCCATTTATCGCGGCAAGCCGTCTGCCCACATCCACAGGTTTGAGCGCAAGCGTCTCCCGGATCTTTTCTTCGAGGATCTCCTTTGTGACGATCCGACCGTCAACGACAGTCCCGGCCCCCATGTCCACGATCTTCTGCGCATTGTTCTGCTGCTCGGGATGGCCCGGGTCCATGATGATGAGGACCGGCTTTCCAAAGAGGAGCGTCTCGTGCAAAGTGGTCAGGCCGCCATGGACGATAGCAATCCGTGCCCGGGCAAGGTGCTCGTAAAGGTTTGGGACATAACCGTGGGAGACGTAATTGTCCGAAGATTCCGGGAGGATTTTCCCGGTGTAGAAAACATCGAAGAAGAGATCCTTTCTCTTGTCGGCTATGCTTCGGAAAAGGAGGTAGAGGGGCAGCTTGTAAGGTTCGCCCCCGAAACTCGTGAAGATCGTCTCCCGGGAAAACGTGTACCGGGCGGGGTCGACTTCGAGGAACGGACCGGTGAAATGATACCGGCCCTTGTCCTTTCCGGAGACAACGATGTTGTATGCGCTCACCGTGTCGGGCGCCGGGTAGTCAGGGACAATAATCTTCTTTGCAAGCCGGAGGTAACGCCGGATAAGGAAATTCATCGCCTCCCAGACCGGGTTGGTACTTCCCCCGGGGCCGGTGAAATGGTTCTGGTTGGTGATAAAAACGACCGGGACATGTTCGAGCCGTGCCGCAACCACACCGCCGTACATGGTATCGCAGACAACGCAGTCGATCTTCTGCTCACGGATTACCTGCCTGACCCTGATGGCAGACCGGAGAAGGTTAAACATCACACCTTTCGAGCACCAGAGCGTCCGCCCGAGCGAGAAAAAACCGTTTTTCCCTTCAAGGCAGACCTCCCGGCAACCTTTAAAGGCATTGGCACACCCGTGGTCATGGAAGAAATCAAACGATTTCCCGTAGGCGAGGAAGCTGACATAATGCCCCTGAAGTTCCAGGTAATGGCCGAGATGGATGCACCGGGAAGAATGGCCAAGTCCCTCACCGCACACGACAAACAGGATCCTCATGGTTGCTGCCTTCACTCCCCAAAAAAACAACGTCAATCCCTGGGCCGGGAAACCGGCTTGAGGGAGGCGGTTGGAATCGTCTCCCGATTATCGTGGATGACCAGGAGTTTCTCCTGAAGTGTGTGCTCTGATAAATTATGAGGGTTCCCCCCGGGCACAGTACCCGGACCAGCATGTCGATATATTTTGTTGCCAATACTTTTTTTGGAGACTGCCATGGCGGAAAGGACAGCGGTATTTGGCGGAGGCTGTTTCTGGGGGGTAGAGGAAGCATTCCGTACCGCCCGGGGCGTTATAAAAACAGAAGCCGGCTACATGGGGGGCACCCTCATGAATCCCCGGTACGAGGAGGTCTGCTCCGGGACAACCGGCCATGCAGAAGTCGTGAAGGTATGGTACGATCCCGACATCATCGGATACGGTGAACTGCTGGATATTTTCTGGTCGGCCCACGACCCGACACAGCGTGACCGTCAGGGACCCGATGTCGGGACAAACTACCGATCGGTGATCTTTTATGCCGATGATGAACAGGAGATGCTCGCACGAAAATTTATGGAACACCTCGATAAATCAGGGAAGTTCGGCGGCCGGCCCATGGTGACCGGGATCGTTCCCGCGCAGGAGTTTTACCGGGCCGAGGAGTATCACCAGCAGTACTTTCATAAGCATGGCGGCGGGTGCCATATCTGCTGAAACGGGCAGGTTATAGACAGGATGCTGTGCCGGTAACCATACCTGTTCTGTGTATCGTACCTGTTTTCCATAGTACGTGTTTTGCATATTTCCTGTACACTCCTCTGTACCGGGGGCCCTAAGGGAAAATGGTGTTCTATTGAGCAGGTATATCCTGTATGTAACCGCACAAGGGGTTTCCCGACCGGAGCGGACCTGCGGGTTTTTGATTTCGGGAAATATGTCCCGGAAGTGCTGGCCCGAAAATTTTTCATGCCGGATTTTTTGTGGCAAAAAAAGTTTCAGTGCAAAACCGTACGGCTCAAATAATTTTTCGAGCCGGAAATTTTCCCGCCAATATTTTTTCGCACCGGAAAAAATGCGGCCAAAAAAGTTTCGCGACAAAAACGGTCCACCCTTTTTTTGGGTGATGTCCCAAACGAACACCAGGGTTTTACGAGGGTCCCCCGGGGTTTTTGGCCGGCTGGATCCCCCCTCAATCCGGTTTTGAACCCGGAACATTTGACAATAAAAAATTTCGCGCCAAAATTTTCGGGGCCAAAAATGTTTCAGTGCGAAACGGGATGGCTCAAAAATAGTTTCGAGACGAAACGTTTTGCATCCAGAAATGTTTCAGGCAAAAAAATTCTGCCGCAAAAATTTTTCGCGGCCGCTCCACACGACCGATGCGACAGCACAGGAAAATCCAAAAAATCTGCTGTTTCGCCGGAGAACTTCCCGGTTCCGACCCTTTTTACAGGTTTTGCGCCGGATCGGCCGGACGATCCGGGCGCGAAAATATTTTGGCCGCAATCACATTTCCCGCGAAAGTTTTCTGGAGGGGGATCATGCCCGGGTTATAACCGGCCCGACAAACAAGTCCGGTCTTATCGGGTTAGCCCGGCCTCATCTTCAGAGAGGGGATGTACCGTATCATCGTTCTTTGGCGAGAACAGGGATCGGATCGCGGCCAGCGGGCCTGCTTCTGTTCCGACACCATGCCTTTCCGCAGCCGTTTTCCCATCGGAATAGTTCCGGATGAGGACATCTGCCTCGGCAGCTCCTTCCTCGACCCGCATGGTTTCCGTGACATCGACGAGCGATCCGACAATGGCAACGGTCTTTTGATCCTTTACGACCGGGATCTCGTCAACCTCGACCCAGACACGCACGCCATCGGCACGGGCAAATTCGATCCGGTACGGGGGTTCGCGCCGGCCGGTGGTGATGGCATGAAGTGTCCGTTCGAGCCCGCGTCCGTTTGCCGGGTTATCGGTCAGGTAATCGGTCCACGCCATTTTTCCTGTTTTTGGCGTGCAGCCAAGAAGCGCACGGATTCTTGGGCTGACATAGATCATCGTGTGATCGGGAGAGTGGGTGTAATACATCCGGGCGCCGCTCTCGATAAGCAGGCGCAGCTCTTCGTCACGTTTCCTGATCGCGCGTCGCTCCTTTTTTTGCCGGGTGACATCCCGCCCGGTGGCAACGATCGATCTGACCGTTCCGTCATCAGATAGTACGGACTGTGCCGACCAGCTGATGCACCGCCGCCCGTCTTTTGTTAAAAGCCACTGGTCAACGATGCAGGCATACGGGGGCTTAAAGAGCCGGGTCATCTGCGATGACAGGATATCGGAAGTCCGCGTGTCGGTCACCGGCATAAAGACGCTGTCGGCAAGCTCCTCTTTTGTCTTACCCACAAGTGCACAGTACGCACGGTTGACAAACTGGATCCGGCCTTCGTGGCTGAACCTGACGACCAGGTCCTGCTGGCCTTCGACCAGTTCGCGGTATATCCCTTCATCGTCACCGCTCATTGTCGCACGCTCCAATACTTCCCGGGAACACCCGGCCAAAAGAAGGATGCCATTGCTGTTGTACTGATCTTTTAATCCGGAACTATTAATGTTGAACGAAAGGCAGGTATCATCGACGAAAATTCCTGATAAAAAGAGGAGGGCCGGAAAAGGGGGCTGGAAACGATGAGGGAAATGGAGGTTAGGAAAAAAATGAGCTGAGGGGCAAAGACCGGGTGGAACCGGGCCACAGGGAGATTAGACCGCTGCGCTGATCTGCTGCTGGCCGGTTTCCCTGCGGGCCTTCCAGACCGTACCTGCGGGCTGTTCGGGTATCTTTGCGACCGTTGCGCACCGCGCCCGCCCGTAGACGACCGGCTTTAAGGCCGCAAGGGAGACGGTGAAGTTCCCGGTCTCGAAGAGATCGATGTTGAGTGCCTTTCCCGAGGCCGATACCTGCGCAAGGCCGCAGGTCATGCCAAGGAAGTAGTTCCACTCCCGGTAGAGAGACTCGACCTGCACCACGACCCTGCGGCCGGATATGCCCCGGGCAAGGTCGGCAAGCCGTATGGCGTACCGGTTTCCCATGATATGCACTTCGACAACTTCGTGCTGGAGGCCGCTGTTGTCGACCGCCCTGCACCCCGTCTTCTGGATGTACCCTGCTTTCTGCATCATAGACGACCACTCATCCTGTCGCTGGCATAGGGTCTTCATCCGGCACTATATAACCCGGGACCGTGCGCGGGGTGAAAGTGAAAAACCGAAACAAAATCCACAAAAACGTGAAAAACCCTTGAAAAAACGGTTGCCCGGACAGCGGCAGATCGATCAGTGCCGGTCCATGCAGGCATTGAGGACATTTTCGATAAAGAATAACAGGCCGTTTGTCCCGGCAAGAGGGACATGGGCGAGCTGGACCCGGTCCTGGAGCGGCGGGATGATCCCGACAAACGCCCGGCCGCTGCTCACGGACCGCTCGTAAGACGAACCGATCACAAGATCGGGGTCGCATGAAGCGATCCTTTCCTGTATCCCTTCCATGAACTGCATCTTCTCCATTCGGAAACGGCCTTCCGGTTCGCCATCAGGGTCGTTCCGTGTCCCGGCACAGAGGATATCGGCATCCAGGTACCGCACGAGCGAACCTGCGGCAAACCGGGCATACGCAGACCCGGCAAAGATACAGGCAGACGGCGGATCGTAGCGCCGGAGGTACCGGTCGCAGGCCTGGATCACCCGCTCTTCCTCGAGGTCAAGCTCATCAAGCACCGGGGCTGTGTCGGCAGACCCGAACGTGTCGCCAAGGCGTTCAAAGGTTTCCCGGAGCGCCGGGATCCCCAGAGTCCCGCCGATCCGGTCGCCAACACCCGAGGAAAAATCATCGTTGGTGCCAAGAGTAAACGGCGCCGCATGTCCGGCCATCTCGAACCAGTCCCGGGAAAAGACGGTTGCCGGCCGGATTCCGGCACGGGCAAGCATCCTGCGGATCTCGGCAAGGTTACCCCGGTAGAACGGGTCGGCAATGCAGACTCCGTCGATATTGACCCCGGTCCTTCCCGGGTCGACCGCCGGCTGGAGGGCGTCAAGTGCTGCACGGTAGCCTGCCTCAAGCTCCCCGGCAAACCCCGGGCTGTCCACGAGAATGATATCGGACAACCCGGGCATGGATTTAATATCCTCGCCAAGGATTGCCGGGACGCAGGTCGTGACGACCGCGATCTTCCCGCCCCGGCCCGAGAGATCGGTCACCGCTTCCCTGAGGCGTTCCTCGGCCCCGAACACGACCTCGTTTTCCATGATGAACGTCCCGTGAAGCGGGGCGTCAAGGACGGTCGCCGGATAATAGTAGCAGCCGCTCGATCCGTGGATGATGACATGCATCCCCTCAAAACCGGCCAGGCAGGCTGCGGCGCCGGTCATCGCGCAGGGCCACAGCGGCGTTCCGCACTCAGGCATGGATCGCCCTCCTCCACCGGTGGAGCAGGCGCCGTACTCCCCCGGCCCCTACCGGGGGGGTGACCGGGATCGGGACCGGGCTTCCCTCCGGAGTAAGATCGAGCCTGAGCGCGTCTGCAATTTCCTGTGCCGCCCGGCTGCCGTCAGCATCGAGAAGGTTCCTGCGGAAATACACCCGGGCCCCGTGAAGGTCCGAGAAACCTTCAAGCATCCCGGCCTGGAGTTCACGCTCCTCATCAACAGCGGCATCGCTTTCGATCCCGCATGCAGCGGCGATCTCTTTAAGGAACGCAACCGATCCACCCATCCCGAACGGGAACGAGGGAATAAACGGGATCCCGAACCGCTCTTTCAGGAACACCCCCACCGGCTCAAGGGTCGGGTCGCGGAGGACATTGAGCTGTGCCGCACCGAGCACCCCGATCCGGGCTACATCCATATCGTGAACAAACCGGACATTGACCGCAAGACCGAGCATACCCAGAAGCCGCATGACCTCGGCATAATTCTCCTCAACCTCATACTCAAGGTTTTTCTCGCCAATGATATTGACAAGCATTCCCGACCGGGAAGAGGAGGAAACAGCACCGGGTCCGTTTACCGAGCATTCTGCCATCCCCGCAACGGCAACAAGCGCATTGTTGACCCCGTCCTGGAACGACCCGCCAAGGAAACCGGCAGTCGGGATCACGACCACGGGGATGCCGGATTTTTCCCCGGCAACGCTGCATACGGTCCCGATGTCGTCACCGATCGTCTCGACAACGCAGGTGGAAAGGACAAAGACTGCCCCGGGCTTGCGGGATATGACCGTGGCCAGGGTCCGGGCAAGCGTCTCCTCGCCGCCAAAGATAATATCGGTGTCAGAAAGGCCGGTCGAGACCATCGGGGCAATTGCCAGGCGGTCGTTTGTGAGGCTTGTCGCATGGAGAAGCGAAAAATTGTGGTGGGTGCAGCCGGCCGGACCATGGATAACCGTCACAGCATCGCGGATATGCGTGGTAACCGAGAGCGCTCCCGTGAGAGTGCAGCCGGAGAGCCTACACGAATTCACGGGCGAGAGATTCAAGCTCATCGATCTCAAGAGGGGCGGGGATGGTATACCGGGTGTTCTCCATGATCTTCTGTCCAAGGTTTCGGTACTGCTGAGCCTGTCCTGAACCCGGATCGTACTCGATCACGGTCTTCCTGTCCAGCTCTGCCAGCTGGACGACACGGTCCCGGGGGATGTACTGGACAAGGTGGCTGTTGACACGCTTTGCAAATCCGGCAACCAGCTCCTCTTCCCGGGGCATATTCTTTGCATTGCAGATAACCCCGCCGAGCCTGCATTTGCTCTTCGGGCGGGCCGAGAGGCGGGCAATCGCCTTGCAGATGTTGTTTGCGGCATACAGGGACATGAGTTCGCCCGAAGTGACAAGGTAGACTTCCTGCGCATACCCTTCCCGCATCGGCATCGCAAACCCCCCGCAGACAACATCTCCGAGGACATCGTACACAATGACATCTGCGGAAAGGGTGCCAAACTTCTCCAGCAGCTGGAACGTGGCAATGATCCCCCGTCCGGCACAGCCGATCCCGGGTTCCGGCCCGCCTGCCTCGACACAGCGTATGCCGTTAAAACCCGTATAGACCACATCTTCGGGGGTTACCTTGTCTGCGCCGCGCTCGCGGACAAGATCCATCACCGTCGGGATCAGTTTCCCACCCATCAGCATCCGGGTGCTGTCCCTTTTTGGGTCGCACCCGATCTGGAGGATGTCAAGCCCTGCCATGGAAAGGGCTGCCGACAGGTTTGCCGATGTCGTGGACTTGCCGATACCTCCCTTGCCGTACAGGGCGATCTGCTTCATTATCTACACTATTGGGACTTTGCGTTATATTAGCTCTCCTGAAGTTAAGAAAAATGCAATTGTTTTGGGGATCCGATACACCGCCCTTTCAGCTGCCGTAATGAAAACACCCGGCTGGTTCCATCGGAAGAAGACCTTACCGTTAATCGGAACCGTGGAAGAGCGCTGCAAAGAGCATAATAACCGGGATCACTTCGAGCCGCCCCAGCCACATGACCACGATAAAGACCCATTTTGAGACGACCGGCATGTCCGGTGAGACATACCCGACCGTAATCCCGCAATTCGAGAACGCAGATGTGACCTCAAAGACGATATCGGAGATCGTGTACGTTGTGAGGTGGAACTGGAGGATAATAATCGATGAGACAAAGATGGCAAGCACCGCAAGGATGATCACAAGGAGTGTTTTTGCGGTTTCGAGTTCGGCGGTTGCCCGGGGGATAACCCGGCCTTCGTTCCGGAACGGGACAAGCACCTTGCCGCTCACAAAGAGACGTTTGAACCACCAGACAAGCGCACGCAGGCCGAGCACCACCCGGTTGAGCTTGATCCCCCCGGCGCTGCTCCCGGCGGCCCCACCGATAAAGACAAGCATCGTAAGGAAGAGAAGCGTCACGCTTGCCCAGATATGGGGGTCTGCGATCTGGAAACCGGTCGTGGTCAGTGAGGACACCGCCATAAAAAGACCCTGCTCGATGGCGATGGGGAGATCGAGGTTCCCAAAAAACATGAGATCCCAGGTGAGGACTGCGGTACCGATTGCAATAAACACTAAAAAGAGCTTGACCTGCTCGTCGCCAAAAAAGCTGAAGCGCCGGTTCTCCGAGATCAGGTAATAGAGACGGAACGGGAGCGCCCCGGCAATCATGAGCGGGATGAGGATGAGGGTGAGGTAGATGTTGTTGTACGCAAGGACACCGCCATCAACGACAGAGAATCCCCCGGTCGAGATCGTGGTCATGGCAAGGTTGAGCGAGTCCCAGAACGACAGGCCGGTAAAGAGGATCAGGCTGATGGCAATGAAGGTCAGGAGGGCATAGATCTTCCAGATCGCCCGGCCGGTGGAGAGGATGCTTGGCATAAGCGGTTCCTCCCGGCTCTCGGTCCGGTACATCCTGCCCCGGAAGAGCCCGGTGCTGCTTGCAAGGGCTATCGAGAATGCAATAATCCCTATCCCGCCAATCCATTGCATGTATGACCGCCAGAAAAGGAGGGTGTAAGGGGTGGTTGCAAGGGAGGGCAGCAGGGTAAACGCAGTCCCGGTCCACCCGGCCATGCCCTCGAAAAGCGCATCGGTAAAACTCATGCCAAGGCTGAGTATGAACGGGATACCGCAGACCATGGCAGACGCAAACCAGAACAGGGCGACCGAACAAAGGGCCGTGGAAAGACGCATCTGGCGCTCGTTTCTTGGCAGCTTCTTGAGGCCAAACCCAAGGACGCTGAAGATCACCGGCACAAGGAGCATGGGAAGAAACAGGTTCCATTCCCCAAAGAGCACCGTCACGATAAGCGGGACTGCGGTGATCGGGGCGATAAAGAAAAAGATGTCGCCAAGGTCCGCGGCGATCGTGGAGAGGTACCCGAGGCGGTGCATTACTTATGTGGTTGTCGCTTGTGCTCTATGAGGATTTGCCTGAATAATCCCCCTTGCGAAGGGCAAAAATTACCAAAAAAGAAGATCGGGGTTTTGACCCCGACTGAAAGTTATGCCTTGTTTGTCCAGAGCCCGTGGACACTGCAGAACTCCCGTACTTTCACATTTGTGTCGGTTACCGGGAACTCCGCCTCCGGCTTGTCGCCGGGTTTGAACCAGTGCATGCAGGTCTTGCTCCCCGAGCAGACTTCGACCCACTGGATGTAGTGCTTCTCTTCCATCGGGTGGGGCACTGATCCGACCTTGACAAGGATGCCGTTTGCAGTCTTCTCGACAACCGGGACGTGTTTTTCCTTACCCTGGTCGGCAGTCTTTTCCTGCTGGAGTACCATCGGCTGGCCGCAGCACACCAGACTGCCACCGGCTGCACCGACAACCAGGACGGTATTCCCGCAGACGCTGCACTTGTAGACTTCAAAAACTTTTGTTGTCATTTCAAGGTCGCTCCTTTCTTACACGATGTTAATCTCTTTATGCTTCTTTAAGATATCGTCCGCAAGCCCTTCGAGAGCCTGCATTGTCGCTTCGTCGGGCTCGCCTTTGACCATAACGGTCGGGAGCATTTCCACGTTCACATGGTCGAGCATCTTTGTGATGGTCTCAACCGCCTTTCCACCCCAGCCATAGGACCCGATCACCGTGGCAAACCGGGTCTTTGGCCGGAGGACGTTTGCAAGGTAGGTTGCGCAGACGACTTTGGGGTGGGGACCGAAGAGAACGGTCGGCGTGGCAACCACGAGAGTCGCTGCATCCACGAGCGCAAGGGCAAGGGCACCGGAGTCCGTGCGCGTCAGGTTGAAGGGTTTTACCGTGATTCCCCGGGTAACGAGTGCCCCGGTCAGGTAATCCACCATCTTTGCAGTACTGCCATGCATCGAAACATAGGGGATCACGACCTGGTTTTTGACGGTGTCTGATACCCAGTCCGCGTAGGCGTCAAGGATAAAGGCAGGCCGGCTGTGGACCGGACCGTGGCTCGGTGCGATCATCTTCGGGGAAAGGCCACGGACTTTTTCCACGTATCCCTTGATACTCGACCTGAAAGGCATCATGATCTCAGCATAGTAACGCTTTGCCGACCGGTAAGCTGCAGCCTCATCGGTCACGAAGAGTTCGCTTGTTGCTTCGTGGAACCCGAAAAGGTCGCAGGGAAAGAGGATCTTGTCCTCGACAAGGAAGGTGATCTGGGTCTCGGGCCAGTGGGTCCAGGGGGTAAGGAAGAACTGGAGTGTCCGGTCGCCCAGGGAGAGCGTCTCCCCGTCTTTGATTACCATGAACCGGTCGTCCGGCACATGGAGGAGAGAGATAAGAAGGTCCCGGCATTTTTCGTTGGTGATGATCTGTGCGTTCTGGAAGAATTCAAGGACCATCGGAAGCGATCCTGCATGGTCCTGTTCGGCATGGTTGATGACGATATAATCGATCTTTTCTATCCCGAGCCTGACCAGGTTCGAGATAAGATCGTATTCCTTGGAGGGATCGACTGTGTCGATGAGGGCAGTCTTTTCGCTTCCTTTTACAAGGTAGGCGTTGTAACTGGTCCCGTCGGGCAGCGGGACGAGCTCATCAAAGAGCCGCCGGTCGAAATCAAACGCCCCTACCCACCAGACATCTTTTGTCAATTCACGCGATACCATAATGATCCTCACACTTTTTTGAATTCGTTTTTCGCTGCAAAACAGACCGGGCAGGTCCAGTCATCCGGCAGAGCGGCAAACTCGATCCCCGCGGGAATATCCTGGAGCGGTTCTCCTTTGGCGGGATTGTACTCGTGCCCGCAGATGGTGCATACGTACTTGTCCATACCGATTCCGTCCTCTCCTTTTTCAACTGGAAGAGTGTGGACTCATCGGCGAATAAGTATTTCCATGGGGTACCTCTTCATGAACTGTTTACATAAAGGCCGGCTATCATGTGGACTCCCATGACAACCATGAGGAGGATAAAGAGGATCCGGATCCTGTCCGGGGGGATGCGATGCGCTGCACGGACCCCGAGCTGGGCGACCGGGACGCTCACGACCGCGAGGACTGCCCAGAACGCGATGTCGACGTAGCCAAGGGAAAACGGGGGGAGGCCGGGAACGGACAGGCCGTTTATGATATACGATATGACCCCGCCGACCGACGAACAGAGCATGAACGCGGTCGAGGTCCCGATGGCCTGCCGGATGGGGTAACCAAGAATGGTTGTCATGACCGGAACCATCACGATCCCGCCACCGATGCCAAGCATGCCGGACACAAGGCCGAACACAAACCCCCAGGGGGCATAGACAAGCAGGCTGTCCGGCACCCGGTTGTCCTTACAGGAGGCATGGGAAAAATACATCCTGACTGCCGCAAGGATGAGGACGGCTCCAAAGAGGAGTTCCAGGATCCTGCCCGGTGCGTGGGAGGAGATCGCCGCTCCGATAAACCCGCCGATGATGCCGGGGACGAGCATCAGGATGAGGGGTTTTACCAGCACGCACTGCCGGCAGTAGTGTCCGTAGGCGCTGGAAAATGCCGTGGGCAGTACGACGGCAAGGCTTGTACCGAATGCCACCCGGATCGCGAGAGTCGGATCAACGCCAAGGGAGGTCAAAAGCCAGAACTGGACCGGGACCATGAGAAAACCGCCCCCGACACCAAAAAAGCCGGAGGCAAACCCGATGAAACACCCCGTGAGGGCAAGGATGATGGCGGAAAAGAGGAACGGGTCCACCGGGTATCACTACCGGGTATCTTTGCCGTTATCCGTAATGAGGGCTTGTGCTTTGTCGATCCTGCGATAGGGAGGGGATGTTTTAGCTGCCCGGGGTTCACGGGGCCGGTTTCCCGGTTTTTCCCACCAGGATTGTCGTATAATGAAGGGAGAGCCAGATATGGACGCCGACAAGAACGGCAAGGGAGAAAAGCCCGCAGAGGATCCCGGCCGGGCTGGAGAACGAGAGATACACCGGGTCAAGCGAGGGGCCGATGATATGGGAGAGCCCGGCACAGACAAGGATAACGGTGGAGTAGATCTCCCGGGCTGCAAAAAAGAAGAGAGCGGCGACCGCGCCAAGCAGGAGATATGCCAAAAACGTCTCCCGGGCTGCGATACCGGGGAAGAAAACCGTCATGGTGATGGCAAAGACAAGTGCCGTGAGGATAACACCGGTGCTGACCGAGACTATAATCCCGCCGCTGCGGACATACGCCTGAATATGGGTACCGTAATACGCCCAGCAGATCATGACTGCCGCAATCGCGGTGGGAAGCAGGACCAGCGCCGAACCGACGATCCCGGCCCGTATTTCAAAGCTTGGGGACACCAGCCACAGGACAGAGTACGCTGCGGCAAGGGTGATAATGACAAGGGGTATCGTGCGCCGGGCCGGGCAGAACCCGATCTGGAACATGTTGACATCCCCGGACATGAAAGCAACCCGGATCCGGATGAGGGGGATGGCAATCCCGACGGCAATCGAGGCAAGGAGGGTGTACAGGACAATGCCGGCCGGGTCATAGTGGAAGAGCAGCCCGGGGTCTGCGACGAGGAGATACAACTCAATAATCCAGATTGCCGAGATGAGAAGGGGGATGACGACAAGCGTCATACGAGGAGTGCCGGGTATCTGCCGGTTACCCGGTACATCCGGTAGCGCGGGCCCTTTTCCTGTATCTGGCGTATCCATGAACGATCCCTGTTATCCCGGAGAGACGGGGGCAGCACCGGTAACCGCCGGTGCCGGGTGCAATCCGGGAACACGTGGGATACTTTTCACTGTGCAGCCTCAAAAATGCCACGGATCAGCTGGTCCCGCTCCTCCGGCGCTTGGGGTCGGGCAGGGATCCGGTCGTCAAAGACCGGGAGAGATTTTTCATAGAAGAGTCCCAGAGCGATGGGGGCGTCGCGGTTGTAGTCCCATTCCCGGGCTTTTTCACAGGCTTTGGTAAAGTCAGACGGGTTGTGGCCCTCGATTTCGTAGACCCGGGTACCGTAGTATTCGGTCATGTTAAAGAAACTTGCACAGATCTGGAGAGTGTCGATGAACGCAAAACCCCTGTGGGCAATTCCTCCCCGGATAAGGCCGGCAAGCTGGTCCATCTTCCGGGTATAGCCCCGGGCGATGTAGGTTGCCCCGCTTGCAAGCATCAGTTCGAGGGGGTTAAACGGGTACTCGGTTGTCCCGGCCGGTGTCGATTTTCCTTTGAACCCGAGCGGGGAAGTCGGGGTGTACTGGCCGGTGGTCAGGCCATAGACCCGGTTGTTGTGGACGATCAGGGTGATGTCGATATTGCGTTTGGCTGCAAAGATGAGGTGGGCGAGGCCCTCGGCATACGCGTCGCCGTCACCCGCACAGCAGATGACCGTGAGCTTCGGGTTTGCCAGTTTCAAACCGGTCGCCACCGGGAGGGTCCTGCCGTGGAGGGTGTACACGCTGTTGATGTTGAAGTAATCGGCAATCTTTGCGTGGCAGCCGATTCCCGAGACCAGTACCACATCATCCAGCGATGTCCCGGCCTTTTCAAGGTCGGAAAGGATATTTTTTAACGTGTGCTGGATGGTAAAGTTCCCACAGCCCGGGCACCAGGTGTTCTGCGCACCGGTGATAAGGTTCCGGGTCATACGGGCACCTCCCGAAGTTTTGCCGCAAGTTCGGCGGGCGTAAACGGCCGACCGTCGTATTTTGTGACCAGCGACGAAACGGTAAACCCGTTTTCACGGGCAAGGGACGCAAGCTGCCCGGTGGCATTCTCCTCGACTGCGATAAGACGGGTCACACCCTCGCATGCACGGGCAAACGCCGCTTTCGGGAAGGGTGAGAGAACGACCGGCTGGATCACCCGGAAGCCGAGCCCGGCTGCTGCCTCATCGCAGGCGTTCCGTACCGAGCCCCAGCAGAGAAGGGCCGTCGGGGAGTCTGCCCGGCCCCGGACATTGACACACGGGTAGTGCTCCAGTTCGCGGGCAAGGGCTGCTTCTTTTTTGAGCCGCTTCTTTGCCATCTGGTCGATGAGGGCGGCTTCTTCGGTTGTGATCCCGTCTTCGTCATGTGCATAGCTGTTGGTCTTGACAATTGCCCCTTTCATGCCCGGATATGCCAGCGCGGATATCCCGGAGGGTGTATCTGCGTACCGCCGGTAGGGTGCAGTCCCGTCCCAAAGTACCGGTTCTCCTGCCGGAAGCGGGGCCAGGGTGTCGTAACCGACGCTGTAAGTCCCTTCTGAAAGGGTTTTATCGACCAGTACAAACGCCGGCACCTGGTACCGCCATGCAAGATCGACTGCGGCAGCAGACCATCGGTATGCTTCCCCGGCATCGGCAGGAGCCGCGACAAACCGGGGAAATTCCCCCTGCCCTGCGGAAAGGACAAACTTCAGGTCTGCCTGGCCGGTGTAGGTGGGAACTCCGGTTGACGGCCCGGTCCTCTGGGAGATGGCAAAGACCAGCGGCACTTCCATCATTCCCGCACAGGAAAGGCTCTCGGTCATGAGGCAGAACCCGCCTCCCGAGGTGCCGACTGCGGTTCTTGATCCGGCAACGGCACTTCCAATCCCCATGAGGGCAACCGCTATCTCGTTTTCCGGGTGGACAACCGTGATCCCGAACTTCCCGGCCTGTGCGGCAAGGAAATGGAGAATGGTCGAGGAGGGCGTCATGGGATATGCAATATAAGTCGTAATGCCCCCTTTGAGAAAACCAAGGGCGACCGCTTCGTTTCCGGTCAGAAGGGAATGCGGTGCCCCTTTACGCGGGGGAATGGCCCGGATTGTTGATACTTCATCATATGCCCGCTTTGCCACCCGGAGGTTTACATCTGCTTTTGGCATGTGGCGCTGAAACACGACCTCAACCGTGTCCCAGGGAATGCCGGCTGCTTTTGCAAAGGCCCCTATCATCGCAGAATTGCCGGTTATAGGCGGCGCTGATTCGACCTTTAAAATGGATGCGACCGATACCGCAGGACCCCCTTTTGCGTCCTTCACAAGATCGGAATTTGCAATGACCGTACAGTCCGGGCACTCCGGCTCGTGGATGTTTACGGTCTCCTGGTTGAGGGCAAGCAGGAAATCTGTTCCGGGATTGTATGCGCCCACCGGCCCTGACGCAGCACGAATATGGCAAAAATTGTGGCCTCCCCGGATCAGGGAGGGATAATCGGTATACATGTACACGTAATAACCGAGTCGGTTGAAGAGCTGGGCAATGACAGACCCGGCATTGCTGATCCCGTCGCCAGCTTTTCCCCCGACAATAACCGATATCTCATCCATGAAAACGACCTTCCGATATGTGTGATCACAGCGGGATGGATATTATAGGTTCGGGTAGATGCATACGATCCAGGAACCGGGCAGTCCTCTGAAAAGACCATCCTGAAAAACAGAGATTCACAAACGGGATGTCTGCCCTGAACCGGATCTGGCAGGTGGTATCAGGCGCTCAAGGAGGGTCTTCATATCGTTAATCCGGTACGGCTTGGTGAGTCTTCCGGAAAAACCGTACTTTGTACAGTCCTGCATGATAGGGTCGTTGGAATACCCGCTGGATACAACAGCCTGTACCGCAGGGTCATATTCCCGGAGTTTCCCGATGACTTCCCGGCCACCCATACCGTCAGATATGGAGAGGTCAAGTATGACAACGTCAAAAGGTCGGCCGGCTTCCTTTTCCCCGGCATAGATCTTCAGGGCAGATTCACCGTTCCGGGCAAACATGGCATCGTACCCGAGGAACCGGAAGACCTCTTTTGAGACGTCAATGATGATGTTCTCGTCATCCATCAGAAGAACACGCCCTTTAGCCGTCATATGCATCAGTCCACACAATATTCCATAGTCCTCGTGCTATATATGTGCTTGAGTTTTGGAATTTTTTGAAGTATTATAGGATAACTTTTAAAAAAGTTACCCGATGCAATCCGGTTGCACAGGTTCAGAAAACCCGATTATTTGGGTGAACGCGTACACATTTTTTGACCGGCAGTACATACCCTGCTGTTTTCAGAAGCTTAAAAAAAGTTGTCCGGGAGGTTCCGGGATCTGCCTTCGGGAGTTCAGGCTCGCCGGGTCTTCTTTTCCGCCCGGAGCCGGGCAGCTTCTTCAGGGTCGTTTACCTTTAACAGGAATGTCCCGTGGCAGGGCTTGGTGTACGGGAATATGACGTTATCGCCGTCAAGACCGACCGCGACCGGGGGAACCCCAATCACGTACACATCAAAAATCCTGAAACCCGGTTCGACATCGATCGACTCCGGGTAATGACTCCGGATATACTCCCGCGATTCCCTGAACGATGCGTCCCGCAGAACAATCTCGTAATTGAGTGATTCTACACAGCCCATGGCGCCACCTCGTCGAGTGCTTTTTTGAGAGGCATGGGGTTGTGGACGGCCTTTGCCCCGGTTTTTATGCAGGGGAAAGTAATCTGCCCGAGGATCTCTTCATAATGTTCGCCGTAAACGAGGACATAGAGCCGGGCTTTTGAGATCGCGCCCATGGTCGCGGCATAGCTGACTCCTGCATCGTTATGGATAAAGACGATGCACCGGTCGAAGTCGCGTTTTTTCTCGGAGATCTGGCCGATTGCCCGGTCGAGGTCCATGACCTCCCCCAGGTACCGACGGTCCGGGTCGGCGACCACAAGGAGCGTGTTTGCCGCCTTGTTCCCGGCGATGACCGGGGCCATCCCGGCTTTGGTAAACCGGTTTGCCAGGTACAACGCGATACTTGTCTGGACCGGCACCTGCGGGCACCCGAGCACGAGAAGTGCTGTTTTTTTGCCCTCTCCCGGTGCGTCCTGTCTGTTATCCGCATCCGCTGTCATCAGATGTCTCGTATACCGGTATTTCTGCCGGGCTATAATCCTGTGTATCCCGGGGACAGGCAGATCACGCAGGATTCCCGGTTTTCGCGCCTTCCCGATATCAACCATCACCTCCCGGGACAGTCTCCCTCACAAACCCGGGCGCGAGGGGAGGACCCACCGGGTACCAAGCGTTAATTACTAGTGCGGGGTGAGCGAACGTGTACTATCTATGTACTCAACACGCATGAGCAATCTCCCGCCGTATCTTTTTGCACGGATCGATGAGATGAAAGCAGAGCAGCAGAAAAAAGGTGTTGACATCATCGATCTGGGGGTCGGCGACCCGGATCTCCCAACCCCGCCGCATATCGTGGATGCGCTCTGCACTGCCGCCCATAACCCGGACAATCACCACTACCCGTCTTATGCCGGGATGCCTGCCTACCGCGAAGCAGTGGCCGGCTGGTACCAGCGGCGGTTCGGGGTCAAACTCAATGCAGCAAAGGAAACCCTTGCCCTGATGGGCTCAAAGGACGGAATCACGCATATCGGTGAGGCTTTTGTAAACCCCGGAGACTACGTGCTCGCGCCAAGCCCCGGCTATCCCGGCTACTCGACCGGCACCCTCTTTGCTGAGGGGAAAGTCCACGAGATGCCGCTTTTGGCCGGGAATAATTTCCTGCCGGTTCTTGATGACATCCCGGAAAAGGTTGTCCGCTCTGCAAAGCTCATGTTCATCAACTACCCCAATAACCCCACGGCAGCAATCGCCCCCTTTCGTTCTACCGCGAGGTGGCTGACTTTGCCGCGGACAACAATATCGTCGTAGTCTCAGATAACCCCTACTCGGAGGTCGCCTTTGACGGTTACCGTGCCCCGTCTTTTCTGGAAGCAAAAGGCGCCATGGAGGTCGGGATCGAGATGCACTCGCTCTCAAAGACCTACAACATGACCGGCTGGCGGATCGGAATGGCGGTCGGGAACCAGGAGATCCTCTCCGGTCTTGGCCGGGTCAAGACTAACGTTGATTCCGGGGTTTTTAATGCCGTCCAGTATGCAGCGA
Source organism: Methanoregula sp. (assembly GCA_041653075.1). Taxonomy (GTDB): domain Archaea; phylum Halobacteriota; class Methanomicrobia; order Methanomicrobiales; family Methanospirillaceae; genus Methanoregula. Next base: position 60,440 of record JBAZFZ010000005.1, read on the forward strand.
TTGCTGCACTCTCGGGGCCGCAGGACTGTGTAAAAGAGGCCTGTGCCATCTACCAGGAACGCCGCGACGTTCTTGTCGCAGGGCTCCGCGAACTCGGCTTTGATGTTCCGGCCCCGAAGGCAACCTTCTATGTCTGGATGCCGGTAAAAGACTGCATGTCCTTTGCGGCAAAACTCCTCAATGAGGCAGGTATTGTTGTCACCCCGGGCATCGGTTTTGGCTCAGCGGGAGAAGGTTATGTCCGGTTTGCGATCACCCGGCCGGTGGAACGGATACGCGAGGCTATCGAACGGATGCGGAGGCTTTCCTTGTGAAACTTCCCCCGCATCTCACGATCAAAAGCGGACATCTCCATATCGGGAGCCAGGACTGCGTTGCCCTTGCCGGGAAATACGGTACGCCGCTCTACGTGACAAGCGAGGACCGGATCTGCGAGCATTTTACTGCATACAAATCCGCCCTCTCAAAGAAGTACGACAAGGTCCAGGTGCTCTTTGCGGCAAAGGCAAACGGCAACCTTGCAGTCATGAGGGCACTCGCACAGCTCGGCGCCGGGGCGGATGTCTTTTCCGGGGGCGAACTCGCACTTGCCCTTGAGGCAGGGATGCCGGCAAAGAAGCTGCTCTTTAACGGCAGTTCAAAGACAAAAGCCGACCTTGCCCTTGCAGTCCGGCATGACGTGAAAGTCTCGGTGGATTCGCTTGATGAGCTTCACCAGCTCGACACCGTGGCCCATGCGGCCGGAAAGACCGCAGAGATCTCGTTCCGGGTAAACCCGGCGCTCGAAGTCCCGACCCACCCTAAGATCGCAACCGGGCTTGCTACGAGCAAGTTCGGGATCCCCCATGAAAAGATCCCTGCCGCGTACAAAGAGGCACTTACCTGCAAAAACGTAAAGCCGGTCGGGATCCACTGCCATATCGGCTCGCAGATCCTCGAAGTGGTGCCCTTTGCAAAGGCGGCAGAGGTCATGGTCAGGATCGCAAAGGAACTCTCCGCAATGGGCGTGAAACTCGAGTTCCTCGACCTTGGCGGTGGCCTTGGCATCCCCTACCACCACGACACCGACCCGGCGCCGACTCCGGAGGATTACGCAAATGCGGTCATGCCGGTCTTCCTTGAGGGCATCAAATCGGCAGGGATCACCCCCGAGCTCTGGATCGAGCCGGGCCGGTTCCTGGTTGCCGACTCGACCGTGCTCCTTACCCGGGTGAACTCGACAAAGTCAGCCCATAAACGGTTTGCAAACGTTGATGCAGGGTTCAATCTCCTCATCCGGCCCGCGATGTACGATTCCTATCACGAGGTTATCGTTGCGAACCGTGCAGATGCGCCGCTCACCACAGACTACACCGTGACCGGTCCGATCTGTGAGACGGGAGATATCCTTGCCGCAGACCGTAAACTCCCAGAGCTTGCGGCAGGAGATCTTATCGCAGTGCTGGACGCGGGGGCATACGGGTACGCAATGTCCTCGCAGTACAACGGCCGGCCCCGGTGCCCCGAGGTCATGATCCACGGGAACGACGAGGCGCTGATGCGGCGGGCCGAGACCCTTGACGACCTGACCGGCACCATGATCCGCCCGCCCTGGCAGCGGTAAGTGTGCGGGGCTGCCTGTGGTACTCTTCCACTTCGCACTGGTCGACGATCTCATCTCCCAGGAAGAGTTCGAACGGCGGGTGGACAAAAAGATTGACGACTGTGGAGACCTCCTTGACGAGCCGACAGCAGCGATGCTTGTTGTCGGCGAGCTGGGCCGGCAGCATGTCAAGGTAAAGGAACTCTCGGGGAAATCCAGTCTTTTTTCGTTTTTTGCAAAAGTCATCGATAAGACCGAACCAAAGGAATTCGACCGGAAGGATGGCGAGAAAGGCTGGGTTGCTACCCTCCTTGTGGGGGACGAAACCGGGACGGCGCGCATTGTTCTCTGGGACGAGAAGGCCGGGGCGGTCCTTGAGATTGCACCGGGCGATGTGCTCGAAGTGATCGGGAAGCATCCGGCAAACAGCAACAACGAGATCTATGCCCTTGCCCTGCGCAAGGCCACCTGCGAGATCACCTGTCCGGTGACTGCCGACGGGAAAGGCTCCGGGCTCTCAAACGAACCGGTGGATCTTGATGTCGTCCTTCTCGGCTGTGATGAACTGCGATCGTTTTCGCGCCGAGACGGGACAACCGGGGAGATGGTGGAATGCGTTGTCGGAGATGCTGACGGTACGGCGCGTATTGTGGCATGGGAGCCGGACCTTGTCCGGGGCATAGCACCCGGGAGCAGCATCCATATTGTCGGGGCAAAACCGGACCGCCGTTCAAACAGCAGGGCCTACAGTATCGACGACAAAAGCATCGTCACTCTGACGGACCAGGAAATCACGGTTCCGTTTACCCCGCTCGGATCGGTGGCAGACACCGGGATCTACTCTGTGAAAGGCGAGATCAGGAGTGTGCAGGACCCCCGGTCGTTTGTCTCCCGGAGCGGGAACTCATCCTGGGTGCGGAACATCACCCTCCATGACGGGAATGACGAACTCCGTGTGGTTCTCTGGGGGGAAAATGCGCTTGTTGCGGTACAACCCGGCGACCGGGTGGAAATCTACCATGCAACGGCAAAACCGGGCCGGACCGGTGATATCGAACTCGGAGTGGGCCGGGGGAGTATCTTTTCGGTGCCGCAGGTGGAGACAACGCATATCTCGTTTGCCGGTACGATTATCCCGGGGAACGGCTGCCTGTTTATCGATGACGGGACAACCCGGTACATCATTGAAGGTGAATTTCCTGCCGGCTGCGATCTCTCCGTGACCGGAATGCTCTCCGGGAGCCGGATCATCCCGGAAACATCAGAGCCCACAGAAAAGACACCGGACGCAGTAACCGTAAGCCTTGCCTCACTGAAAGAAAGGCTCGGTAAACCGGACTTACACTAACCACCCCGGGATTCACTTTCACCCCGCGCACTCCAAGAGGCTATATGCATGGGGTTGAAATGTTGTTGTGCCATAGGAGATGTAACAAGAAATGGCTGACAAAACACTGGAACTTGAAGATTTACCCGGCGTCGGACCAACCACCGCCGACAAGCTTCGCGAAGCAGGCTACCTTTCCGTTGAGAGCATTGCAACGGCTGCACCGGCTGAACTTTCAGAGATCACAGAGATCTCGGAGTCCACCGCAAAGAAGATTATCAAGGCTGCCCGCGAATCCGCGGATATCGGTGGCTTTAAGACCGGAAAAGACATTTTCGACCAGAGAAAGGAGATCAGGAAGCTCTCATTCAGGGTCCCTGAACTCGATGCCCTTTTAGGCGGCGGCCTTGAATCGCAGGCTATCACCGAACTCTACGGTGAATTCGGTTCCGGTAAAAGCCAGATCGTCCACCAGCTTGCCGTAAACGTCCAGCTCCCTGAAGAGCAGGGCGGATTGAACGGCAGCGTCATTTATATCGATACCGAGAACACCTTCCGTCCCGAGCGTATCGAGCAGATGGTCAACGGCCTTGGAATCGAAGGGGTCCCGGACACCCAGGAATTCCTGGACAATATCCATATCGCCCGGGCCCACACCTCGGACCACCAGATGCTCCTCATCGATAACTCCCGCGACCTCGCAAACGAGCTCAAGACCACGGACAAGCCGGTGAAGCTCTTTATCATCGATTCGCTCACCGCCCACTTCCGTGCCGAGTATGCAGGAAGGGGAACACTTGCCGCACGGCAGCAGAAACTCAACCGGCACATGCATGAGCTCTTCAAGCTCATTGACGAGCATAACGCGATCGGCCTTGTCACCAACCAGGTCATGTCAAACCCGGCTGTGTTCTTTGGCGACCCGACAAAACCAATCGGAGGGAATATCGTGGGACACACCGCAACCTTCCGTATCTACCTGCGGAAGAGCAAGGCAGGCAAGCGTATCGCCCGCCTCGTAGACAGCCCAAACCTCCCTGAGGGCGAAGCTCCCTTCATGGTAGAAGAGGCAGGTCTCAAGCCGTGCTAAAAGCACTCATCACGGATATCGACGGAACAATAACAGATCCCTCCCGCAGGATCGACACCGGGGCAGTGGAGTGCATACGCTCGCTTGTCGAGGACGGTATAAGAGTAGTCCTTGCAAGCGGCAATACTTCCTGTTTTATGGATGCCCTGTGCAAGATGATCGGGACTGAGGGGACATTCATTGCCGAAAACGGCGGGGTGTACCGCATCGGGTACACCGGCACCCTCAATATCCGGGGCAGCCACGAAATTTCCCGCCGTGCGCTGGATATACTCCAGGAATATTACCGGAAAAAGGGAACTGAACTGAACCTTTATAGTCCCGATAACCGTTTTTCCGATCTCGCCTTTGCCCGCACCGTGCCGGTTGAAGACGTAACCTCAATCCTTGCCGGCCAGCCGGTGCAGGTGATCGATACCGGGTATGCCATCCATCTCCAGGAAGCAGGGATCAGCAAGGGAAATACCCTCCCGGACCTCGCCCGGGACATGGGCCTTTCCCCAGCGGACTTTTTTGCAATCGGCGACGGTGTAAACGATGCCGGGATGATACGACTTGCCGGCAGAGGAGTGACGCTTGCCAATGCCCACCCGGAAACAAAAGCGGCAGCATCCGCAGTAATGGATGAGAGTTACGGAAATGGCTTTGTTAAGGCAGTAAAAAAGTATAGGCCCTATCTGCGGGCAAGGTAACGGTCGACAACGATATAATCCTTGATGTCCTTTACCGCTTCAAACGGGACAATCAGGAGATTGCCATCTTCCAGGGCATACCCGTCAGTAACAAAGGATGCATCCGGGTGGACAATCAGGTCAAGAACCTGGCCGGAATCGAAATCCACGCGGAGGTTCTTGAGCACGCCGATCAGCTTCCCGTCATTACTCATGATCTTCTTCCGTGAAAGGCTGCGGGCGAACGTACGAGTCATAACAAAAAATGACGATTTATTAATATATAAACTGTTCTGAAATCGCAGGGATATAACGGGCGGGTTTTGGATTTAATCAGGCAAATTCGTTTTTTTAACGCAACCGGACGGGAGAAGACGGCCAAAGGATTCGGGTAAAAAACGTCAGGATCCTAAAAAAAGAGACAAATCTCACCACCAAGAACTTCCGGTCGGATCGCATTCAAGCCGGCATGTTCCTGCAAACGGGTTTTCCCCGGGGGAACGGATCACAAGAAAAATCAGAGCGAAGGGAAGACCCGGAGGATATCGGACTGGGTCAGGATCCCCACCGGTTTTCCTCCCTCGGTGACAATAAGCCGTCCAATCTCGCGTTCCTTGAACCGCCGGATCACCTCAAAAAGCTGAATATCCGACGGTGCTTCCACAACTTCCCGGGTCATAACTTCAGTCACCAGGGTGGTCATGGGGAGGTTACGATCAAGGCCCTTTGTGATATCGCTCATCGTAACGATCCCCGAGAGCCGGTTGTGATCAATTACCGGCGCGCCGTGGATATGCTCCCGGGTAAAAAGGGCAATTGCTTCCCGGATTGTCGCGCTGCCTGAAAGCCATTTGAGCGGGGCACTCATGTACGCCTTTATCGGCTGCTTCGGGAGCGAGATCATCTCCGATGTTGCAATTAAAAGAGACTGCTTGGACTCGTCCTTCCCGAACACCTCCCCCCGGATAAGGAGCTTGTTTACCGGTGTGGGTCCGATCGTTATCTTGTCCCCGATCTCGAAGATCTTCGCACTCCCGACAAGCTTGATGACCGCGTGGCAGATATCCGGGTGGCAGAGGGTTGTAAAATCTATTTCCTGCACGTGTGCCCCTTTAACCACCGCATCGTCCCGGCTGATCGGAACATCGTAATCGCTGCCGCCAATATTCAGGTTGAGTTCCTTATAGGCAAGTTCGGTGGGGATATAGCCACCCTTCGGGCCGGGTACACCATCAACGAGGCCGACCGCTTTTAAGGATTGCATCTGGTTACGCACAGTACCCGGGTTGCGCAGGATCATATCGGCAATCTCCTCCCCCTTGATGGAGTGGGACTGCTGGTGATAGAGGGTAATGAGCGTAATGAGGATATCCTTCTGGATAAGGGACAGCTCCATAACGATAAGACGTATAACTGTCTATGGATATATAGGTTGGAGTTTTGTGGAATTCGAACGAATGCCAACAGTGCCCACTGCAGATGAGATCCTTGACCGGAGCTTTCGCCGTGCTGCAAAGAAGCGTAAAGAAAAAGACAACAAGGATCGGGCAAACGAAGAATTTGTGCGTGCTGTAGGTGCAGCGATCCACGACCGGCTGGTCTACGTCATTCGGGGATTTCCTGAATTCGAACAGATCCCGCCATTTTACCGGGAGATGGCAGACATCCTCTATGGGATCGACAACATCAAGCAGTCCCTTGGGGCAGTTGGCTGGGCGGCAAAGCACACCAAGATGGTGGGGCACGAGATCGCGGTCCAGACCCGTAAGTCCGCGGACACGCTCGTACAAAGGAAGCGGGCGGTCGCCCGGCTCGCCTCCATGGTCCACCAGATCGACAAGGACCTGCGGTACTTAAACGAAGTCAGGAACACCTTACGGAAACTGCCGCATATAGAAGATGCCTTTACGGTCGTTATCGCGGGCTACCCCAACGTGGGAAAGTCCTCGTTTATCCGGCTCGTGTCGTCAGCGACCCCCGAGATCGCGAGTTACCCCTTCACGACAAAAGGCGTGATTGTCGGGCTCCGCCAGGAAGGCCGCAGGCGCATCCAGTTCGTGGACACGCCCGGTATCCTTGACCGGCCCGCAGAAGAGCGCAACCCCATCGAACGGCAGGCGCTCTCCGCGATGATGAACGTCGCAAGCGTGATCCTCTTCATCCTTGACCCATCGGAACACTGCGGGTACCCGATGGAGATGCAGCTGCGGCTCCTTGATGAGGTAAAAGGCATGGTAAGCGTGCCGCTCATTATCGTGGCAAACAAATCGGATATTACCGTTGCCGAAGGGTACCGGTCGATGTCTACGGAAACAAAAGACGGGGTGGACGGGGTTCTCGAAGAGCTCCTCTCCTACCGCAAGGCCTGGGAAGACTCACGCAAAGCTGATGAGAGCCCAGCCAATGAAAAAACCGAGGATAGTCCCGCCGTTTAACGGGGGAAGGCCGGCCTGCGGCTTACCTGACAGGACAAAGTAGAGCAGGACACAAAGGCCGGCAAGCGAGCCGATAACCGCCCCGATCACGGGAAGGTTTACGAGGCCGAAATATTTTGTCCCGTGGGTAAAGATGCTTGCGGAGACCACAAGGACGGACGGGATAACCATGTCGCCCATGCCGATAATAAGGGCGCCCCGTTCGCCGCCATCAGCCAGTTTCCCGATCCCCTCTTTGATAAACGAGTAGTTCTTCCTTTTTGGTATGACAAAGAGGATCGGGGTTTTCTGGTCGATCACGCCTTCCGCAAGCGTGATCATGTGTTTTGTCTTGTACACCGAGATCGCATCGTAGATGGCAAGGATCATAAGGAGGACGCAGACCGGCAGGACGTCAAGCGAAGCCCCGAGAATCGCGGCAAGCCCGGCTGCGATAAGGATCCCAAGGCCGTCGATGACATACCACTCGGGATACTTGTAGAGGACTGCCGTTGCAAGAAGGGAGAGGAGGATAACGACCGCTATCGCGGTGATGTTCTGTACAGATTCCGGGTTGATCACTGTGGAGGGTATGATGAAATCCCACCACTGGGATGATGAAGCAGCAGTCATCCCCACAATGGCGTAAACGATGGATGCGAAGATGTAGATAAACGTCAGAAAGATCGCGAGGGTGATGATGGCGCCGATCACTTTTTTCAGGTTATACTTGATCAGAACGAGCAGGAACGCGGTAAAGACAAGGAGAATGACCACAAAGATGAGCGGGTTCTCCATCGATGATGGATCGTCAAATGCGACAACGCCCGATGCCTGAACGGGAAACGTAAGGAGCAGGGCCCCGATCTCAACCGCGAGAAGGAGGACCGGCATTGCAAGGAGAGGGATGAGGTTCTTGAACTTTGCAGTCGGGGTATCCATATACAGGTCTCCGGAGGGATAGTTAGCTTAATGATGTGTGCTCTCATCATCTAAAAGCATGGATATCCGTGATTATCTTCCCGACATCCTGCTCACGGTCATTATGGTCTTTTCGACCCTTTTTCTCATTCTCCGGTTCTGGCAGGATCTGACCATTGCAATCGCCGCGGCCCTCATGGCGCTCTCGCTTGGCGGGCTCTTTTTGTCGCTCCAGATCAAGGTCCGGCACCTCGATGAGAATGTGATCGCCCGGGAGCGGATGCTGCGCACGAACCTCGAAGAGATATCTGGCCACATGTCAGAGAAGTACGACCTGGCATCGCACCATATGGACGATCTGATCGCTGAATTTTCAAAACGTGCATACAAATAAGGATCTAATCATCCGCGTCATTTTTGGATGGGACGGTGAATCTTGCCATGGGTGTTGCTCTAAGGGATATTATCGCTGACTACAAGACCCCGGTGACCTGGGACGGACTCTCGGGGGTCGCTGCGGTCGATGCAAACAACGCGCTCTACCAGTTCTTAACGATCATCCGGCAGCCGGACGGGACCCCGCTGATGGACCGTCACGGCCGGGTGACTTCACATCTCTCGGGCATCCTCTTCCGGATGGTAAACTTCCTTGAAAAGGGTGTGAAGCCGGTCTTTGTCTTTGACGGTAAGCCCCCCGAGCTCAAAAGTGCGACGAACGCGGTGCGCCGTAAGAGCCGGGACGAGGCCGGGGTGAAGTGGAAAGAGGCTGTGGAACGCGGCGATGAGGAGGAGGCTTATAAGCAGGCGCGGTCCGCGACCCGGGTGGATGACACGATTGTCGCGACCTCTAAAGAACTTCTGGGCCTCATGGGAATCCCGTTCGTGCAGGCCCCGACCGAAGGCGAGGCACAGGCGGCCTACATGGTGCAGAAGGGCGACGCCCGGTTTGCGGTCTCGCAGGACTACGACACGCTCCTTTTCGGGGCACCGATGCTTGTACGGAACCTTACGGTGAGCGGGAAGCGCAAGATCCGGGGCCGGGTCGTTTCGGTGAACCCGGAGCGGGTGATGCTCAGTGAGGTTCTCGCGGGCCTGAAGCTGACCCGGGAGCAGTTAATAGAGGTTGGGATCCTCGTGGGGACCGACTTTAACCCGGGGGCGCAGGGGATCGGGGCAAAGACGGGATTAAAGGTCGTACAAAAGGGGGAGTTTGCCGCAAAGCTCGCGGAGAAGTGCCCGGGCTTTGACCCGGCGCAGGTAAAGGAATTCTTCCTCCATCCGCCCGTGACCGACGATTACGAACTCTCGTGGGGGAAACTGGATACAGAAGGGATCAGGAAGATGCTCTGCGACGGGTATGATTTTGCCGAGGACCGGGTGGACAAGGCGCTTGAAAACTTCGCGGTAAAAGCCGGGCAGAAGACGCTTGAAAGCTTTTTTTAAAAATATGTGCCGGCCGGGGGGAGTCACCCCGGTCCGGTTGGCATGCTGACTTCACTCATTCACACGAACATTACTTCTTTTCCCGGTCCTCGTTGTGCTCCATATGGTCGAGCACCCGGTCCCACATCACGAGCAGGCCCGGGATGATCACGTAGGCGAGGAGACCGGTGCCAAGAAAGGCACCGGTGATGATAACTGCCGTGTCCATGATCGACACCCCTAGATGAGCGCCGGTTCGGTGTCGGCCCAGGTCTCGACCTTGTCCCGGATCGCTTCATCCGAGTATGACGACAGGACGATCCGGTCCCGGTTGATGTGGACAAGGTAGATCTCGCCGTTGGGGTCGTGGCACCTGAGGGTGGCCGAGAAGGTCTCCTTGTCGTAGTCCCGGACCGGGCTTCCCCCGTGTGCGGTGTTTAAGGCCGCGGCTGCCATGAGGGTGGTTGCCCCATCGTTGTACCCGGCAACGGTCGGGAACCGGTCGGTCAGGTAGCCGACCGCTTTTGCATCGGTGTCCTGGTACACGATCTTTGCGGTGTATGCCTCGCGGATCTTCTCCACCGGCTGGTGTGTTGCACCTGCGGATACATAGGATATGCACCCGAAGGGATTTGTTACGATGACGCCCTGGACAATCGCGTTAAACGTTGTCACGTCCGCAATCGGCTCCGAGAGCCTGCGGTAGGCAGTCTTTGTGGTTGTTCCATCCTGGAAATCTGCCATTGTTGTTTCCTCCTTTGTTTCTTTTTTTGCTGCTTTGTCTCGGGGCGCCCTTTGACACATACCTGTTGGCAGACCGGGATATTATGGGTGAGCGGGGGGTTGGAATCCGGGCGAGAGTTTAGGCCGGTTTGGGGATCGGAGCAGTTTGGCGTGCAAAAAGAGGGAAATGACTTGTATTTGAAAAAAATGGTGAGATTCAGAAAGGATTCTGTCAATGTAAACAGGGATGAATCAATCTCTTTGTTAGGGAAATTCCACCATTCCACAACCACGTAGAGGAATGGACTCACGAATCTGCACGGGTACTGTATAATCCACAGCTTCACGCGATGTGTTGAAGGTCTCAAACGATTTGCCCGGATCTGCATCGCTACTATCCGCTCAACAGGATTGCGTTAAAAGAACAATCCACAATCATTAACCCGATAACAAACGAATAACGACGTAGTTGATATTCTTTTATGGCCCGGCACAGTACAAAAAAACCAAAAAATAGTAACGGTGCAAACCTCGGTTTTGAGGCAACGCTCTGGGCTGCCGCTGACAAGCTCCGCAACAACATGGATGCAGCGGAATACAAGCACGTTGTCCTCGGGCTTATCTTCCTGAAATATATCTCGGATGCTTTTGAGGAACGGCGGGTTTCGCTTGAAACAGAACTGGGCGATACCAAGAGCGAATGGTATGTGGCTGAGCCGCAGGCACGGTATCAGACACTTGAGGACCGCGACGAATACATGGCGGCAAACGTCTTCTGGGTACCGAAAGCGGCCCGATGGTCAACCCTCCAGGCAAACGCGAAGCAGCCCTCAATCGGGAAGCAGATCGATGACGCGATGGTGGCAATCGAGAAGGACAACCCTTCGCTCAAAGGCGTTCTCCCAAAAGACTATGCCCGCCCGGCGCTGGACAAAACCCGGCTTGGCGAGCTGATCGATCTCATCGGAACCCTGGGATTGGGAGAGAAGGAGCACCGGTCCAAGGACATTCTCGGGCGCGTGTATGAGTATTTCCTCTCGCAGTTCGCGAGCGCGGAGGGGAAGAAGGGCGGGCAGTTCTATACGCCCCGCTGTGTCGTAAAGACCCTTGTCGAGATGATCGAGCCGTTCAAAGGCAGGGTGTACGATCCGTGCTGCGGCTCGGGCGGGATGTTTGTCCAGAGCGAGAAGTTTGTCGAGGCCCGGGGCGGACGGATCAACGATATTGCGATCTACGGGCAGGAGTCCAACCCGACAACCTGGAAACTGGCGAAGATGAACCTTGCCATCCGGGGCATCGAGAGCAATCTCGGCTCCGAACATGCAGACAGCTTCCACCGCGACCTGCACCCGGACTTAAAAGCAGACTTTGTCCTTGCAAACCCGCCGTTCAACTCGAAGGACTGGGGAGGCGAACGCTTGAAAGAGGATGCCCGCTGGAAGTACGGCATTCCTCCGGCCGGTAACGCGAACTTTGCATGGGTGCAGCACTTCATTTACCATCTCGCGCCGACCGGCATTGCAGGCTTCGTGCTCGCAAACGGGTCGATGTCCTCCAACCAGTCCGGTGAAGGAGAGATCCGCAGGAACCTTATCGAGGCCGATCTGGTGGACTGCATGATCGCCATGCCGGGACAGCTCTTCTACTCAACCCAGATCCCGGTCTGCCTCTGGTTTGTGACCCGGGACAAGAAGAACCACCGGTTCCGGGACCGGCGCGGCCAGACCCTCTTCATCGACGCCCGGAAGATGGGGACACTGATCGACCGGGTGCACCGGGATCTCACCGATGAGGACATCGCGAAGATTGCATCCACCTACCACGCATGGCGGGGCGAGAAGGAGGCCGGGGAATATGTCGATGTGCCCGGGTTCTGCAAGAGTGCCTCTGTTGAAGAGATTTCCAGGAACGGCTTTGTGCTTACGCCCGGGCGGTACGTGGGTGCCGAGGATGTCGTTGACGATGGCGAACCGTTCGAGGAGAAGATGGGAAGGCTGACGGCAAAGCTGGGGGAGCAGTTCGCTGAGTCGGAGAGGCTGGAAGGAGAGATCAAAGGCAACCTTTCTCGATTAGGATTTTCCTTGCAAATATGACCCCCACTATTTCATCATTCACATTTGAAGAAGTCCGCGAACGTGTGACCCACGCTCTTGATGATTTTAAAAAACAAGATTTTCAACTCCTTGAATTACGTGCAGATGAACGGGCCGCGACTCATCGGATTGCTTGTTATTTACAAACCTATTTTCCAGGTTGGGATGTTGACTGTGAATATAATCGTCGAGGTAGAGATCTAAAGGAGCAAGCGGGTCGATTGGTCAGACCGGATATCATTGTGCATCATAGAGGCATTCCAGAGAATCTTCTCTGTATTGAAGCCAAAAAAGAGGGAGAACTTCTTGATAGAGATAAGGAAAAATTAAAAAAGTTCACGGATCCCCTTGGAAAAGACAAATATCAATTCGGTCTCTTGTTGGTTCTATCACTAGACGCCCCGTATGTAATTAAGGGAGAATGGTATCAGAATGGTAAAATGTCGCAATCGGTTGATTTTTCCAATAGTCAGGATGCAAAATGATTGAAACTCCCTATGGATCTTTTCCAGAGGAATATCATTTGGATGAACTAGAGGATCTTTGTGTTAAGAAGATAGGCATACAGACAGGTCCCTTTGGGAGTCAACTGCATAATTCTGATTACGTTTCTGTAGGTACACCAATCTTGACCGTAGAACATCTGGGAGAAAACCGAATTATTCATGAAAATCTACCGCGAGTTACCGAAGAAGATCGGCAACGTCTCTCACGGTACTCAATAAAAAAAGGAGATATTATTTTCAGCCGTGTAGGCTCTGTTGATAGGCGCGCATTAGTAAGAGATGCAGAAGACGGATGGCTTTTCTCAGGACGTTGTTTGCGTGTGCGTCCTGATCCAGAAAAGCTGGATTCCATTTTTTTATCCTATCTTATGGGATTACCTACATTTCAAGAATATGTTCGTAAGATCGCTGTTGGGGCAACTATGCCCTCAATTAATACAGAGATTTTGAGTGGGATACCAATTTGTTATCCTCCACTCCCCACCCAGCACGCCATCGCCCGCATCCTCGGCTCGCTCGATGACAAGATCGAGCTCAACCGGCAGATGAACGAGACGCTCGAAGCGATGGCGAAGGCGATCTTCCAATCGTGGTTTGTGGACTTTGATCCGGTGCGGGCGAAGGCAGAGGGCAGACAGCCGGCAGGAATGGATGCGGCAACGGCGGCGCTGTTTCCGGGGGAGTTTGAGGAGGTTGACGGAAGGGAGGTGCCGAGGGGGTGGGGGGTTGAGATGCTCTCTGAGTCTTTTATCATAACAATGGGACAATCTCCGCCAGGAATAACTTACAATGAAAATGGAGAGGGAGTGCCCTTTTTCCAAGGTCGAACTGATTTTGGATTCCGTTATCCTACGGTTAGAGTGTATTGTACTGTACCCACACGATTTGCTGAAGCAGGTGATTCTTTAGTCAGTGTCCGGGCACCTGTTGGTGATATCAATTTAGCGCAAGCAAAATGCTGTATCGGTCGTGGTGTAGCAGCAGTTCGACACAAGACTGGAAGTCGATCATTTACTTATTACCAGATGCTTTCATTCAAGGATATTTTTGCTCTTTTTGAATCCGAAGGGACGGTATTTGGATCCATTGCAAAAACGGATTTCAATTCGATAGAATGCATCACTCCCCCAAAGGAAATTGTGAAAAAATTCGAACAGATTGTATTTCCAATCGATCAGATGATTGAAAATAATGAGCAGCAGTCCCGCACGCTCGCGCAAATCCGGGATGCGCTGCTGCCAAGATTAATGTCTGGGGAAATGCAAATGAATAATTTAGACTGTATAAGCGATAATAAATGAGAACTGAGATTGCAACTTTTCTAGATGAGCACCGGGCTGCCCTTTTTCCGTATATTGAACTAATTCAAACAATATTTCCATTTTTAATTCCGATTTGCCTCGCGTTAACTAATGCTCAAATTCTCTCGATCATCACAAAGGATCAGAATGTCCAGGTGTTGATTGTTCAGACAGCATTCATTTGTCTGATCGTATTTGTTTCAGTTCTCATAATTTGTGTAATTATCAAAAGATTGACTCCGATCTTGGACAAAGATGAACAAATTGAGATATTAGAGACCAGAATCACTGAACTCTCCGAAGAAAATAAAGACTGGGTAGAGGTCTGTTATGAAACAATAGATGCCCTCCTTCATTCTCTCGCAACAGGACCCTTAAAATTTGGAGAGAATGGAGCGAATAATGAACGAATTTCATTGTATATTCACGATACAGGGGTTAAAAAATTCATTCAACTCGGGAGAGTGTCATACAATCCAGAATTTGGCAAACTTGGAAAAAGGGTTTATACTGAGAATGAGGGTTGCCCAGGTTATACTTGGAACAACGGGGAAGGATTTTCCGACCATTTTGCGGATCCTGAAACGGATCTTGATACGTATTTGGAACAAATGAAACAGGAAAATATCAATAAAACTGTTGTAAGAGCATTCAACATGAAATCAAGATTGTATTACGGATATCGGATAATGGATGTAATAAGTCGAAATCCCCTTGCAGTGATTATCGTGGAATCTACCGATCCCTCACGATATTCAAAAGATGAATTGCACAAAGTATTTACTCTCTCGAATCGTGCTCTTTTTATATCAAGATTGATTGAAAAAATATACCCATGCCTCCCGAAATTGCAGAATGCAAAGGAGGAAGGATTCTGATGGCAGAACTGAAAGACGTAATGGCGTATATAATTGCGAATTATCCCTTCAAAGGAGAATTATCAAACGCCCGATTAACAAAAATGGTTTATCTTACGGATTGGAAAAATACCTTGATTGTAGGAAAACAAATTACAAACATTAATTGGAGATTTGTTGATTTCGGGCCTTTTGTGCGAGACATTCAAGACACCGCATCTGATTATAAGAACATATTCAATTCGGTTGATACGACGAATCAATTTGGTGTAAAAAAATTATTAATTACCTTGAATGATCAAAACTATCAGCCGAATTTAACAACCGAAGAAAAAAAAGTAATTAATCATGTCATTGAAAAAACAAAAAGGCTGAATTGGAATGATTTTATCCGATTAATTTATTCAACGTATCCGATCTTAAAATCTGAAAGATACTCTTCACTTGATCTGGTAAAATTTGCTCAAGAATACCAGGCAAATAATTGTTCATCTGATCCAGTTTAATCTTTTTTGTTTTTCCAATTCACCTAAAAAGTATCAAATAACCTCGCCTGCCCTTCCGGGATATGCTTCTCAACGCTGATTCTCTTTGCATCAGCTTTCCAGCCATATTCCCAAGTGGTGTAATCTTTCAATCCTTTCAGTTTCATTAGATAATGTCCGGCATTATTGTCCGTACATAAAAATAGACAGTAGACAACAGCAGCCTCCTCTGTCGTATTTATTTCAATAATGATTGGCGGTTTTTCATACAGGTTGGATAACCGCTCTGCATAGAGATCGATGAGGGCTTTCCTTGTGTTGTGATATTTCTCCATCAGGATATCGTATTTTGGTCGCCATTCCGCCTCATCCATTCCTAAAGCCTGACTCACAACGTGTGGATGAATATCGATATTCATCTGAAGGCCGTAGGTCATCAGGGTGATGATCATCTCCGGCTTTCTGACCCTGACATTTCCCTTTATTGAATACTCTCCTCGAAGCCTGCCGATTCTCTCCACGTATTCCCACGGAAGATCAGAGGCGCTGTAGGGATCAAGAATCCAAAAACTGGGATAGGTCGGAGAAAGATATTTCTCCGCTTCGTCTATCGCCGGTTCGATCTCTTTAGTTATTATGATCGGGGTAATTCGAGAATATTTTTTCAGCAGCCGCTCAAGATTTGCCCGCTGTGCCCCGCAGACCTCTGGTTTTTCATGATACGTATTGAGGAATAACGTACGACCTTTGGAATATTTTTCGAGACACTCGGCTGAAAGTATTGCAGATCCGTTCCAGGTCGGTTCACTCAGTCCGTATCGGGCACTCTCATCACAATAACATAATCCCGATGACGCAAATAAATCAAAAATGTCCAGACTTGGGGGATTCTTCTTTACATTCTCAACCCAGATATTCAGGTAAGATTCTATGAAGGCATGCTTTTTCCGGGTATGCCACTTCACTCGGTCATACAGCAGCCCATCACTATCGTGAAAGAAGCCTTCCATTTATGTCCGATTATCTTTAATGAAACATAAATCTGATGAGAAAACCAATAAGCAATAACGAGAAACAGGCACTGTGAGAAATGGCAGTAAACTCCGGCATCGAATGGACAGAGACCACATGGAACCCGGTCACCGGGTGCACCAAGATCAGCCCGGGCTGTAAGCACTGCTACGCGGAACGGATGGCACTCCGATTACAGGCGATGGGCCAGGAGAACTACCGGAACGGGTTTGAGGTCACGCTGCACGAACGGATGCTCCCCCTTCCGCTTGAATGGAGAAAGCCCCGGATGATCTTTGTGAACTCAATGAGCGATCTCTTCCACAAGGAGGTGCCAACAGAGTTTATCGAAAAGACCTTTGCGGTGATGAGGAAGGCATCGTGGCACACGTTTCAGGTGCTGACAAAACGGTCTGACCGCCTTCTGGCACTTAAAGACACGATCCGAATCCCGAAGAATGTCTGGCTCGGCGTAAGCGTCGAATGCGAGGATTACCTGTACCGTATCGATGATCTGCGGAAGACGGGTGGACAGGTAAAATTTCTCTCGCTCGAACCCCTGATCGGCCCGCTGCCGGGTCTGAACCTTGAAGGAATCGACTGGGTGATTGTTGGCGGGGAGTCAGGGCCCGGTGCACGGCCGATGAAGGAGGAATGGGCAAGGGATATCAGGGATGCCTGCCTCGCCTCGCATGTCCCGTTCTTTTTCAAACAGTGGGGCGGCGTATTCAAAAAACGCGCCGGCAGGGTGCTGGAAGGCAGGACCTGGGACCAGATGCCAGGTCTGAAGGTTGCGGTGTAACACATCTTATGATCGCAGAAGTTGACCGGCTGCTGGATAATTATCTTTCGTGGCTGAAGGATACCACCACGCTCCGGCAGGTTGACGAGTGGGTCGAGATAACAACGCCGTACCTTGATCGCCACAACGATTATCTCCAGATCTACATTAAAAGCCAGAGTGATGGGTATGTTCTGACCGATGACGGCTACATACTGGGAGATCTCGAACGCTCGGGCTGCAATCTTGATACCCCAAAGAGGAATGCCCTGCTTACCATGACCCTCAACGGATTCGGCGTCCAGCTGAACCATGACGAACTGTCGATCCATGCGTCCCGGGAAAATTTTGGTTGTGTCACAAGATCGGCTAAGATCTCAGAAGCTGCAAAGTACCTGAGCGTTTTGTAATATCAATTTTATCGAAACTAAGAAAGTCAAGTCAGGAGAAA
>JBAZFZ010000006.1:0-38402 GCA_041653075.1 Methanoregula sp.
GCCTTTATACTGATGGGGGAGTCCCCGGCGCCGAGTGTTACTTTGAGCTGTTTTGCGGTGTTAGAGAGATCACCGGGATCAACAATACTGGACTTTACAATCTTGAACTGATTGAGACCGCTGTTCACAATGACGACAGGGAGGTCAAACGCATCGCCGGGCATGAATTCGTTGGTACCGGAGATGTGTGCCGATAATTCAGGGTTCCCGGCCATGTACCGGGTTCCCATCCCGGAATCTGCAAACGCCGGCATGACAAAAAGGAGGGCTGCAAGGGCAGCGATCCATACCAGTCGTCCGGTTCCACGGGATATTGTTGTAACCCTAGGGGTAATTCCTGTAAAACTCATAATGTTCCTCAATGGTATATTCGAAGACTAATACAGGTTGAAACGGAAACTATATAGTCGTTTTCCAGGTTGATTATACATAGATATCATAAATAAAAATATTTAGGACGGATGAGATCAAATGTAGGAATTTTACGAGGGAGGATTATTTCTCCGGCTCCATTGCCGCGCTCATGAAATGATCTGATGAGGATACACTCGCCACATACTCTTTTGATTGCTCACCCTTCAAAGGCAGATGATTCTTCTTTAGGGTTCAGATTTGAGCAATTAATGGGTAACGATTAAAAACTGACCGCTGACCCATAGGATAGTTGCCCAGAAAAGGTCAATTAGGATCATGCACGCAAATAGTACCCGGAATATTAGAACATTTGAAAGGAGTGAAAAAATATGGGAATATTTGACAGATTAACCGGAAAGCCGGCGGAACTGACACCGAAATCGGCACTTGTGCTGTCCGCTATCACGGTTATTGCCGCTGACGGTGTTATCGAAGAGTCTGAGTTAAACGACCTGGCAAAGATTGTCCGTGGCGATAAGAAGGCTATCGAAACGGCAATGCAGGTTTTAAAGGAGAGCAAGTTTCCGGCGGTTATCGATCTGATCAATCAGAAACTTGACGAGAAGCAGAAGATTGCCACCCTTGCAATCCTGTGCGACCTTGCAATGTCGGACGGTGTCCTTGCCGGCGAGGAAAAGACGATCCTCCAGATGTACATGGACAAGTTCGGTGTCTCGGAAGCAACCATGAATCCAATCATTGAAGCTATCCGTATCAAGAACGATTTCTCAATCTTCGCATAAGCCGGATTTTTCCGGCATACCTTTTTTTTATCCGGTTTTCTGGCAGGCAGCCGTTCCTGCACACATTTACAAGACCCAATGCTCACCGGTTCCGGTTTTACCACCGGGCAATTGGGGTGAACCCACGTTTTGCAAACTGTGGTGATGGGGGTAGATCCCCTCCAAAAATATTTCCGGGGGGGTGGTAGGGGGGATACCCCCTCCCCCGAAAACAATTCAGGGCTTGATATCAACCGGGCAGGATGTTCCATTTTACGATGGAAAAACTGAAACATATCCGGAAACTGAACGGATTTTTCCCGGGTTTTTCCGGATAAGAGGGGAGGGGGTACCCCCCTGCGACTGACCGAATGGGTGGGGAGTAGATACCCTCCAAAAATATTTCCGGGGGGGTGGTAGGGGAGGATACCCCCTCCCCCCGAAAACGATTCAGGGCTTGATATCAACCGGGCGGGAGGGCCCATTTCACGATGGAAAACCTGAAACCTATCAGGAAACTGAACGGATTTTTCCCGGGTTTTTCCGGATAAGAGGGGAGGGGGTACCCCCCCTGCGACTGACCAAATGGGTGGGGGGTAGATACCCTCCAAAAATATTTCCGGGGGGAGGTAGGGGGGATACCCCCTCCCCCGAAAACAATTCAGGGCTTGATATCAACCGGGCATGATGTTCCATTTTACGATGGAAAAACTGAAACATATCCGGAAACTGAACGGACTTTTCCCGGGTTTTTCCGGATAAGAGGGGATGGGGGTACCCCCTACCAGAAAAGAGCAGGAATTATCGGGAGGTTAATTTTGAGGCATAAATTATAATTTAAAACAAAACACAGATAACTTATAAAATTTAAAATATACCTTTACCCCTCATTCTGATATGGACTTTATTGATGAAATTTTGGCTTTTTCAAAGAATATCCCTTCGATTTCTGAAAAAATCCTGACAGAAGAGGGAACCAAAAACGCCCTGATTATGCCATTTATCAGGATTATGGGGTACGATCCGTTCAACCCAAATGAGGTAAACCCGGAGTATACCGCAGATATGGGTACCAAAAAGGGAGAGAAAGTCGATTATGCAATCATGGTTGATGGCAACCCCGCAATTCTTATGGAATGCAAACCCGTCACTGCCGATTTGAACAAAGAACATGCATCCCAATTATACCGGTATTTTACTGCAACGGATACCCCGGCAAAAGTGGGAGTTCTCACGAACGGGATAATTTACCGATTCTTTACCGATCTTGACGAACCCAATAAAATGGATAAGAAACCGTTCCTTGAAATCGATCTTCTCGATATCAGGGAACCACTGATTGCCGAACTCAAACGATTCACAAAGCAAAATATCAAACTTGACGAATTGGAAGACCATGCCACCCAGTTGAAGTACACGCGGGAGATCATCCAGATACTCGACCGCGAATTCGCAAAACCCAGTGAAGAGTTTGTGAAATATTTTGCCCAGCAGGTATATCAGAAAAAATACACACAGCAGGCCAAAGACAAATTCACAGGAATTATGAAAGAAGCACTGGGCCAGTTTCTCACCGACAAAATAAACGACCGGTTAAAAATTGCCCTTGGAACAACGACCGAGCGGCAACCGGATCAACCAGAAACGGAGGAGGATAAAGTCAAAACCACGGCAGATGAATGGGAAGGTTACTACATCCTCCAGGCTATTTTGCATGAAGTCATCGATCCTTCGCGGGTTGCTATGCGGGACGCAAAAACATACTGCGCGATATTACTGGATGACAATAACCGGAAACCTATCTGTCGTTTCTTTTTTAATACCCGCCAAAAACATATCGCGGTATTTGATAACGACCAAAAAGAAGGAATAAAAAAGCCGATCTCTGATCTCAAGGATCTTTTCTCGCTTTCCGAACATTTCAAAACAGCCGTTGCAGTATACGACCAAAAACAGTCGTAAGTCTCCAAACGACTTTTTTCTCTTTTTTCGGAAAAAACGTATACTCATGCGAACTCTGGCATACCTGCTCAAAAAATAACACAACGTCAGCTGGCCTGACAAAAGACAGAACAGAACCTCCTAATAAACAATAATCTGATAAAACAAGAGAACGCCCAGGACGGAATTCGAATCCGTGTCGATTGCGTGACAGGCAATCATGATAGGCCGCTACACTACCTGGGCACCTTTTTTCTACAGTATATCCCGCCTCCCGGATTCGGACCGGGGACATCGCGGTAGCCGCGCAGTTGCCAAACTTGGCAAACCATACTACAGCCGCGCACTCTACCAGGCTGAGTTAAGGCGGGGCACTGCCTAATAATGTAGGGACAAATCACTATTAAACATATCGCAAATGATGCCAGAACATCAGGGATTCTCAGGCAACCGGGTCATAATTGCAGGGTTTCATTTATAAGTCCCGCAGGCATATGTAAAACGCATGGCTCGCAAGGATTTTGCGGGGGATCGTTTTCTTCACCGATAGCCGTGCGAAGAATAATGTGACCGTTTTTGATACAACGCTACGGGATGGAGAACAGACCCCGGGAATAGCGTTCACCTTTGAACAAAAAATCGAGATTGCCCGCCAGCTCTCCGCTATCGGCGTCCACGCTATCGAGGCAGGGTTCCCTGCATCGTCGGCAGCCGAGAAAGATACCGTTGCAGCAATTAAAAAACTCGGACTCGATGCAGACATCTGCGGTCTTGCGCGGTCGGTCAAAGCCGATATCGACGCCTGCGCCGCGTGCGATGTCGATATGATCCACGTATTCATACCGACGTCGGATATCCAGCGCGAGAACACAATCAACAAGACCCGGGAGCAGGTGCTCTCGATCACCGATGAGATCGTACACTACGTGCGCGGATACGTCGACAAGTGCATGTTCTCGCCAATGGATGCGACGCGGACCGATCCCGATTACCTGGTAGAAGTCTGCCGCACCGCGGCAAAGGCCGGGGCAACCATCATCAACATCCCGGATACAGTAGGTGTCATCTCTCCTTCGGGGATGAAAACGCTGATGGGTCGGCTTGCCCGGGAGGTAGACTGCCCGCTTGATGTCCACTGCCACAATGACTTCGGCCTTGCGGTGGCAAACACCATCGCGGCAGTAGAAGCCGGGGCGTCGCAGGTCCAGGTGACGATAAACGGACTTGGAGAGCGGGCAGGAAACGCCGACCTCGCGCAGACCGTGATGATCATGGAATCGATCTACGGGATCGATACCGGGATCAGAACAGAGCGGCTGGTCGAGACTTCGCGTCTGATCTCGCGCTTCTCGGGGCTTGGCATCCCGCCGACCCAGCCGGTTGTCGGGGAGAATGTCTTCTCGCACGAGAGCGGCATCCATACGCAGGGTGTCCTCAAGTGTTCCGAGACCTTTGAGCCCGGCATCATGACACCCGAAATGGTCGGGCACCGAAGGAGGCTCACGCTGGGCAAACATGTCGGACGCCATGCGGTACGCCAGATGCTCGAAGACGTCCACATCGCGCCGGACGATCCCCAGCTCGATGCGATTGTCGAGCGCGTGAAAGCCATCGCAAACAAGGGGAAACGGGTGACCGACGCCGACCTCTACGAGATCGCAGAAAGCATCATGGGCATCGAGATTGGCACCAAGGTATTCCAGCTCGACGATATTGCCATCATGACCGGCAACCATGTCATCCCGACGGCCAGCGTCAGGGCGGTCGTTGGCGGGACCGAACATGTTTTCTCAAGCGTCGGGAACGGCCCGGTGGATGCAGCCCTCAATGCGATCCTCGGGATTCTCCCGGCAAAGATACGGCTCACCGAGTTCAACATTGAGGCCATCAGCGGCGGTTCCGACGCGATGTGCCATGTGACCATTGCAGTCGAAGACGAGCATGGCCACATTTACGATGCAAGCGGCAGCGGAGACGATATCGTTCTTGCCTCAGTCGACGCGCTGGTCAATGCAATCAACCTGACCAACCGGGTATAACCTTCCCTTTTTTTGCGAACCCATAAACCCGACGAACCCGGGATCTAAAAAAGCAGATATGGATTGATAATCCAAAAAAAATTATGCAGCGGTCGGGGCGCCTTTGCCCTCTATTGCCTGCTTGATCTGGGCCTGAAGCTGCTCGAACTTGCCCTGAAGCAGTTTTTCCTGCTTTTCCAGGGACTTGATCCTGAGCTCCAGGGTTTCGACCTTGTCTGAAAGGTTCTTTGCCACATATTCTTTCTTTTTCTGGACCATGATCGTGCCGATGCTGATAAACATCGGGGCGTCCTCTGCGGCATCCTTGATTTCCTCTTCTGCACGCTTGGCCTCGCGGACGGCCATCTCATACTGGGTCTTCTGCTGGAGAATTGTCTGAAGCTGCTGCTGCACCTGCTGGAGCATCGCGAACTGGTTCTGGACTTTGGGTGAAATGTTCTGCATTATTCCTCTCCTGTATGTTTTTTAGTGCCTATCGATAAAAATGATTTCGAATACCGGGCAGATATCCCGCTGAACGGACGCCCGGTTTTTTTTAGGGCAGCAGCCCGTCCCAGTCGTGCCAGGCTGAATGAACCCGGCGAGTTGGCGAGTTATACAACCTGCTGCATCTCGTCTGCCACGTTTACCAGGCGCAGGAACATGTTGAGGGCCGCCCGCATCGCTGCGAGATCCTCTGCCTCCACCTTGAGGACTAGGGTATCGGATCCCTCAGTCCAGCACCGGGTGACCGACCGGGGGTTGATCTCATCCTGTAATTCCGGCTGAAGCGAACGGTAAATCGCTTCCGCATGATCAGTCACAAACCGGAAAAGCGCTTCATGCTGCGGCAAGGTATGATGCCTCGCAGGATTATTGGGAGAAACAAGAATAAAAATGGTTGCCGGTATTCCCCGGCTCACTGATGGTTTTACCTGGCCTTGATCTCTTTTATTGCTGCGCCGCGCTCTTTGAAGAGAATACGGTGACCACAGTAGGGACACCGGACGTTAACGTCGATCTCCACTTTCTGCTTGCACCGGGCGCACTTATAGGTACTTGCCATTGTCGGGGTCCCGGATTACTGGGTCTTTTCCTCAACAGCGCTCGTGCGGTCAATGGCACGGAGGGCAACACGGAGGTTCGGGGTCTGGGGCTGGAATGCGCCGCCGGCAAACTTGTACCCGCACTTCCTGCATTCCCAAATACCGGTGCCTTTGCGCTGAACTGACATCGTGTCGCACTTGGGGCAGCGGTGTGAAGCTTTCGAGATCTTTTCCATCTCTGCGACTCGCTTGCGCACGAATCGTCCATACCTGCAGCCAAAACGCCCTGCACTACCGGTTACTTTTCCTTTTGCTGATTTGTCCGAACTTGCCATAATGGGTATCCACCGAACTGTCTTCTTATATTTGTCATCGTAATTAATATACTTGATTGAGGATCTTTACCTGGCCCTCACCTTTACTGAGTTTGTTGATGAGGTCGTAAAACTCGCCCTGGATGCCAGCCGGGATCCGTACTACACAGACCCATGACCCATCCTTCTGCCATTCGTCCTTTTCCATGGTGCATGCTGAAGCAATGTCCCCGTATGCGCGGGCTGCATTGTCGGGCGGAATCCGGATTGCAAGCCTGAGTTCCTCAAACCGGATAGGAATGAGCGGACGCAGGGCCTTGACGGTCTCCTTGACCAGTTCATCAACATGCTTGAACGGATCGATATTGACCCTGGCCTCTTCCATTGCCATCTCGATCCTCTGTGGAGGATGTGGATGACCAGTCTGGGGGTTGATCGAATTTCTTGCGATAAACGTGATGACCTGCCGACGCTTCTCTTCGGTCATTTGCTTGCGCTGGTCGGCGGTAAGATGGATCTCGCCTTTCTCAATAATCTTCTTTGCAACGGTCGCAAAATCCGTGGTGTGGAAGACCTTTTCAAGCGATTCATCCGACGCCCGGGTGCCCCGGGATGCATTCCCGAATACGTTTAAAGCAGCAACGACATCCTCAATATTGAGATTCTCACCCTGCCGTACGCGGGCTGCAAGGTGGGGTTCGACAAGGATTTCAAACCGCTCGCCAAAACTTTCCAGCCTGGCGACCACCGCATTTTCAAGGGAGATCATACCGGATCACTGCTTGAACTGTTCCACATACGATGCGACTTCGTCTTTGGCCATTTTCCGGAACACCGGGTTGCTGCATTCGATCATACCGATTTCTACGGTATCGACATCGAATTTCCCCTCGGTAGCCGAGTGAAGGGCCTTAAGGCCGAGAAGGATTGCATCTTTGATCTCAAGATCGGGGCGATATTCCTCTTCAAAGAGTTTCATTGCCGCCGGCCTGCCGATCCCGATACCGGTTGCCTTGTATTCAAGAAGGGTGCCGGACGGGTCAGTCTCAAAGAGCCGGCATTCGCCCTCGCTGACTCCGGCGATAAGGAGTGCTGTACCGTAGGGGCGGATACCGCCGTACTGGGTGAGTGTCTGCATGTGGTCGCAGAGCTTCTTTGCCAGCGCCTCGACTTCGATCTGTTCGTCATAGGAAACCCGGTTGACCTGACACTCGATCCGTGCCCGGTCGACAAGGGCGCGTGCATCGCCGACAAGACCGGATGATGCGACCCCGATATGCTCATCGATCTTGAAGATCTTCTCAATGGAAGATGCTTCGAGCAGCTTTGAACTGACGCGCTTGTCGACAATCAGCACAATGCCATCCTTTGCCTTGATGCCGACTGCCGTCGTGCCCCGCTTTACGGCTTCCCGGGCATATTCCACCTGGTATAAGCGTCCATCCGGTGAAAAAACAGTAATCGCCCGGTCATAACCCATCTGGTATTGTGGTTGCATAAATAATCTCCAGATCTTCTCTTGTTAAGAACAATCGGTGTGTATTTTTAAATCCCTTTTCTATCACATCAACCTTATGACCCTGCCATACAACGGGCTCTACAAGGATGCCAGAGAACCGGTAGCCGGTGTTGCCGGATCCGGTTCCTTCCGGCCCGGCCTGATCGGTACCGGGAGACAAGGCATCTCCGGCACCAGGGGTAACCGGGGACTCTGCCGGTAGGGGGACGGATATTGCCTGTCCCGGTTCCTCCCGATCAGATTGTCCATGCTTTTTTTCTTCAAACAGGGCAATCCGCTCCCGCAGGCTCTCCACCGTTCCCGAGATCGCCATTACCCGGAGGGCAACCGGGCAGTCCCGGCAGGAGCTGATAGTCGAGAGCGCAAGAGCTAAACCACGTTCGTTTCCCCGTGTGCAGCGGAAGAGCACATATCCTTTTTCGATAGCAAGCACCGACGGCTGGATTACTGCCGCGGACGCATCCCCGAAAAGCGAGACTACCGCTTCATACATCACGTAATAGAGATCCCGTGCCTCGATTGCAGTTCCCGCCGGGTCAAGCCTTGCGAGGATATACCGTTTCTTCTCCCGGAGCGTGGGCGGACGTATGCTCATGGGGACACCCCGACAACCCTGACGTCCGGTTCGGCGGGGGTAAGCACCCGGCCCACCCCGGTAAGTGCCTCCTCCACATCGCTCTCGTCCATCCCAAAAAGGGAACACAGGCCGGTCACTTCACGGACTGCACGCATCCCAAGCATGGATCGGGCGGATGACGATATCGTAAGAGGGAACTCGAACCTGCGGTGCAGAACCATGAGATCAAGGTACCGGTGAATGGCTTTCTGCCGTACATGCCCCCTGCCGGTTATCAGGACGGACAGGTCGATGTCAAGCGCCGTGACATTATCTGCCGCAATCTTTGCTGCCACATGATCGAACGCCTGCTTGTCAGCGGCATGGATCCCCCGGAGAATGTGGACACCCCGGGTACCAAGGACCGCCCGGTTAAACCCGTTATCGCCAATACCCACAGATACGACAGTGCCCGATCCCCGACACCGCTTTGCCCGGTTCTGGACATCTTTTGCCGGGATGCCCGCAAGGACAATCCCCGGAATGATCGATACCCCGCAGAGTTCTGTCGCCGGCGTATCGATGGCAACAACACTGTCATAACCAAGGAAACGCGCCTCAAATGCAAGTCTGCTGACGGAGGAATCACCGGCAGGATATGGATAGACACAGGCATCGGTGATCTTCATGAAGATACCATTGCCACAAAAAAGATAAGATTATTTGCCCTGGTTGGCATTGGAACGGATGCTCGGGCGGGTCTTTTCGGTCCCCTTGCCCTTGGTCCGCATACCGCGTCCCTTGCGCCCGGCCGAAGTCTTGCCGCGCTCGGCACGGCCGCGGTGGGTCGGGTTTGAGATCCATGAAAGGTTCTTGTCCGCCCGGATCGAGGGGTGGTGACCGTCAACGAGAATTACCTCGTAATACTTAAGCTTCCCGTCCTGGCCGACCCAGTACGAGTTGAGCACTTCCATGTTCGGGTAACGGCTTGATGCACGTTCTTCGGCAATCCGCTGGATGCTTTTTCCCGGGGTATTTTTGTTTTTACCCATACGTGCGGACCGGCGCGCCCGGACAAACCGGGAGCTTCGGCGGCCACCGCGGCGGACCTGGACACGGACAACCGCAATACCCTGTTTTGCCTTGTACCCGAGAGAGCGGGCGCGGTCAATACGGGTAGGGTGTTCGAGACGGGTTACGCTGCCTTCGCGGCGCCATTCCTGCATCCGGTCCCAGAGCAGGGCTTTTACATCGGACTTGTCAGGTCTTGCCCATGCATCCCTGACATATGCATACATCGATTTTACCATGTGTTATAACACCTCAAGGTTCGGCCCATGACAGGCTACATTCCTTTTAAACGGGACGAATCCCGTATCCTTATAAAATATGCAGGACCGGCTATTAAAGTACGCGGCAGTTCACACGCCTGTCCGGACCGGATACCTGCTGTTCGGGTGCAGTATCGCGGCATTTATGCCGCAGCAGGGGTTGTCCCTTTCCTTTTTTCGACAACGCAAATGTTTTCAATCCGGGTGACCGGATACTGCCCGTGCTCATCCTTTTCTGCGGATTTTACCATGTCCCAGATGGTAAGGAGGGCAACCGAGACGCCGGTCAGGGCCTCCATCTCGACCCCGGTCTTGCCGGTGGATTTTGTTTTTACGGTAGCCTCGATATATCCGTCACCCTCGGTGAAATCCACCGTGATTGCACCAAGCAGGATCGTATGGCACATAGGGATGATCCGGGGAGTATCCTTGACGGCCAGGGTGGCAGCAACCCGTGCCGTGGCAAGCACGTTTCCCTTGACAACCATCCCCTCCCGTATTGCGGCAAGGGTTGCCGGCCGCAGGTAAATTTTTCCTTTTGCCACAGCTTCGCGCATGACATCTGCCTTCGCGCTGATATCCACCATCTGTGCCTTGCCATCAGAAATATGGGTAAACTCGACCATTCCATCTATCTCCATCTGTCTCTTACGGTCTCCTGAAAAGTTCTTTCGGAATGCGATCCATGAGATCGGAGGCCAGCATCCCGGCGCCCCGGTTCTCCACAACCCGCTCCCCGGCCCGGCCGGTCACGTACGCTGCGATGCAGGCAGCCTCGAACGCGGGCAGGTGGCAGAGAAGTGCTCCCGTGACCCCGGCAAGGACGTCACCGGTTCCGCCAACACTCATGGCCGGATCACCGGTCCGGTTGAACCGGACCCGGATCCCGTCCGTTACAATATCGACCGGCCCTTTGAGAAGGATTGTGCCACCAATATCCCCTGCTGCGGCTTTTGCCGCCCGGGCCCGTCCGCACAGATCCATCGGATCTGCAGAAAGACGGTGCCGGCTGTCGGCAATACGGGAGAATTCCCCGGCATGGGGAGTATACACGGTATCGCCGCATGCTTTCGGCAGAGGAAGCCGGAGGGCTTCGGCATCGAAAACCGCTTTTTTGCAGTGCGGGGCAACCGCAAGGATAACCTTGTGGCTATCTGTTCCGATCCCGTTCCCGCAGACGACAACGTCTGCCCGTTTCGCGAGTGCGATAAGCCGCTCCGTATGCTCTCCACCAATCCGATCACCGGTAAGCCGCTCGTAGATGAGATCCGGCACCGGTTCAAAGACCGGTGACGCTATCCTGACGATATCGGCCCCGGCCCGGAGCGCCCCGAGACCGGCAAGGTACGGCGCTCCCTGGTACGGCCCGCCGCCAATCACGAGTACCTCGCCCCCGACACCCTTGTAGCTCTCCCGGGCCCTCACCGGGATGAGGGAAAGATCCCCTGGCCCGGTGCAGATCTCTGCCTCGACCGGGATACCGATATCGATAACCTCTGACCCCTCAACCTTGGGACGGTGGAAGGCACAGATCCGGTCGGTTCTCATGCCCGGTGTCGGGACATCGGCCGCAACAATCTTTGCCGTTGTGGCGTTAGCCATCGCAATACAGGTGGCAAGAGGTTCCCGGGGGATTCCAGAAACCCCGGTCCCGAGCAGGGCATCGACAACCACATCCGCTTTCCCAAAGAGAGACGACAGGGCCCGGAGATCATCGGCCGACACAAACGGGTGGAGCCCGACACAGCATCCTGAAAGTGCCACAAGCTGGGCTGCGCAGGATGGACTCTTTTTGCCATGATCCAGGTAGCAGACATCCGTATCCACCCCGTGCTGGAGGTACCGGGCTGCAACCATCCCGTCGCCCCCGTTGTTCCCCCGACCACAGAGGACAAGTACCCGGGCAGGAGAGAAAGACTTCACAAAATCCGCGAGAGCCCGGCCCGCAGTCTCCATAAGCTGAAGGGAAGACACCCCCAGTGCCTGCGCATTCCCATCAACCGCCCGCATCCGTTCGTGCGTAATGATCCCGGTTTCCAGGTACTCTTCCGCGCATGCGTTCAGGTCAGGCAGCATATGCTAACACTTCATCTGTAGGGACTCCATAAATAATAGTCAATGGGTTTTTGCGATGATGTGAAGGCAGCGGCCGAGAAGATCACGGCTGCGCACGAGATAACCATCATCTCCCACATCGATGCTGATGGTATCTCCTGCGAAGCTATCCTCACTCAGGCCATCCTGCGGGCCGAAATCCCGGTCCGGTCCGTTTTTGTACGACAGCTTGAACCGCTGACCATGCCGCAGGTGCCGGACGATGATTCGTTCAAGATCTTTTCCGATCTTGGCGCCGGCCAGCAGAACCTCCTTGCCGGGCGCGGGCTTAAGGAAAAAGACGTATTGATTGTAGACCACCACGTTACCCAGGACTGCGAAGTCCCGTACTGTCAGGTTAACTGCCTCCCGTACGGCTATGGGAAAATGAGCGCCGCCGGGGTTTCTTACCTTATTGCAAAGGAGATGGACATTGCAAACATTGACCTGGCAAACATTGCGGTGATTGGGAATGTCGGCGACATGATGGCCCGGGAAACCTGCGGACTTGTCGGCCCGGTCCGCGATATCATTGTGGAAGACGGCGTGAAGCACAAATCGGTGAAAGTCTGTAAAAAAGATCTCAACTGCTACGGGACTGCCACCCGGCCGGTCTACCTTTCCCTTGCCTATAACGACGACCCCTTCGTGAAAGGGATCAGCAACAATCCCGAAGGCGCAAAACAATTCCTGAAAAAACTCGGGATCCGTCAGCAGTCTCCGGACGGGCGCTGGTATGTCTGGGAGGAGCTTCCCGATGAAGACCACCGCACGATCATATCGGGGCTTGCCGAACAGTTGATCGCAAACGGCGACAAGATCGACCGGCTGTTTGCCGAGACCTACCGGTTCCCGGATGAGATCCCAAGGACGCCACTCCGGAATGCCCAGGAATACGCGACGCTCTTGAACGCCTGCGGCCGATGGACAAAACCCGGCATAGGAAGCCAAATCCTCCGGGGCGATCGGGGACAGGCATATCGTGAGGCCGAGCACATGCTCGGGAACCACCGGGCGATCATCCGTAATCTGCTCCAGTACATCATCGAAACCGGGGTCACGGAACTCGAAAACGTCCAGTACCTCAGTGTCGGGAACAAGTTCCCGGACACCATTGTGGGAATCGGGGCAGGGATGGCACTCTCAAAGCTCAACAGTGCCAAGCCCATCCTGATCATGTGCGAAGTTCCTGAGGACAAGAACCTCACCAAGGTCTCGATGAGGACCACAGAGAGAGTCGTGCAGAAAGGTATCGATCTCCAGGAAGCGATAAGTGAAGCCTCTGCCGAGTACGGCGGCGGAGGCGGGGGACACAAGATCGCAGCCGGAGCGTTTATCCCCCAGTCAGCAGAAAAGGAGTTTGTCAATCGTGTCAACAGGATACTCGGAGAACAGTTCGCTCGCGAGAGTGCAGGCAATCGCTGATTACCAGTTCGGGAACCTTGCAGGCACCAGCCTCTTTCCCGAAGGGTGTGAATTTTTGCTCTCGACAACCGGACGGGTCCGCCAGATTCTTTTTAACAATGTGCGGCTTGCAACGGTCAGGGCATCTGACGGCCGGCTTACGCTGGGGATTGAAGGGGCGCGCCGGCTCCTGAATGCAATTCCTGCGCCCGGTTACCGGGTGGTGATCCGGGAAGATGTCGCGGAGTTTGTCGCACAGGGAAAAAACGCGTTCGCAAAGCACGTGGTCGCCGCTGACCCGCAGATCCGCGCGGGAGACGACGTGCTTGTTGTCGCGGAAGGAGATCGGCTTCTCGCCTGCGGCGCTGCGCTAATTTCCGGAACAGAGATGCTTGCATTTAATTATGGTGGAGCAGTAAGAGTACGGCAGGGGAGTGAGAAGAATGCTTCCAGGAAACATCAATCCGCGCCAGATGAAGGCGATGATGAAGAAACTCGGCATGCAGGTCGAGTCAATTGAAGACGTGCAGAGTATCGTGATAAAGACGCCGAAGGGGAACTATATTTTTGATTCCGCTGAAGTGACCGCGATGACCATGCAGGGAGCAACGACCTACCAGGTCACGGGAACGCCGCGCTTTGAAGAAGCGGCAGTCGAGATCCCGGCAGAGGATATCGCGATGGTCGCCGGGCAGGCGCAGGTGCCAGAAGAGAAAGCAAAGGCAGCACTTGTGGAGACAAAAGGCGACATTGCCGAAGCAATCATGAAACTCTCCTCGCCATGATCGTGGCAGGGGACCGCGTCCTTTTAGTAGGTGAAGGCCGGGAATTTTTTGTCCGGGCAGGCCCCGGGAAACTCTCGACCGATAAGGGCCAGCTTGACCTCGAACCGATTGTCGGGGCAGCGCCGGGCGATGTTTTTACCACCCATACCGGTTCGCAGTTCGTGCTGCGCCTGCCGCGTCCCACGGACTTTTTCGTGCACGGCAAGCGCTCAGGCGCACCGATGCTTCCAAAAGACATCGGCCTTGTGATCGCGTTTACAGGCATGAACAGGAACGACGAGGTGCTCGATGCAGGAACAGGCAGCGGGATCGCGGCGATCTACTTTGGCGGGATCGCGGCGCACGTGAAGACCTACGAGGTCCGGCCCGAGTTCTCCGCACTTGCGTTAAAGAACATCAGAGAGGCAAAACTCGACAACGTGGAAGCGGTGGCGGCCGATGTTCTTACTGCAGACGGCATGTATGATGTGATCCACCTGGATTTGCAGATAGTAACAGAGCACGTGGCATTCGCATACGACCACCTCCGGGCAGGAGGCTACCTTGCCTGTTACACGCCATTTTTAGAACAGATGGCAATTGTTGTCGATGCCGCACAGGCTCGCTTCCCCGAAGTCCATACTCACGAGCTCATAGAACGGGAGATGACCAGGTCAAAGAGAGGGACCCGGCCTTCGACGAGTGTGAGTCACTCGGGATATATCACGATCGCGAGAAAATAAATTTCATTTACAGGGAACATCTGATCTTAACGTATTTCCCTGCGACCTCGTTCTCCGGCATACCGTACAATCCCGGAGAAAAAGTTCCACAGGGTTTTTTTATAATTCCATTTCTGTATCGGAAAACAGACAGTTTGTTCCAAAGATCTTTTTTTTAATCCGATACCGGCCGTATATGCAAATCCAACATAAGATCCCGATATTGCCTGCATTGCGCTGCACGACCGGGTAACCCGGTAACCTGCAACCATTTTTCCCAACCCCCTCTCCGGATCCCCACGGGTTTTTCATCGCAAATAAAATCCCGCAAAAATTTTTCGCATGAAGTTTCGCACGAAAATACCGTCGTTTCCGGCTCAGGGAAAAATCGGGAGTGGTTCTTTCCAACATCCTCCGCTTTATATCAGTCCGGAATCGATGCATGATCAGACAGGGACCAAAACAACGTTCCGGGAAGCAACCATGACAGCCGCAGAAACCACACCAGCAACCACAGGAAAAAGCACGCAGGCACACCCAAGAATACCCCTATCCATACACCTTGCCTGCGTCATGCTCCTTGTGGCAGTTACCGTCTGCTATGGTCCCCTGGGAACGTTTTTTCTCTAATACAAGTGTCCCTGGGTATCCGGGGATAGTTCCGGATACCCCATTTAGCCCTCCCTTTTCCAGATTCTCCAATTCACGAACTGTGATAGTGTCCGGCACGGTTCTCTGCACTTTCATCCATACCCTACTGTGTCAATAGTTGTAGACCTTGTATGGGAACAATCGATGACATCACCGGAACGGAGAAACTGCAAAATGAACGTCAGCTTGAAAAAAAGTGGAACCGGGATTTTTACAGGAACGTGAGCGGATTGAGTTCCGCAGCCGGGTCTGCATGGTTCCTGATCCGTTTGACAAGGCCCAGTTCTGTCACAAGTCCAAGTTCCTTGCAGTATGTTTCGGCCTGGACCAGTTTTTCAGCAGAATCCGCATACTTTTCCGGGAACTCGTCAGCCATCGTGAGGTACAACAGGGATTCCGAGATAAAACACTGCGCCATTCCCCATTTCGACGAAATCTGGCAGTAGATCTCAAACGCGTTCCCATATTTTGCATCGATATCCCGGGGAAATGGCTTTTTGAACTTCTGGTAGCTGACCCGGGCCAGTTCGCACTCCCCAATCAGGCTATGGGCAAACCTGCTGATGCTCCGGATACGCTGCGCGGCGGTCTTTGCCTCATCGTAGAGCCCCGCCGCCCGGGCAAGATATGGCTCTGCCGCCGCTGCATCGGGTGAGATAAATGCATATGCCCGCATCAGTTCGGCAAACTCAGGAAGCAGCCGGACCCGTCCCCGGAACATGTCGTCATGGTAGATCCCGTCAGCCGCATTATAGCACTCCCGGGCCTTGTCATAGTTCCCGGTAAGCCGGTAATAGGTTCCCGTTCTCCGCCAGATATCGCCCCGGATCTCCCCGACATCCGGGTTCTGGTGGGCCGGATCTGCCGCTGCTGCCTGCTCGATAGCATGGGAGAGCCGGGCAGGCGCGAGTGCCGGGCCGGTCGCGCCGCAGACCAGTTCAACTTCCCCGGCCCCAAACAGGTTCTTTGCCTGCGCAAACGCGGAGGCGCCGCTTCTTCGTGCATCGGCAAGGAATGCCTCTTTTGCACCGGCCATATCGTTGAGGTGCAGGAGGACGCTGCCCCGTGAAATCCTCGCTTCGTCAAGGATTGCATCCGGATCAAGGTGCTGCTCGCGGGCGAGTCCGACACCGCGTTCAAAGGTCGCCGCCGAAGCCTCATACAGGTCGAGCGTCTGGAAAAACTGTGCATACCAGAAAAAGAACCTGACCTCGTGCTCCTCCGGCCGCGCCGTCGCCACAAACCGGAGGAAATCCCGGGCAAGGGATCCATCGATGTCGCTTGAGGGAACCTTGCCTTCAAAGATGTCAGCGTAGATTGCTTCCAGGTAATCCCCGATTGCTTCGGGTTTCCCAAGCCGTTTCATAAACGCCGCGTATGCAGCCTCAACTTCATGGGTGCGCTCGGTGCGCTCTCCGATGGCAGAGATCACCCGGGGCTGGACACTCTCCGTTTTTCCTTCGGCGGTATTGCGCGAGATCTCGCCAAGGAGAATCTTAAGGTCAAGAAGCTCCCCGGCCGGCCGATCCCGGCAGCGGACAAGGATATACCGGTTAAAGAGCCATGACCGACGGATGAAGTAATAGGGGTTGGTACGCTCGTTTCCCGCCCGTGCTACTATCCCCAGTCCGATCAGGATATCGAGGCGTTTTCTTAACGCGGATTCCGATATGGAATGCTCTTTTTTTTCCCCGTCCGTCTCACTGCCAGGTTCATTGACTTGTGAGAGGATCTGGCGGATCTTCATGGGACCGTCATAAAGTGCAAGAAGCGTTTCCCGTCCCGCAGCTGAAAGATTGGGCTCTGCGTCAACCATCTTTCCAAAAGTTTCCCTGTCCGGATACATTGTCTCTTGAACATGGAGTAACCATGACTAAAAAAGTTGGGGTTTTTTCCCGGAGTTTTCCCAGGCCGGTTCAACCGTCTTTTGAGACCAGATTCCGGGAACTATTGCTTCCGGGAAAAACCGGGGCCTTTGTCGTTTTCTCACGAATCCGGCAGACCGGGCGGGGAAACTGGAAAAAACCGGGGCAATATTTTCCACTTTCCCTGACCTTATATGCAGTCCTGTGCAACAGGTAATCAAGCCAGGAAAAATCCTGGTTACAGCGACAAGGAGCCAGATCTCAGGGACAACAATCCTCCCGGCCCCGGTTACCGGGGCATTCATTCACCTCTTTCGAAGAACCGGAAAAAAACAGCAGACCTCCCTGCAATGGCGGTTTCCGGTCACCATACAAGAACGACCATGAGCTCCCGCCTGAATAAATCAGGCAATATACTCGGGAACGAAGGGGAAAAAGGCAGCAGCCCATACCCACTCAACGTCAGCCTCCTCCAAAAACCATACCCCAAAAAAACGGCTCTTCGTTCCCAACCGGAGCCCCCACCTGAATTCTTCGCTGACTACACAGCCAACCCTTATTCTTCTGACCCGGGTAACCGGTATTCTGACACAAAACACCGGTACACAAGCGAACGGCGGGCCGCTTGTAATAACCAGTACATACGGTTCCCGGGCCGATGGGAAAAACAGGGAAATCCCAAAAAAAAGCCGAAAAAAAGGCAGTGTTTCTCCAATGATTGCAGTTATTCCACAACAGGATGGTTGTTCCTGTCCCCGCGCCCGATTCCCTTGTAGACAAAACCCTTCGCAATCCATGCATCGGGATCGATGATATTCCGCCCGTCCACAATAACCGGGTGCTTCTTTCCCGAGAGCGACCGGATCGTGGCCGGATCGAGCGAGCGGTACTGGTGGTGGCCGGCAAAAACCACCACGGCATCCGCCCCCCGGATTGTATCTTCAAGAGCGGGCGTCAGGGTAACACCCGGGGAACGTGCCACGAAGGGATCGTGGACGGCGACTGTTGCACCACTGCCAATCATTTCATCGCGGTAGGGTTCCGAAGGAGTGTTCCTGGTATCATCGGAGTTTGCAAGGAATGCCCAGCCGAGGAGTGCAATCTTTGCCCCCTTGACCGGTGTCCTGGTCCGGGAGAGTCCCTCCAAGGTGAGCCGGGCCATGTGTCGGGGCATGAAATCGTTGATGGTCCGGGCGAGGACGAAAAGCGAAGGCTCGTTTTTGGGATAGTCAAGCGCCTCCTTTCCGAGCTGCTGGACGCCGCGTTCAAGGTGGAACGTATCCTTGGTGAGACAGTGACCCCCAACCCCGGCACCCGGCCAGAGCATCGCCCGGGTGATCCCCTCGCCCTTGAGGCTGTCGACGCCGGCCCGGACATCGTAGAAGTTGACTCCCATCGCTTCGCAGTAGAGCGCCAGTTCGTTTGCCGCAGCGATCTGGAGATCCCGGAACGTGTTCTCGGCAGTCTTTGTTACTTCCGCGGCCGTTGCGCTCATGGGGATGACTTTTCCCACCGTGAGCACCGGGGAGTACAACTCGGTCGCCCGGGCGGTGCTTGCCGCATCGATCCCACCGACAATCCGGTCGTGCTCCCGGATATTCCGGAGAAGACGGCCCACCATCACCCGCTCGGGAGCATGGGCAAGCGCAAAATCGACACCTGCTTTCAGGCCGGATTCCTCTTCAAGCATTGCTCGTGCGGGGCCGCTTGTTGTCCCCGGGGTAATGGTCGATTCAAGGACGACAAGCATTCCCGGTTTGAGATATTTCCCGACATTCTGAATCCCTTCGTTCAGGGCCGAGAAATCCGGGATGAGATCTTCCTTGTTCTTGAATGGAGTCTGGATGGACAGGGTCACAGCGTCGAGTTCTGCGATCTTCGAGAAGTCGGAGGTGCATTCGAACCTGCCGGCACCCACCACTTTTTTAAGCAGGTCTTCAAGGCCGGGTTCTTCGCCCTTGAGCGGGCTTTCCCCCCGGTTGAGCATGGCGATCTTATAGCCGGACGATGCAGAATCACGCTGGAACCCGTACACGTGTGCGAACTTTGACGAATCGGCAAAGAGCGCTGCTGCCGGAATCCCGACATAACCCATCCCGAGGACACCGATCTTTTTTATCGGGCCGCGGGAACGGATAAGATCTTCAAGCGTCATGGATGCCCTGCCCCGGGAGTACCGCTGCACCCGGCCCGGATCTGTTCACAGATATCGAGGTTCCGGATCGCCTGGTCTGGCGTGATGGGGAAAGGCCTGCCTTTCTTTGCACAGTCGACAAACATCGAAAGCTCGACCTTTAATGGCTCGACCTTGTTGACCATCACTTTCTCGATGATGTTCTCCTGGACATACCGTTCGTTCTCGATCCGGTACTGCCCGGGTTTCCGGTAGATCGTAACCTCCTGGCTCATGAAGTCGCCTTCGACCGTGAACTCCTCGTCCTCGATATAGATGAGACGGATCTTCTTTGACGCCCTGCGGCTTGCGGAAAGCACCACCGGGACGCCTTCAGATTCCATCTGGACGCTGCACAGGTCGGCATTTCCCACGGAACTGATATTTTCAAGGTTTTTGAAAAACACGTTTGCCACGATATCGATGTCGTGGATCATCAGATCCTCCACAACAGAGCTCCCGGTCACCCGGGCTGATGCCGGGTTGTGCCGTTTGAGTTCCACGTACAGGGGCTTTGTCACGATCTTTTTTATCTCGGAAACGATGGGGTTGAAACGCTCGATATGTCCGACGCCGACAACATTCCCCTCCGGAACTGTCGCCATGAGAACCCGGGCCTCGGCTGCGGTCGCGCAGATCGGTTTCTCAATGAATGCATGTTTCTGTGCGGCAAAGACCTGCTTTGCAACACCGGCGTGAAACTGGGTCGGGACACAAATGCTTACGGCATCGACGTGCTTTAAGAGTTCCTCAACGGAAGGATACACGGTCGCACCGTGCTGTTTCCCGATTGCTTTTGCCGCTTCTGCGTTTACATCGCAGACGCAGAGGTGGTCCACGCTTTTTAATTCCGAATAGACGCGGACATGGTTTTTTCCCATCGCGCCGACACCGATTACGCCAACATCCATTTATTTCACCCGGTTGATGACCTCGCAGACAAGTGCAAGGTCTTTTGGATCAAGAGACGGGTGAACCGGCAGGGAGAGAACAGTTTCAGAGAGCCGGGTCGCCACCGGGCATGGGTCGGGGTCGGCAACCGGGGCATAAAGGGGCTGGCGGTGGATCGGGATCGGATAGTGGACAGCAGTCCCGATGCCCTTTGCCTTTAAAATATCCATAAGCTCGCTCCGGGACAGAGGGAAATCTTTGGTGACCTGGATAACGTACTGGTGGTAGACATGCTGGACGTTGTCGGCGACCTTTGGCTTTATAATACCCGTTGCCGTCAGGTTTGCCGCGTAGTATTCAGCGTTCTTGCGCCGGCGCATGTTAAACTTTTCGAGTTTTTTGAGCTGGACGGTGCCGATCGCCGCGGCAATATCGGTCATCCGGTAGTTGTAGCCCAGTTCCGTATGGAGGTATTTCTCGCTCTGGCCATGGTTGATGATCCGGCGGAGCTTGTCTGCCGATGGCTTGTCATTGGTCGTAACCATTCCACCTTCGCCCGTGATCATGTTCTTTGTGGCATAGAACGAGAAGCAGCCGAACTTTCCAAGGTTCCCCACTTTTGTCCCGTGGTACAGTGCCCCGTGGGCCTGTGCCGCATCCTCGATAAGGACAAGGTTGTGCGCTTCACAGATCTCCTGCACCGGCTCGACATCGAACGGCTGGCCGAAAAGGTGGACACCGATAACCGCTTTTGTTTTCGGGGTAATGCGGTTCCTGATTTCTGCGGGTCGGATCGTAAAGGTCTGCTCGTCGACATCGGCAAAGACCGGTTTTGCCCCGCACATGGAAACCGCGGTCGCGGTTGCAATAAACGAGAATGCCGGGACGATGACCTCATCGCCCGGGCCAATTCCTGCCGCGAGAAGCGCCGCATGGAGCGCCGCAGTCCCGCTGTTGACCGCGATCCCGTAGCCCGTCCCGCAGTACGAGGCAAACTTTGTCTCGAATTCAGCTACCCGCTCCCCCTGGGCAAGCATGCCGGACATCAACACATCCGATACTGCCGCCACTTCATCCTGGCCAATAACCGGCCGCGCGATAGGAATCTGCATCTCCCACGGTCCTTTTTTAATCCTTTTTCGTTGATAAAAATGGGTAATGCTCCGATAAGAGCGTTCCTGTCGAAAAAAACCGAAAATATTGTCAAATAAAACTTCGTGACTCATAACCGCAGAGACCGGCTGTCGGGTGGCTGCAAAAAAGATGCCGGCCGGTTCTTTCAGACACACGCCACGGATCCCCCGGGTCCCTCTCCCTTTAAGGGCTGACCGGTGGGAAGATAGGTACATTAGGTTATGCGTGATACATATCCCTCAACAAACGCGCCGGGAGGAGTTGCCACGCACCATATCATTTCCATAGGGGATTTTGACCGCAGCGCTATCGATCGACTGCTGGATCATGCGGAACAGATCGGGAAGAAAAAATTTGATAAAAACGCGCTTGACGGCAGAATTCTCGCCGTTCTCTTTTTTGAACCCAGTACCCGAACACGGATGTCCTTTGAATCGGCGATGGCGCGCCTCGGCGGAACGTCCATCTCGGTAAGCAGCGTCGAAGCCTGCTCGATGGCAAAAGGCGAAACGCTTGCCGATACAATCCGCGTCGTGAGCGGGTATGCTGATGCAATTGTCATCCGGCACCCTAAGGAAGGGGCGGCCCGGCTCGCATCGGAATTCGCGAAGGTGCCGGTGATTAACGCCGGTGATGGGGCAGGCCAGCATCCGTCCCAGACGCTCCTTGACCTGTACACGATCCGCCAGTCGATGAAGATCGACGGGATCGATGTAGCGCTCGTGGGCGACCTGCGGTACGGGCGTACGGCGCACTCGCTTGCCTCCGCGCTCTCCCTTTACGGGGTCAGGCTCCATACGATCTCCCCGCCCGGCCTTGAACTACCACCCTCGCTTGTCAGTTACCTCAGGGGAAAAGGCATGGAGATCATCAGCCACGACACGATTGAAGAGGTCATACACGAGGTCGATGTTCTCTACGTGACCCGGATCCAGCGCGAGCGGTTCCCTGATTCGACTTCCTACTTCAACGTCGCTTCCAGTTACCGGATTACACCGGAACTCCTTGCCGGGGCAAAAAAGCACCTTATCGTCCTCCACCCGCTTCCCCGGGTCGATGAGATCGATCCCCGACTGGACGAATCACCGCATGCAAAATACTTTGAGCAGTCGAAAAATGGCGTGCCAGTGAGAATGGCGATGCTCCTGGACGTGATGAAATGAGACACATTTCACCGGTTCCCCAGAACGATGCCGGGGACGAGGCAGGGGAAGGCCTGCTTATCCGGAGGATCAAGAACGGTACCGTGATCGACCATATCGATGCCGGGGAAGCCCTCAACGTGATCAAGATCCTTGGGATTGTTGGGACAACGGCCGAAACCCTCTCGATCGCAACCAATGTCCAGAGCGGGGAGATGAACAAGAAGGATATCGTGAAGATCTCAAACCGGGAGCTTTCAAAAGAGGAGGTAGACCGGATCGCACTCATCTCACCCAAGGCGACGATTAACATTATCCGGAACTTTAAAGTCTGCGAAAAGAAGGGCGTCGAGATTCCGACAATGATCGTGGGAAGCGTCCGGTGCCCGAACCCGGGCTGTATCTCACGGACCAATGAGCCCATCAAGAGCAGGTTCGCGGTGCTTCCCGAAGGCAAAGGCCTGCGCTGCATGTACTGCGATTCGGTGATAACAAAAGACCTGACAAGTTATATTATCTGAACCATTTTTGTTTTCGCCAGCTACCCTTCAGGTAACGGCCAAAGTTAACAAACTAAACGATATTCTATAGTTCCCGGGATGATCCGATTCGGGCCGGGTACTATCCCTGCCCGGTTGAAAACCCACCGGAAGGTACATCCGTTGTGCCGAAACAAAAAAACCTGCATTTCCCGTTTTTTAAAAGGATTCTGCCTGGCTTCTGCTGTTGGATAGTACGGATCGCACGCCGCAGCGGTTTGCTGCCCCTGCCGGATCCCTGACACTCCCGGAGGATGCAGTTGTATCCCATCTCAACAGAATCCGGAAGATTTCGGGGATCCCATGAAATAAACCAGACTGGCCTGCTGCCTTCAACACTGATGAATCCGCAGTGATCCATAACCGGGAGATTATCATATACAAACGCATCAAAGACTTTCCAATCGTCGCGATAATGATTTGTTATTTCCGGGGATGCGGAGTAGGCATCAATCAGAAGGGAGTATACCGTGCTGCGGGAATAGTCTGAAAACCGCCTTGTCTCCATGGTCTTTGGCGGGACAAATTTTTGTACGGGTTTTACAGGAGGGGTGGATCCTCACGTACTCTTGCTGATAACGGAGGATAACACCCGGAACGGCTTTAAGAGCAGGGGTTTTCGTTTTTCCAATACGGTAATAACGGCAGCATCTCATTTTTGTCCGGATTGATGCATCAGGTGCCCGTGGACATCGATCTCCCCGCGCCATACCCGGGTGGACGAGATCCAGCGCCCGTCCTCGGCAAGCACGCAGGTGATCTGGTGAATATCGACCTTGCGCAGGTTCTTTTCCCGGCGCATTTTGTTGATCTCGACTGCCACCGGCAGCGTCTCTTCGGATACGACAATCGCATCGAAATCCGCAACGAGCGCTGAACCAAACCGGTCGCTCAGAGATTCGATCTCCCACTTCGTCGCGTATTTGTGCTCCGGGGTCTTTGCGATGATTTCCCCGACAATGAACTCTTCGAGATCCGCTTTGCGCTCGGCAAACGGGTGGATAGGGTGGGTCTTCCTGCTTGCAAACGCATCCGTTGTAAGTCCGATAACGACCATTCCCTCTGGCCCGGCCAATTCAAAGGACCGGGTCAAAAGACGCTGGTGGCCGTCATGCAGCGGGTCGAACGTTCCCCCGACCATAACCTTCATGCTGTCTGTACGTTAAGTTCCTATGGTATTATGGGTATGGATAGCAGGATCAACGGAACCCCGCTCTGGTGCGCACCCCATGCAACCGTAGTGGGAAATGTCACCTTCGGGAAAGATGTGGGCATCTGGTTCGGGGCGGTCCTGCGGGCCGACAAGGACCGGATCACCATCGGCGACCGTTCCAATGTCCAGGACAACTGCGTTGTCCATACGAGCACCGGGTTCCCGACAACACTCGGAAACGATGTTTCGGTCGGCCACGGGGCGATCCTCCACGGATGCACCATTGGTGATCGGGGGCTTGTCGGGATGGGGGCAATTATCCTCAACGGTGCGGTTATCGGCGAAGACTCGCTTATCGGGGCGGGAGCCGTGGTCACTGAGGGAATGAATGTCCCGCCCGGCTCGGTCGTCATTGGCGTTCCCGGGAAAGTGATCAGGCCGACAAGCAACGCCCAGAAAACGCATATTTTCGAGAATGCGCAGTCCTATGTCAGGCTTGCCGGGGAATATGCCCATGAGTGAGGTTGTCGTTATCGGGGGTGGGGTCAGCGGCATCCAGGCTGCTCTCGACCTCGCGAACCACGGCGTGATTGTCCATATCGTTGAAAAGGAACCGACCATCGGCGGCCACATGGCGCAGCTCGATAAAACGTTTCCCACAAACGACTGTTCGATGTGCATTCTTTCGCCAAAGATGGTGGATGTCCAGAGGCACAACAACATTAAGATCCATACCCTTTCCGAGGTCACATATGTCGATGGCAGTGTCGGGCACTTTGCCGTCACTGTTTCCGAACACCCCCGGTATGTCGACATTGACACCTGCACAGGCTGCGGCGACTGCGTGCAGATCTGTCCTGTCGAGGTCTACAACCGGTTCGATGCCGGGATGGGGGTAAGGAAAGCCATCTACAAGCCCCACCCCCAGGCCGTTCCCGACCGGGTCGTTCGGGACACGGAACACTGCATCGATTGCGGGCTCTGCTACGACGCCTGCGGGCCGCAGGCAATCCTGCACGAGGATTGCGAAAAGGAAATCGTCATCAATGCAACCGCAATCATTGTGACGACCGGTTACGAGGTCTTCGATGCCAGGGAAAAATCCCAGTTCGGCTACCTGAGATACCCTGATGTCATCACAAGCCTCGAACTGGAACGAATGATCAATGCTAGCGGTCCGACCGGGGGAACGATCCGGCGCTTAAGCGACGGAAAAGGGCCGGAGAGCGTAGTCTTTATCCAGTGCGTCGGATCCCGGGATATGCTGTTGCAGCGCCCGTACTGCTCCTGTGTCTGCTGCATGCAGGCGATGAAAAACGCGCTGCTCATCAAAGAAAAGCATCCCGAAATTGAGGTTACGATATTCTACATGGATATCCGGGCCTATGGCAAAGGCTACGAGGAGTACTACGAACGCGCAAAGTCTGTGGGGGTAAAATTCCTGCGGGGGATGCCGTCAGATATACTGGCAGACAAAGCCGGGACCGGGATGAGGTTCCAGGTCGAGAACACCGAAACCGGGGAGATTACGGTTCTCCACCCGGGCCTTGTCGTGCTCTCGGTGGGGATCCAGCCGACCGGGACGACTGTCGCGCTCGCGGAAAAACTCGGACTCCCGCTTGAGGAGACCGGGTTTCTTAAATCGGTGCACGATGCGCTGGACACGACAGGAACCATCCGACCCGGGATCTATATTGCCGGCGCTGCAATAGCACCAAAGGATATCCCCGACAGCGTGGCCTCGGGCGAATCGGCAGCCATGCGGGCATTTATCGATACGGCAAAACAGGAAAGCAGGGTGGGATCCCGGTGAAGGAGTCCCTGACCCTCTGGTGGGACGACGAACTCTGCGGGATCCGGTACATCGACCAGACCCTCCTTCCCGCACAGTACA
Organism: Methanoregula sp.; assembly: GCA_041653075.1. Taxonomy (GTDB): domain Archaea; phylum Halobacteriota; class Methanomicrobia; order Methanomicrobiales; family Methanospirillaceae; genus Methanoregula. The sequence goes on from JBAZFZ010000006.1 coordinate 26,288, forward strand.
CGGTTGTGGGCTGCACAGAGGTGGATCGGCTTATCACCGCAATAAAACGCCTTGAGATCCGGGGCGCTCCGGCCCTTGGGGTAGCCGGGGGATACGGCGTGGCGCTTGCAGCATATAGTTGCACGGAACCCTCCTTTGAAGCCTTCAGCCAACAGGTAAATACCGATGCCCACCGGATCCGTGAAAGCCGCCCCACCGCAGTCAACCTGAGCTGGGGAGTCGACCGGGTGCTTGCCCGTATATCCGGCGCTACGGATGCAGAATCCACCCGAAAGGCAGCCCTCTCTGGAGCAAAGGTAATCGCCACCGGGGATACCCGGTGCTGCCATGCCATCGGGGACTACGGGGCAGACCTCCTCCCCGACGAGTGTACAGTGCTCACCCACTGCAATGCCGGGGCACTTGCCTGTTCCACCTGGGGAACTGCGCTTGGCGTGATACGTTCAGCAGTAAAGGCAGGAAAAAACGTCAGGGTGATTGCGTGCGAGACCCGGCCGCTCTTCCAGGGCGCCCGGCTCACCGCGTGGGAACTCGCCCGTGACGGCATCGATGTCACGGTCATCACGGATTCCATGGCAGCGCACATCATGAGAACGGGAAAAATCGATGCAGTCGTTGTCGGTGCCGACCGGATCACCCGGGACGCGGTCTTTAACAAGATCGGGACCTACATGCACGCGGTCTGCGCCAGGTATCATGGCATCCCGTTCTATGTCGCCGCCCCGCTCTCCACCTTTGATGCCACCCGGATGGCAGGTGACGTGACTATTGAAGAACGGGGACGGGAGGAGATTGCCGTCATCGGCAACCGGACCCTGATCCCCCAAGGCGTCCCGGTCAGGAACTTTGCATTCGATGCGACCCCCCTGGAGCTTGTCAGTGCAATTATTACCGAGAACGGTGTCGTAAGACCACCGCTGGACATAAAGGCACTCTTATCACGGAACAACGCCAACACATCATAAATTTTTACAGGATCTGTTAACACCCATGGAATTCGATCCCGGCCCCTGGCACAACCTGATCTTCATTATCGGCGAGGCAACCATCCTCATCATCATTGGTGCGCTGCTTGTCTCCTTTGTCCTTGTCGTCATATCACTCTACTCCATCAGACGCGGCCGCCTCTATTTCCCCCGCCTGATCCGGACGGGGATTATCCTTCTTGAAGGCAACATGAAGGCGTTTTTCCGGCTGCTCGGTCTTGAGGAAAGGGAGATGCTCAACTTTGTTATCAAGATCCACAATACGATGAACACCTCCACATTCTCCCAGGTCCCGGTCGAACACCGGGCAGTCTTCCTTCCCCAGTGTCTCCGGTCGGCAAAGTGCCCTGCACACCTTACCCCGGAAGGGCTCAAGTGCATGAACTGCAAACAGTGCACCGTCGGGGAGGCACAGATCCTGCTTGAAAAACTGGGCTACCGGATCTTTATCGTCCCTGGTTCCTCGTTTATCACCCGGATGGTCAAAAAATACCATCCCAAGGCACTTATCGGCGTAGGCTGCTTAAGCGAGGTAAAAGAGGGTCTCGACATGGCAGACAAGATTGGCCTTATATCAATGGGTGTTGTGACCCTCAAAGAGGGGTGCGTGGAGACGCTTGTTGACTGGCAGGATCTCTATGAAGTGGCAGTTCTCGGTCTTGACCCGGCATCAGTTCCCGAGGACCTTCATGTTCTTGCCGGATAATTTCCCGCTTTTTATCTTCCCGTGAACGGTGATCGTGCCGGCGCTTGTCACATCCCCGACATGGACATCGGGCCGTAAGTTGACATTTCCTTTTGCCTCAACAGAATAGACCACGCAGTGGTCAAGAAGCAAAACATCCCCTGCCGACACAAGGGGTCCTTTGAGCAGGCAGTGGCTCCCGATAATAGCGCTTCCGCATTCCACGTCAAGGGCAACGCTTGACTTGAGACCGAGTTCGAGGCACCCGGTCACAACAAGCCTCCCCCAGAAATGCGTCCGTGGCGGGACGATGAAATCGCCGTCTATCCTGACATTACCTTCATAGTATGCCCCGCGTGGTGCATAGAATGTGTTACCTTTCTGGATAACGGCCGCCATGGATATCAAATTAAATGAGTGAGTGTCCGGGCCAAATAGTTTGTCGTCAAAAAACAGGAAGAGCCGGGGAATACCCGGGGTTCAGAGATATACTGCCGAGAGCATAAAGACGACAAGGGATGCAAACATCCCGATCTTGAGCAGGTTTGTCGAGCCGGTCGCCCTGAGCCCGGCCGGGTCGGTCGGGCCAAGGGCTTTTACGGAGGCTGCAATGATGATGAGATCGACCGGAATTATCCCGGCAAGGTACCACGGCCCCCACCAGACACAAGGGATAAAACTTGCCGCTACTGCGGCCATGGTAAAGACAAAGGCAAGGATCGAGGTTTTCCGTACCCCGATCCTGATGGGAAGGGTATCTGCCCCCCCGACCCGGTCGCCATCGATATCCTCGGCATCCTTGAGGAGTTCCCGGGCGAGCATGGCAAGAAACGTGATGGCAGCAACCGGGAGAATATCGACAAGGGCATCCCACCCGGCAAGCGCACCGCCAAAGAGGAATATGCTTGCCGAGAGGTAAGAGACCGCAACATTCCCGAAAAACGGCGTGCTCTTGAACCTTGCTGCATACGCAACCAGGAGAACCGTGTTGATGACGGCGATACCCAGGCAGAGTGACGAGGTAAACCCGCTGACCAGGATCCCGATAAAAAAGAGGACCCCGGCATAGACAAGCGCCGTGTTCCGGCTGACGGAACCGGAGGGGATCGGTCGCTCGGGGCGGTTCACCGCATCGATCTCCGCATCGAAATAATCGTTGATGACATTCCCTGCCGCGGTAATCAGCGCGACAACTGCCATGAGCAGGATGACTTCAGGAATGAGCGTTCCGGTCGCGATAAGGTACGCGATAGACGACGCAAGACCGGCCACGACAGTATTTGCCGGCCGGGTGATCCTGAAAAATCCTGCTATTCCCATATGCACGATCTGGTATCTGGCCGGACTCATATTAACCTGTGTAAACAAAACGCCGGACACCGGTAAGATAAACCGATTCGGCAGGAAACCCTGGGAAAAACGACGGGCGAGGGGGGATTTGAACCCCCGACCATTAGCTTAGGAGGCTAACGCTCTATCCGGACTAAGCCACTCGCCCACTGCTCATACCAATTGCGGGGGAATATGTATAAGTTTTTTCGCGCTGTATGGTTATTCCGCATGGAGCTTACCGAGGCGACCGAAGGAAAGACCACGTTTCTGGTCCCGCAGCAGGATAACTGCGACCAGTTCCCGCCGGGAACCGCCCCGGTCTTTTTCAACCGGCGCATGGAGATCAACCGCGACGCGACGATCCTGCTCCTCTCGCTCCTCGAACCCTCGGATTATATCGACGCCATGGGGGCGACCGGGGTCCGGGGGCTCCGGGTGGCAACAGAGTGCGGGGTGCCGGTAACCATCAACGACAAGGACCCGGAGGCGATCCCGCTCATTGCACAAAACATCGAACGTTCCGGCCTCTCCATCGAGGTCACGAACCGGGATATCTGCTCGCTTCTGTTCGAACGCTCTTTTGATGTCGTTGACCTCGACCCGTTCGGGACACCCGCACCGTTTATCGATGCCGGGATCCGGGGCTGCCGTCGGTTCCTTCTCGTGACCGCGACCGATACGGCTCCGCTCTGCGGGGCGCATCTCCGGGCCGGGATCCGGCGCTACTTTGCCCATCCCAGGAATACCCCTTACCACGGTGAAGTCGGCCTGCGCATTCTCCTTGGCTTTGTCGTCCGGGAAACCGTGAAATACGACCGGGGGATAGACCCGCTCTTCTGTTTTGCACGGGAACACTTTGTCCGACTCAACCTCCGGCTCACCCGGGGCCCGAAAGCTGCCGACCGAACCCTCGCCCGGATGGGGTATATCATGCAGTGCCCGTCCTGTGCCTACCGGGAAGAAAAACCGGGAATGTTCCCGGAGTCTGCCACCTGCCCGCACTGCAACAGGCCGCTTATCCCCATCGGGCCGCTGTACCTTGGGAAACTCTTCCAGGACGAGATCATGGCGCAGATGAAAGAGCAGCTTGTCGGAATGGAACTCGGAACAAAAAAGGAGCTGGGAAAGATCCTTGAGATATGCAGCGAAGAACTCCCGACATCGAGCCACTATGACTACCACATGCTCGCCCAGTCGCTTGTTCTTTCCCCGCCAAAAATCGAGACTGTCCTTGAACGACTGAGGGATCTTGGGTACGCAGCCAGCAGGACGCAGTACTCGGGCACCGGGATAAAAACCGATGCTCCGCTCCCAATCATCAACGATATCATCCGGGCTTCCCAGAAATAACCCGGCCGGGGCGGCACCTATCGTTTTGTCGGCAAAGCCAGCCACCAGCCGATGGAAACAGGAATGTTTAATAAAACCCGCCCTATATCATCAGACCGTGTGATCGCATGACATTCCTGAAACCCTGGTCAACCCGGTCCCGCGTTATGGCGGGAGCAATGCTCTTTCTGCTCATATCCTGCTCGGTGTTTTTTGCCGGGTGTACTTCAGGTACGACGAGTACTCCCTCCGTAACAAATGCACCCATAACTCCCGCAGCTGCCGATACCCTGACTGCGTCTGCCACGACAACGGCAGTCCCGACAACAACCGGCACGGTTTACACAACCTACACAAACTCCCGGTACGCGTTTACCCTGCAGTACCCTTCAGACTGGCAGGTGCAGGATGCGGGAAACGCCATGGGCTTACGGGACTACGGGAAATACACGTATAATGTCGTCAATTTCTATTCCCCAAAAGATTCCTCCGGGAACTACCGGACATTCAGCGTGGATGTCGATCCTGCAACGACAACGGACCTTGAGAGGTATTTCAACCTCGCAACGCTCTCGCTTGGGAAGGTCTACACCAACATGGAAATAACCAAGCACGACTACCAGCTCAAGGTCTCGGACAACAATGCCTACCGGCTGGACTTCAAGGCAAAAGATAAGGATCCAACCATCGAGATCTTCACCATCGCAGATAACAGCCTCCCTTATATCGTCACGTATGATTCGGTCGACGACACGGAGTTCCAGGCCATGATAAAATCGATCCAGATAACACCCGTGACAACAACCGCAAAATCACGGTAAGCCGTGACCTTTCCGTATCAGGATGAGGGAAGAAACAAAAAATCAAAAAAATTGGTCGTGTCACAGACCCGGATTAGTGCTCGATGATGATGGAGAGGATATCGCCATCGAGGAGATCGTGGGAGAGCCCGACCCGCTGGCCGCCATGCTTGACAGAGTCTCCCCAGACCCGGGCGTAGCGGAACCTGCGCACGAAGTCCCGGTGAAGCTTGGTGCAGACCGTCTCGACCGTGCTCCCGTTCCGCATGATCAGGGGCTCTTCGAGATCCGCTTCGCCGCTCTGGGGCTTTAAGTAGACTCGCATGAACCCGAGGCAGTCATAGATGGCGTCCTTGAGTTCTTCCATGTGATACCCCGCATGGGCGGAGATCATGATCGGCGGGTTTGCAAACTTTGCCGCAATATCGTGTTCGATCTCGAGGTAACGTTCCTTGTCCACAAGATCGACTTTGTTGACGGCAATAAATGCGGGAACATAGACACGGTTTCCCTGGAGGGCATCGATAAGATCGTCCTGGGTCGCGTTGCCCCTGATGAGGACATCCGCGTTCATCATCTTGCTCTCGGACAGGATCGTCCGGACTTCCTCGATGTCGAGATCGAGCGTCCCGACCGCAGCGAGGCGGACCCCGCCAACAGAAGACTTCTTGATGGTGATATCGGGTTTTGGCACGTTGATACGGATACCCGCATCGTGGAGTTCCTTTAAGAGCACCCTGACATGCTGCTCATTGAAGACATCCACAAGGATGATGATGATATCGGCACTCCGCACGACACCGATAACCTCTTTGCCCCGGCCTTTGCCCATCGCCGCCCCGGCGATAAGTCCCGGGATATCAAGGAGCTGGATCTTTGCCCCTTTGTGTTCAAGCGCCCCGGGAACGACCGTGAGCGTGGTAAACGAGTAAGCACCCACGGCACTCTCGGTACCGGTCAGCTTGTTCAACAGCGTGCTTTTACCGGTTGACGGGAACCCGACAAGGACAGCGGTTGCATCCCCGGACTTTTTGACCGAGTAGCCCTCCCCGCCACCGCCGGACTTCATCGCACGGTTAACCGCTTCGTCGCGGAGTTTTGCGATCTTGGCTTTTATCCGCCCGATATGCTTGGAAGTAGCCTTGTTGTATGGAGTCTTTGTAAGCTCCGCTTCCAGCTCAGCTATCTGCTCTTCAAGACTACTCATTTCCTATATTATTCGATGTACGTTCGGGATATAGTTGTTTATGGTACGGGTCGGGATCCGGGCGGTCAGGTATCTGGGCCGGCCCATCACGGGAAAATCCTCATTTGAGAACGATTCTGCAATTCAACGGCATTCCGTGGTTTTTGCCGCCCGGTCCGCCCGCACATGACCGGCTCGCCGGGGAAAAACGTTTAAGTAACTCCATCGCCCATGTAACTAGAGCAAATACGCTGCTATAGTGTAGACCGGCCAATCATGCGAGCCTCTCACGCTCGCGACAGGGGTTCGAATCCCCTTAGCAGCACTCCTTTTTCAGGTTAGGTTCCCTAAAAAACCATTTCCTGTATTTTTTCCAGAAACGGGTCTGATGGCAACACCTCAATAAAAGCGACCGTATCTTTTATTATATCCGTAATTTTTCCCGGCTTGCGGCTTCCCATGGGTCCCATCATTACATTAAACAGGAAATTTCCATCGATCCACGGTTCATCACGGGAGCCGAATAGCGGGGTCATCATGTTTTTCATGATATACCTCAGGGAAATGAGTGAATTGTTTCATGAGATCTCATTGTTGTTACTACATTACACCGGTTCAAGAAGCGTTAACGGGAATTCTCTTATTATAACAACATAAAGTATTTAACATAAATGTATATGTATCATGGAAGTAATGGTAAATTATAGGAGAATCCCATATGAAGGAAAAAAATGAAAAGAACCTGGTTCCCGCAAAAGAAATCGAACAAAAAACCCCATTCCTGAAAGTAACAATGGGTATCGATCAGGCAAAACAGATTCCACCAAGACCGGATTTGGCAGGGTTACGGTTAACCCCCCTGACGGGTGGCCAGATATATATGGTCAATCCTGAAGGATATCTCCAGTGGATTCCCAACCCGGAGACATACAATAATCTCTTCCGGGACTGGAACGGCGTTTACCGCGTGGATGTGGCAACCCTCCCAATTGGAACCCCGCTCTCAAATGGTGCGGTGTTAGCTCAGGTGCAGTCCTCAGCCGCGGTATATATCGTAACCAACAATCAGAAGAGATGGATCATGAATTCCTCGGTAATGGACAAATATAACTTCAACTGGAAGACAATTTACGTTGTTCCCCAGGTGCTGCTGGACTCAATTCCATCAGGAGGTACCTGGTCCTGAATTCCCATGAAACTACCCCGAGCGAGTCGTCTGATTACAGAAGACCGATCCGAACCTGAGGTAATTTCTTCATTCTTTTTCTTTAATGAGAAGCGGCAACCTCCCACCAAAGAAGAATTCTTTTACGCCCTTTTTCCGGATCCCAGCCCATCAATACGGTTCAGCAGTTCACATGCAGGACTGCGATAAACGGCCGGGTTTCCTCTGAAAGGCGGTCGAGCACTTCTGGCGTCGGGAGGATCACGGTATCGATTCCCCGGAAACGCTCTTTTGCCCCCGGGGTCAGCGGGAGCGACCCGTACTGCCCGGTCCCGATATAGATGACCTCGGGGGATTCGTGGTCGAGAAAATCGAGCTCACGATCGGAAAGGGGGATGTGCCCGTAGGCTTTCTTAAGCTTCTTTGACTGCTTCTTCTGCCGCTTCGTCACGGACCGGTCGGTATGGATGATCGTATCGTGATCATAGCGTATGCCATCGATCTCCACCCAGCCGTTCCTGGTCTTCATCACTGCCCCTTTTGCAGTGACTTGATCCTTCCGGGTCATGAGCTTATCCGAAGGAGATGACAATAGGCCTCCATAGAGGCACGGAATCCAAAAAAAAGGTATTTTTGCGGGTTTTTCAAACCCACTGCAAGATCAGGCGGACCGGATCTCCAAAAAAGAGTGCATGTATCACTTGCCGAGCCGGGCAAACCTCAGCCGGCTGATAAACCCGATAAGCCCCGAGGTCTGGCGTTCAGGAAATACACCTTCGGCAACCGATTTGACTTCCTCGACCGAATAGAACGCCCGGGGATGATACTGCTTGATAATGCTGACCACGTTTTTGAGGTCCTTTCTTTTGATGATGGTAAAGACCATCTTCACCGGGCCTTTTCCCCCTTCCCCGGGGAGGCTGGTTATCCCATAGTCATGGGCCCGGAGGTACTGCGTGAGCGCCGTGGTATCCTCTTTTGTGATGATCCGGACACTTGCAAGGCCAAGGGAGAGTTTCTCCTCGATTGCCATGCCGATGATCGTCCCGGTGGCAAACCCGGCGCCGTATGCAATATAGCAGACTGCATTTGACAGGTTGTTCATGACCTGCCCGATGGCGATAAGCCAGATAATAACCTCGAAAAACCCGACAAACGCAGGGAGATACTTGATCCCCTTGGACATGAAGATAACCCTGATGGTGTCAAGGGTCATATCGCAGATTCGTGCCCCGAAGATAAGAAGGGGAACGATGACGTAGGTAAAGAATTCCGGCGTAATTACAAACCCTGTCATAACCAGCACAGTCTCTCTTGTGCCGGGGATTGTCCGGTCCCCGGGCGTTAACCAGTACTATTCCACACAGCCGGTATGTATGGTTTTTCCATGTGACAATGCCGGGAACCGCTTAAAAAGTAAAGGAAAAAAACCATGCACTATTGGGGATGAACAGCAGGTATATGTACCGGGACTGATGACACTCAATTCAGGAAATTCTTTGCATAAAGGAGGTCATCCATGCTCCCGGACCACGCATACATATCCCTTGTAATCCCGCCCGAAGACCGACTGCTGCTTGCAACCGGTCTTGTCTGTATCGGTGTTACAATTGCTTATTTCATGGTAAAGGCCATCCTGTATACTGCCGAACGGGAATCCGGGGCCTGACGATACGGGATCCCGACAGAGAGGACTCTTTTTTTCACCCTGATTTTATCAGGATCTTTGACCAGGCTCGTCTCCCTGAAGCTGTGCGGCTTTGACATCGTCCCAGGTGACGGCGAGAATTACAAGGGCTGCAACCGGGAGGGAAAGTGACGCATAGCCAAAGGTCACGGTAAGAAGCGCCGAGCTGACGGCACCGATAAAAAAGGCACCGAGAATCGGGATGAGAACACCCGCACACGATCCGGCGCTGACTGCAGCTTTGCCCTCATGCGACGAACGGGAGACAACCGGGCCGGCGTTGCGGTGGATGCACGCCGCGGTCCGGCCGGTGAAATCGGTGACGATCCGTATCAGGGTGCTCGTCATGAACGTAGTGCTGACCGGGACGCTCCCGATCCGGTTGATGAGGGTTGTCTGGATGCCCATCGCCCCTGCGGCACAAACGATGGCAATCACCGTTCCGGTGCTGTGGGTCACAGTCCCGGATGCGCTCACCTGTGCCGGGCCGGTGGAGAAAAGGGCTGCCGCTGCACACGATAAAAGTATGATTTCAGCAGCGACAAGGGCTCTCCCCCGGCCGGGCCGGAAGGGTAAGAGGCCGGCAAGTGCGACTCCCAGAACAAAGGCGCCGATGGCAATTGCGTTCACCCACGGGTGGATGAAGGAGACCTGCGGTGCGACCAGGCCGACCCCGAGGAGGATGAGGTTGCCCGTCATCATGCCGGAAAAGACGCCGCCGATGAAAAGGAAGGTCAGGGCGTCCATGAATCCGCCGACAAAGGCAAGGCCGGTACCGGCCCGGATAAGCGGGGATTTTCCCGGGAACTGCATTGTACCAGTTTCTGCCCGGGGCACGATAAACGTTCACGAACCGGCCGGGGGGAGGGGATTATCCCCGCAAAAAAAATATTGATGGGGGGGTGGACCCCTCCCGGGCCTGTGAAAGGGTGGGGGATACCCCCCCCTTCCCCTCTTGTCCTGCCGGCCCACAACCCCATCCTCCGGCGAGAGATTGCACCGGAAAATGTGCCAGGAATAATAAACCGGAGGGGGTACCCCCTTCCGGGCCGGACTGAGGGGGAGGGGGGTGATCCCCTCCAGAAAAAAGATCGATGGGGGGGTATACCCCCCTACCCCCTCCCCCGTTTTGCCGGTTCTGGTGATCCCGCTCCGACGTGAGCACATCCAGAATGGCAGGGTTACGGGACCGATCTGCATGGGGGGTCACCCCCCACCCGGGCCGGAACAGGGGGAGGGGGTAGGGCCCCTCCGGAAAAAAAGTTGACGGGGGGGTAGACCCCCTGTCAGGGTAACGATAGGGTGGGGGGTAGGCCCCCCTACCCCCTTTTCACAACCATTCGATGCATTATTTGTGTAACCGGAATATTCCTGCAGAAATCAAAACTGGAGGACCAGCTCCTCACACACTCAGGAAACTGCCAGGTAGATGAAATACACACCGATTGCAATGATGACAATCCCGATAATCCTGTCAGCAGCATCGCCGCTTACCCGTGCCTTTTCCTTGATCTTCTTGCCGATAGTCCCACCGACGGAACTGATCACAATGAGCGGAATACTCAGGCCAATCGCGTAAATCAGGATCGTAAAAAAACCCTGGACCATGTTCTGGTAGAGTGCAATATAGGTGAGAACGATAATGAGCATCGGGGCCCCGCGTCCGACCGTAATTGCACCAAACGAAAGTCCGAGCAGGAAGGCACCGGTTATCGTGTACGACGCAGGTACCCGGAAAAAATTGAATATACTTCGAATCGGTGGTTTGTAGATATGGAGCAACTGGAACCCCATCAGGATCAGGAGAATCCCACCAATAGACCATGCGATGGTACTGTTCAGGAACAGGAGATAATGGCCGATAATCCCTGCAAGGATACCCAATGGCAGGAGGACAAGGATAGTACCCGTACAAAATGACAGTACCAGTTTGAGGATATTCACAAAGGATAACTGAGTGTTACCACTCGTCAGGTACCCGATCAACCCAAGGCAGAGAACACTGTTACAGGGACAGATACCAGCGATCAGCCCGAAGACGAAGATACCGAGAATCGATGGATCAAACGCAGCCATATCATTCACCACAGAAATTACAGATAATAAGCAGGCACTGTTGTGAATGAGAAACGGGTACCTCTCCGGATCGCACGGTTCTCAACAACGATCACTTACAACTCGCCCTGGAGCATCGGCCCGAGGAGATCTTTTAAGGATTCGTTCAGGTTTTCGACCTTTGTGAGGGCAAGACAGCAGATCTTCCCGTTCTTTCCCCAGCTAATCAGGGCAAATTTATCACCGGTGCCAATTCCAATTTTCTCCCGGATATCTTTTGGGAGGACCATCTGTCCCCGTTCATCAATGGGGAGAACTGCTTCAAGCCGGCATGTGGCACCGGGGCCGCATTTACACACCGAATTTTCCAGGGTACCGGTAACCTGAACTTCTTTAGGCTTTGGCATGATACTGGATCAACTGATACTGATTTTAATTGCTGATAAATCTTTTCAGATAGATCAGGATTATCAGTAAATCCTTACCTGCGTCCGGGCAGATGCGAGATACTGTCTAACCAAATCACACGTTGTAAAAGCAGCCAAATTGTGAAAAAAAATGATGAAAAGGCTCAAAGAAATTGATACGTTTAGAAAATGAAAATGAGGAAAGGAACTCAGTACGTCCTTCCAACAAGCGTTGCCTTGCCCGGCTTCCCGCAGATGACGCAGGGACCGTCGCTCTCATGGACGTACGGGGAGCGGACATTTGTCCCGAGGATGCTTGAATTTGCCTGCTCCTCGATCTTGTCGCCGCAGGCCCGGTCCTGGCACCAGTGGACGACGGCAACCTTTCCTTCATTGAGCGCAGTATTAAGGGCATCCATCGTTTCCACGGAACAGAGGTGCGACTTAGTGTGCTCTTCAGCCATTGTACGGATAGCGTCAGTG
>JBAZFZ010000006.1:38412-74805 GCA_041653075.1 Methanoregula sp.
TTTGCCCGGATCGCTTCGGTAATCTCGGCGAGAACATTTTTCGTGTCCTCAACAGCATTCGCAAGCGTGATCGAGGTTTTCTCGCCCGTCCTCTTTACCGCCATTGCCTTTCCTGCGTCAAGATCTCTTGGACCGAGTTCGAGCCGGAGGGGAACGCCACGGAGCTCCCACCAGTAATACTTCGCCCCGGGCCGCAGGTCGCGGGCATCGAGCTTCACCCGGAGACCGGCCGCTTCGAGATCGCCTTTAAGCTTCTCTGCCGCCGCCATCACATCATCGTGGCGCTTCCCGATCGTGATCGGCACGATCACGACCTGGAGCGTTGCGACCGCCGGGGGGAGGACAAGGCCCTTGTCATCCCCGTGGACCGAGATCAGCGCCGCGATACACCGCTCCGAAATCCCGTAACAGGTCTGGAACGCAGTCTGCTGTTCCCCGTTCTTGTCCTCGAACTGGATCGAGAACGTCTTTGAGAAGTGGTCGCCGAGGTGGTGGACAGTTCCAATCTGGAGCGTTCGCCCATTTGGCATGATAGTGTCTACAGCAATCGTGTAGTCGGCGCCCGGGAACTTGTCCCAGTCCGGGCGTTTTGATATGATAATCGGGATGCAGAGGCTCTTATAGAACTCCTGCGTCAGCTTAATCTCCGACTCCACCTGCTCCTCTGCCTCGTCCCAGGTCGAATGTACCGTGTGGGACTCCATAAAGGAGGTGATCTCCCGAAGCCGGATCAGAGGCCGGGTCTGCTTGGTCTCGTACCGGAAGGTGTTCACAACCTGGTATATCCTGATGGGAAGATCGGCATGGGATCGGACCCAGAGCGCAAACATCGGGTAGATGGCAGTCTCGCTTGTCGGCCGCAGGGCAAGCTTCACGTCAAGAGGCGTCCTTCCCCCGTGGGTCACCCAGTAGACCTCGTCTTCAAAACCCTTGATGTGCTCGGCCTCTTTCATGAACTCCTGCTCCGGGATGAGCAGGGGGAAAAGTGTCTCCTGATGGTCGCGATCAAGAAGCGTCCGCAGGTACTGGTACACGTATTTCCGGATCGCAAAACCGTACGGGTACCAGACATAAAGCCCTTTTACCGGATAGCGGACATCCATAATCTCCGCACGCCAGAGAAGTTCATTGTACCATTCCGAAAAATCCTGCTTTTTTGGCAGGGCGCCTGCATCTGTTTCCATGTTAAAAGGGACCTCGGGAACCTGTGATATACCGCGATATCGTTATGCTACCATCTGTAGGACTGCCGGCGTAATAAAAGCCTCGACAACCGCTGCGACGGCAATGAGCGGCAGGACAACGCACAGGAAAAGTTTTCCCAGTTTTTGTGCCTCTGTAGCCGCATCGCCGGCACCATACCATTCGGCAATGAGAGCCTGGGCGAGCACAAAACCAAGCGAAGCCGAGATGATAAACGCCGGGATCTCGAAGATCCCGTGCGGGACAAGGGCTGCTGCAAGGTAGAGGGCCGAATGGGTCTGGCTTACTATCTGGGTGACCGCCCCGATCACGATCCCGTTGATGCCAAGGATCGCAAGCGTCAGGAGCCCGATGGATGCCCCGCCCAAAAAGAGCAGGATGCATGCCTCGAAGTTGTTGGCAAAGAGCTTCACGCACAGATCGACGGGGTGGTCAATCGAGATCTGACCGGCGATCTCGTTCTGGAAGAGCGCCATGAGGGATTCACCGATGGAGGGGTCGTTCATCGAGCCGACCCACCCGGCTGCAATGGATGCGGCAAGGAGAAAAACGGTCCCGCCAACCGCGATCCAAAGGGTCGTGGTCCGGGCTGCCGGGACCGGGAGGGGGTTCTCAGACATAGAGAACCATCCGGATCATATCGCGGATCCCCGGGGCAAGGCCCACGACAATCATGGCAAGGAGAACAAGGTGCCAGAACGCCGGGTTTGCCTCTTTACGGTATAACTGCATGATGTAGATAGCCGGGAAGAGCACGACGAGTTTTAACGGGTACATCACAAAGGCAGTCCCGGTCAGGTCGATAAGGTTCGAGCCGACCACGTGCTGCTCGATGTACTTGACCGCCGGGTGGAACGTCAGGCCGTAACTGGTCGCACTCGCATCAAGCATCTGGCCGAAGATGAGGACTAAAAACAGCGGGTCGTTGACGTATTCCCATTTGAGCACGTACCGCATGCAGGCCCAGACAAGGACGGTTGCCGTGATCGCCATGAGCGGGATGATGCCAAGGATAAAAAGGTCAATATGGGTATGGGCCGATCCCCATGCAATAAGGATAAGGGCAACCACAAAGACCGCGAGGCAGCCGGCAAAAGCGTAAAACGACAGGAAGTTTTTGACTATCCCGTTTTTCACAAGCGTCCCTCCCACAAAGATCATCGCGATCACAAAGAAGAAGAGGACAAAATAGATCGGCGGGGTGACGATCAAAAACTGCCAGTCTCCCGTGATCATCCCGGCATCCTGGACGACCCGGAGAACGCCGCCGAGAACAACGTACGGGAGGGTTGCAAGGATAAACCCGGAATCAAGTTTTATTCCCCGTTCCGAGAGCCATTTTGAGTCCGAAAACCACCGGTACAGCAGGTAAACGCCGATAATAAGAAAAATGGCGTAGGTGATCGTCTCGACAATATTGTATGGCTGGTTGTACTTGACGGGATCGATGTAATATTTGTATATGAACTTACTAATCATTCATTATACGGATGAGCCCGGATACTATAAAATTACTTAAGGAGAAAGTCTTTGATAAGTCCAAGTGGATGCAGCTCCCACGGGACGTGGTGATCGGGCACGATGTCCTTTCCCAGATCTCCCCGGTCTGCGAAGATCTCAAGCTGGGCAAATCTGCTCTTTTGATATCCGGCCGGCATACGATGGAGCAGGCCGGGAAAACGGTACTGGATATTATCGGGAAGACCTGTGACGTGAAGGTCTTTATTGCCGAAAAGATCAGTCCCGCCATCATCAAGGAAGCCGAAGCCGCTGCTCAGGGCGTCGATTTTGTGATCGGCGTCGGGGGCGGCAGGGTCATTGATACGGCAAAGATCGTCTCCTATAACATCGACCGGCAGTTCATTTCGGTCCCGACCGCTGCCTCCCATGACGGTATTGCTTCCGCACGGGCCTCGGTCCCGACAAGCGAGGGAAATGTTTCCCTTGACGCACACCCGCCCATTGCGATCATCGCAGATACAGGAGTCATTGCGTCGGCTCCCCACCGGCTCCTTGCGGCCGGCTGTGCGGATATCATCTCGAATTACACGGCAATCCTTGACTGGGAACTTGCGCACCGGATCAAGGGAGAGCCGATGAGCGAGTATGCGATTGCCCTCTCGAAGATGACCGCCGAGATCCTTGTGAACAACGCCCAGCTTATAAAGCCGCACCAGGAGGAATCGGCATGGTTCGTGACCAAGGCGCTTGTCTCAAGCGGGGTCGCGATGAGTATCGCAGGGTCATCAAGGCCGGCAAGCGGCGGGGAGCACAAGTTCTCCCATGCCCTCGACCGGCTTGCCCCGGGTAAAGCCCTGCATGGCGAGAGCTGCGGGATCGGGACGATCATCTCGATGTACCTCCACGGGGGAGACTGGCGCGGGATCCGTGAGTCGCTTAAAATCATCGGGGCGCCGGTGACCCCGGCCGATTTGGGCATCTCTGACGAGACTGCGGTCGAGGCGCTTCTCCTTGCAAAGACCATCCGGCCTGAACGGTTCACGATCTTTGATATGGGGATCACAAAGGAGTCCGCAGAGAAACTCGTGCAGATGCTCTACACAGAGTAGGGGCATCAAGGCCGGAAGAATCGCAAACGGCTGACGGACCGAACCATTACAGGCATACTATAATGGCAGTTCAGGACAAATAGTCACAATCTGGATTATCCACATGCAATCCACCAGTAAATCCGGGTCAACCGGCCGCACAAAAATTCGGAAATGATCGGGGAGGGGTCGACCATGGCTGAAGGAAAAACCAAAGTGACGCTTGTCGGAACGGTGCTTGCAAAACCCGGCACCGAGTTCATCTATGAAGGGGAACCGGCAGAATGCGGGACCTGCAAGGTAAAAAAGGTCTGCAATAACCTGAAGGCCGGCCACCGGTACCGGGTCGTGACGGTGCGGAGCACCCACCATGAATGCCCGATCCATTTCAACGGGGCGACCGCGGTAGAAGTGATGGACGCCCCGGTGACGATGCTGATTAACGCGGACATGGCCATGATCACCTCAAAGGTAAAGATCGAGTTTGCCTGTAACAAGGCGGACTGCAGGAGCTATCCCCTCTGCCATCCTGACGGAATCGTGGAAGGGGAAAAATACATCATCAGCGATGTCCTTGGAAACGCGCCCGCTATCTGTGCCAAGGGACGTGCACTTAAGCTCGTCGAGATCCGGCCGGCATAACCCGGAAAACAGGATTGCCAGCCCGGTCCTTTTTATTTTTAGTATTGTTCTTTTTTGACGGAGGTGCGATCCGCCCGCTCCTGCCATAACCGGTCTGCGGTACTGATGATCTTCCCGGCACCTTCGAGCGGCCCGAGCCATCGTTCCGGGATCGCCGAAATTCCCCAGCATGCACCGGCAAGCGCCCCGCAGCAGGCGCCCACGGTATCCGCATCCCCGCCGAGGTTGACCGCAGAGAGCAGGGCATTTTCAAATGTGCGGGAGTTCATGAAACAGAAGAGAGCTGCATGCGAGCAGAGCACGGCATCAAGCGATGGCTCGGGTCGGTACCGCTCAAAACTCCCGAGACGGTCAAGAACTTCAGCGTCCCGGCACCGGGACCGGGCGTGGATAAACGCCTGTTTTCGGGAAATCCCCCGGCACAGGTCGCTTACCATCATGTTAAGCCAGGCCGAACAGTGGGCGGCAACCGGATCGTAATGCGTGAGCCGCGAACATTCAATGCTAATATCATACGCTCGCCCGGCCGGGTAAAAAATGCCAATAGGAAATCCCCGCATTACGCTCCCGTTGCTCCGGCTGTGGCCCAGCCGACGGTGGACGATCTGTGCGGCACGGTGCGGCAGGGTCCCGGATTTAACCAGATTAAAGAATGCTGATGATGTCGGGCCATACCATTCCGGACGCTTTTCGTACCCTGCAAGGAGGCGCGGTATGAGGTCTGTTGCGTCAAAGCCCCTGCATATCCCAAGCGATTCCGCGACCGCAAGGGCCTGGAGCGTATCGTCCGTAATCTGCCCGGTTTTTCGGAAATGACGCCCGCCGGAAAGCATATTTGTTACCCACGCTTCAGGCTGGGCAGATCCTTCAAGTGGCGCACCCAAAGCGTCCCCAATTGCCAGTCCCGCGAGAGATCCAGCAGCACGGTTGTTTCCAGTTATAAACCTCACCAATAAGCTATATTTACCGCACAAAAAAAAGAAACTTTTCAGAGTGAAGGTGTGAGTGTGCAAAAGGAAGAGTTACTGCATCTGCATATGCTGATGGTTCACATCAAGAAATACTATGAGAACACAACCAACGAGGAAATCCTGACAGAACGCTATAACGCACTGGAAATCTCACCGGTCCATATCCACAAGGACAAGAAAGCCCACAAGGAAGCTCTTCTCACGCTGGGCGAAGAGATTGTTAACCATATCAACGGACACCACGTGCATGTGGTGAACTATTCTTCAGAGACTGCAACCCCCCAGGCAGCAGTCGAACATTAATTTTCTTATGGATGAGGAACCGGCGTTCCGGGAGATCATCTCCCGCATCCTTTCATTACCGCCGGGCGATTCCGGTATCGTTGCTGCAAAGATTGACATCTGTCGGAAATACCGGCTGAATGCGGTCCCGAAAAATTCGGCTATTCTTGCAGCTGCGACTCCAGCGGAGCGTGAAACCCTGCGAAGGATTCTCCTGGTGAAACCCACCCGGACGCTTTCCGGGGTTGCACCGGTTGCGGTGATGACCTCGCCCTATCCCTGCCCGCACGGCAAGTGCCTGCCCTGCCCGGGCGGACCATCCCACCCGTTCGGGTCGCCCCAGAGTTATACCGGAGAGGAGCCGGCCGCAAAACGGGCCCGGGAACACCATTACGATCCGTTCTCGCAGGTCCATGACCGGCTCGGGCAGTTCGAGATACTGGGTCACCATGTCGAAAAAGTGGAACTGATCGTCATGGGCGGGACGATGACTGCCCGTCCCGTGGAATACCAGCACGAGTTTGTCGCCCGGTGTATCGAGGCGATGGATCTCTACCCGGTCAACACGCCTTCATCACAGGTTCCGACCGTTGCTGATGTTGAGGAAGCAAACGAAACGGCAAACGTGCGGTGCATTGCCATCACCTTCGAAACACGGCCTGACTGGTGCAAAACCGAGCATATCAACCGGATGCTCGAACTCGGGGTGACCAAGGTCGAGCTGGGGGTCCAGCACGTAAACGATGAAATCCTCGCATTCAACCGCCGGGGGTGTACGGTTGCGGATACTGCCGAGGCAAACCGGCTCCTCCGGGATGCCGGGATCAAGGTCGGGTTCCACATGATGCCCAACCTCCCGCACTCGACCATTGCGCTGGACAAGGAGATGTTCGAGACTATCTTTGCCGATCCCCGGTTCAAGCCGGATTTTTTGAAGATCTACCCGACGCTTGTCACCCCGGGTTCAGAGATCGAGGAACTCTGGGAACGCAAAAAATATGCTCCGTACGATGAAGACCAGCTCATCGACCTTATCGCGTACGCAAAGTCGCTTATCCCGGAATATACCCGGCTCTCCCGGGTCCAGCGGGATATCCCGGCAAAACTGATCGTTGCCGGTTCCCGGCATTCCAACTTCCGGCAGCTGGCGCAGGAACGGCTTGCCTCCCAGGGCAGGCATTGCCGGTGTATCCGGTGCCGGGAGATCGGGAGACGACCCTCCGGCGTCGAGCCGGATATCCGGGTGATTAAATACGAGTGCTGCGGGGGAACAGAGCATTTCATCTCCGCAGTCTCGGGCGATTCCCTGATTGGGTTTGCCCGGCTCCGGTTCCCCTCCATGGAGTTCAGGCCCGAGCTCCATGAAGCGGCGCTGGTCCGGGAGCTCCACGTGTACGGCAGCCTTGTCCCGGTCGGGAGCGAGGCCGATGAATCCGAGGAGTGGCAGCACCGGAGTTTCGGCCGTATACTCCTGTCCCGGGCCGAGGAAATTGCACGCGACGCAGGGTTCCGGCGCGTCGCAATCATGAGCGGCATCGGTGTCCGGCCCTATTACCGGAGACAGGGATATGTGCGAAGCGGACCCTATATGGTAAAGGAGATGTCATGAACCCGGCAACGACCGAATTTGTGCGGCAGCAGTTCACGGAATACTACAAAAAAACGGTTCTCCTTTCACCGGAATCGCTCGTGCAGCGCGAATGGGGTTTTGTTCTTTTTAATCCCGGGGCAACCGAGATGCGGATGCGCAGGCATCTTGCCTTTCCCGACCGGGAAGCACTCTTTGATTATATCAGGAACCTTGTCCCGTCGCATGCGTATTACTCAAGCGCGTATTACGAAAAGCCCGATGCGCCGACCATGGCAGACAAGGGATGGTGCGGGGCAGACCTCATCTTCGATCTCGATGCGGATCATATCGTCAAATGCGCATACGACCAGATGCTCTCCCGGGTAAAAACCGAGACGGAAAAACTCATCGGGATGCTGACTGATGAGATTGGCATCGACAAAAAGCAGATCGAACTTGTTTTTTCAGGGGGACGGGGTTACCATATCCATATCCACGATCTTGCGTTCCGGGGCTGGGGCAGTCCCGAGCGCCGGGAACTGGTGGATTATATCTGCGGGATCGGGATCGATCCGGCAGTGCTCCTTTCAGAATCACACCCGGTATCCGGTGGATGGCAGGGCAGGTTCCGGGAGACTCTTGCAGACTACCTTACCTGGCTTGGAACGTTAAGCGAAGAGGATGCCACAAAATATCTCACCAGCCTTGACGGCATCGGGAAGGACTCCGCGGCAGGATTCCTGCGGCGTCGGGAAGAGATGCTTGCCAATCTTCAGGGATCCGGGAGAGTCGATCCGGTGATCCTGAGAGACCGGGTGATCAAGTCGGCAGTACAGGAAAACGAGGGCGAATTTAAAAAACGGCTCAACGAACGGGCAGCTCTTGCCGATGAACCGGTTACGACCGATACAAAACGGCTCATCCGGATGCCAACCTCGCTTCATGGGGGAGCGGGATGAGGGTCCAGCCGATTGAAGTGCGGAACCTCCACGATTTCGACCCGCTTATCGATGCGGTTGTCTTTGGGACACGGAACGTAAAGATCGATGCACGGTTTCCGCTTTCCATGCCGATGCTTGGAAGCACTTATCAGATCCAAAAAGGGATCACTACAGTACCTGAAGCTGTGGCAGTCTTCCTCTGCTGCCGTGGCATCGCCGAGATTGCATAACAAGCACGAAATATCCTGACAAATTCAGGCAGACATTTACCCATCATCACGAGGTACCCGCAATGGGGCTTGACGACCTGCGAAGCATCCTGCTCTCAGAACGCGAAACCGGCAAACTCATCCAGATAGATCCGGATATCTTTGAAAAGACCCACGCGGAGATCGCGGCGCTGCTTGCAAAAGTCATTGCCATCGAAGACCCGCTCTCTGAAGAGGCACGGGTCTATATCGAGGAGACGATGGCGATCAAGGAAACGATCCACGATCTCTTTTCAATCCGTTCACGCAAGATCCTCACGCTTGCCACCATCCACGCCGAAGGCAATTATTACGACCGTGACGAAGTCAAGAAAATGATCCCGGCGGAAAAAAAGATGTTTGTACATATTACTGCCGGGATCGAAGAATGTCAGAACACACTCCTGAAAAACGAGAAACAGCCCATGGTTCCGCCACCGGAACCGGTGACCGGGCCGGCCCCGGCTCCGGCAGTACCCCCGGTTACACCGGGAAAAAATACCGGGACGGAAATACCGGCCACGGGTGAAACAACCGAGAATGACTGGGAAGCGGCATACGAGGTTGCGTCTACTGAGGGGGAGACGGAAAACCCGGCATCGGCAACCGATGGTGCTGGTGCACCGGCATCTCCACCGGTAACACCAAAATATACACTGGTCCGGGTTCTTGCGGACATGGACACTTTCATGGGGATCGACGGGAGGACGTATGCTCTTGCAAAAGGAGATCTTGTGACCCTCCCGGAACGGAATGCTTCGGTGTTAAACGACCGGAAAATTGTTCTTGCCGTCACCCTGCCGACCTGTCGGTGAGGGTAAAAACGCCATTTTTTTTTAGTTGAGTCCTGGTTTTTTGTGGAAAGGGAAACGTCACCGGGCGCATCCGAATCTTTTTATGATCCCCGCACTAAAACTTAACACTCTTCGCCACGATGAGAATTGCATAAAATTTACCGAGAATCGGGAAGACAGAATCCTTTGGGACTTCTAACGACCCATATCTTAAATATGAACCCCCGCAAATAATACTGGGATTCAATACCAAAAGCAGATTCGGTGAAACCATCATGAAGATGCCAACCAAATTCAAAACATATTGTCCTTTTTGCAGGAGTCACCAGATTCACGAAGTGGAAAAGGTGAAAAAGAGCAAGACAACCGGTCTCCACTGGATCGACCGCCAGAAGGGCCGCAGAGGCAAAGTCGGGAACATGGGAAAATTCTCGAAAGTCCCCGGTGGCGACAAGCCGACAAAAAAGATCAATGTCCGGTACCGCTGTACTGTCTGCGGAAAAGCACACTTACGCAAGGGATACCGGGTTGCCAAGTTCGAGTTGACGGAGTGAGGAAAGAATGGTACGTGAAGCACGGGCAAACCGGAGCAGCTTTATCAAGGTAAAGTGCCCCGACTGCGATAATGAACAGACGGTCTTTTCCAAGGCAAGCACAACAGTAAAGTGCGTAGTCTGCGGACGCGAACTTGCAGCCCCGACCGGTGGAAAGGCGACCTTAAAGGCTGAGATCATCTCAGAGTTCAAGTGAGTCTGGACATGCCGGACAGAGAGTGGCCTCAGGAATCGGAACTGGTTGTCTGCACGGTTGATACGGTCAAGGATTTCGTCGCATTCGTCTCCCTTGACGAATACAACGGCAGACAGGGGCTCATCCCCATCTCTGAAATCGCAACCGGCTGGATCAAGTATATCCGTGACCACATCCGGGAGGGCCAGAAAATTGTCTGTAAGGTTCTCAACGTTGACCGGAGCAGGGGTCACATCGATCTTTCTTTAAAAGATGTCAACGAGCACCAGCGCCGCGAAAAGATCCGGGAATGGAAAAACGAATCCAAGGCCCGCAAGTGGATTGGATTTGCCGCTGAAAAATCCGGGGAACCGGCCGTATCGATTGAAAATGCAATTCTCGATAAATACGGCGAACTCTACCTGGTCTTTGAGGATATTGTAACTGACAGCGATGCAACGGTAAAAAAACTTGGCCTCTCCAAAAAAGCAGGCGAAGCACTTGTCCACATCGCCCATGAAAACGTCAAGATTCCAAAAGTGGAAGTGACCGGCATTCTTGAAGTAATGTCAGCACAGGCAGACGGGATTTCGGTTATCAAGAATTCCTTAAAGAAGGCAAACGATTCCAAAACTGCCGGTGCGGATATTGAAATCCTGTATCTTGGTGCGCCCCACTACCGGATCAAGGTAATTGCACCGGATTATAAAAAAGCGGAAAAAGCACTTGAAAAAGCCTCCAACGCCGCAATAGCAGTTATTGAAAAATCCGGCGGAGAGGGAAAACTCATTAAAAAACCCAAGTCCGGGAAAAATCAATGAGCGGACATATCCGTCGCTGTAGTGCAGATAATACCTATACTCTTTCACAGACATGCCAAAAGTGCGGGAACGCGACGGTTTCCGCGCACCCGGCACGCTTTTCACCAGAAGACCGGTACGGCAGGTACCGCAGAACAGCAAAACAGGATTCTCTTTTATGATCGATGATATCAGCATTCGTTATCTCGACACGTTTAAGGACAAAAACCTGACCGATCCAATCCTTGTAAGCGGTCTCCCCGGCATCGGCCAGGTCGGAAAACTTGTCGCCGAGTACATGATCCACATGCTCAAGGCAGAGAAGATTGCCGAGATCCACTCGATCTATCTCCCGCCCCAGGTCATTATCGAGGAAAATGGCGTTGCCCGGCTCCCGCGAAACGAGATCTACCTGTACAAAGCGGAGAACCGGCATATCGTATTTCTCACCGGGGATTTCCAGAGTACCTCAAATGAAGGGCATTACCTCATGACCGATGCCTATCTCGACATTGCAGCAGAGCTCGGGGTAAAGCGGATCTATACGCTCGGAGGATTCGGGATCGGCCACCTGGTCAATGCCCAAAAGTCCTTGGCGCCACAAACCACGAAGAACTCAAAAACGTAGTGGAATCGGCCGGGGTCGTATTCACCCGGGAAGAACCGGGAGGGGGAATTGTCGGCGCGGCAGGTCTCCTTCTTGGAATGGGTGCTGCCCGGGGAATCGATGCCGTCTGCCTGATGGGTGAAACAAGCGGATACATCGTGGACCCGATGAGTGCAGCAAGCGTCCTTACCGCCCTCTCAAAGATTATTGAGGTCACGGTCGACCCGACGCAGCTCAACGACCGGGCTGCCGAGATGGAAAAAGTTGTCCAGGGGCTTCTCGAAAACGAAAAGACCCAGCATGACGAAGAGCTCAGTTACATCGGGTAATTATAGTCAAAAACCTCCGTTTTAATACAAACGTGATTATTTTTACCGGGTAAACATCCCCCTTTTACCGATTCAAAGATATTCTTTCGATATCACGTTTGCATCTTATCTCAAATGCAAGGTTTTTAACGAGAATTCCTGCATAATTCTTTCACCCGGTGTCTGCGCACAAAATATCCACCGGTTCCCGACAGCCGTCTTTCAGATTATTTTATGCACAAAGTATTATTTTTTTGAGGAGAGTGAGTAAACCAAAAATTATTACAGGCCACACTTTTTAAAAACAATAAAACCGGGCCCGGATTCCGCAGAATACACCGAAATTTCCTGAGATCTGCCCAATTTTCCTTTCGGAAAAAGATTTACAAATCTTTTTAATCCGTGGTGGAAATAGTATTCTTATCAATACGATTTACCAGCATAATTTCACCAGAGACTAATCTTTTGTACCGACGCAGACCATCAGTTCCGGGAAAAATTTCACCACACGACCGGGAAATTTTTCCCACAAACACCACATGATGTGACAGAACATGGATACCAGCACTACCGGCACGGCTTTTTTGCTGTCCCAGAACACCCTGAAAAATGTTGATGGCGCAGCCCTGATCGGCTCAGTTTTCACCAGATGCCCCTGGCCATCTCTCCTGACAGATTCGGGATTCCGTATCATTGCCACCAATCCGGCATTTTTAAATACCAGCGGATATGCCGAACCAGACATTGTCGGGAAAAACCGGAGGGATCTCCCCGTCCTCGTCAAAAAAGGTGACGAGGTAACCCGGGCTTTTGAGGAAGGACGGATTACGCGCGGGGAGATATCCGCCCGCTTCCCGGCAGGAACGCTTTCCTTTGAAGAGCACTGCATCCCGGTAACCGATGATACCGGAAAGATCACGGCATTCTTTTTATCTTATCAGAACCTTTCCGATGAAAAATATGCAAAGCTTCTCCACGATTACGGCGAGAGGGTAAAGGAACAGACGCTCTTTTACGCAACCGCCAAACTCATCCAGGACGATGCAAAATCCATCGAGCAGGTTCTCAGGGAGATTGTCGTCCTTATTCCCCCGGGATGGCAGTACCCGGAAGTCTGTGCCGCACGGATCCAGTTTGAGGAAATCAATGCAGTTACCCCAAACTACCGGAGCACCCCATGGAACCAGACAAAGGATTTTGTCCTCAAAGGTGGAAAACGGGGTTTTGTCGAAATCCTGTACCTTGAAGAGAAACCCTTCGAATCTGAAGGGCCATTCCTCAAAGAAGAGAGGAATCTCATTAATTCCCTTGCCGAAATGATCAAGACTTACCTTGACCGCAAAACCGGGGAGGAAGTACTCGACAAAAAATACCGGGAACAGGAAAAACTCCTGCACGACTACGGCGAGAGGGTAAAGGAGCAGACGCTCTTTTACGCAACCGCCAAACTCATCCAGGACGACTCAAAAAAATGGGAACAGATCCTTGACGAGATTGTCGTCCTCATTCCCCCGGGATGGCAGTACCCGGAGATCTGTGCAGCCAGGATCTCCTTTGAGGGAGTCACGGTCACTACGCCCAATTACCGCGATACTCCCTGGAGACAGGCACAGGAATTTACTATCAAAGGGGGTAAACGCGGCGTTGTCGAAGTCCTCTACCTTGAAGAAAAACCCTTCGAGGCCGAAGGCCCCTTCCTCAAAGAGGAACGCAATCTCATCACCTCCCTTGCCGAGATGGTCAAGACTTACCTTGACCGCAAGACAAGCGAGCAGGAACTTGAAGACAAATTCCAGGAGATCAAAGAGATCGAGCATTACATGGAACACGAGGTTGCACAGCTTGCGGCGACGTATATCCGGATGGGTAACGGGGATCTCACGCTCCGGTACGAGATCACCCCCCCGGGCACCCACACCAGGGCGACCTGTGAGCAGATTACAAAAATGCAGGACGCGGTCCGGGTCATTATTGCAAACCTCCAGAAAAATATCCGGGATGTCAACGCCCAGATGACAAGCCTGACAAGGACTACAGAGAATGCCTTAAAAAGCCTCCAAGAAGCGTCACGGGGTATTGGAAACGTCGCCCAGAATTCCAGCCGTGTCAGCACCAATGCTTCCCGGTCCCAGGAAAAATTCGGGCAGATCTTACGTGCCATGGGCGACATGAACTCTGCGGTCGAAGAGATCACGACAAGCATGGACAAAGTCTCCACGCTCTCGCGGAATGCGGATGAGATCGCAAAAAGCGGCGCAGAGCGGGCAGGGGATGCGGAGAAAGGAATGGGCGAAATGGCACGCTCGACCGACCGGGTCCACGGCATCGTAACCGGGATCGATTCCCAGATGGCCAATATCTCAAAGATTGTCGAACTCATACGGGATATCGCAAACCAGACAAACCTCCTTGCCCTCAATGCGGCAATTGAGGCTGCCCGGGCCGGAGACGCCGGCCGGGGTTTTGCGGTTGTTGCAGCCGAAGTTAAATCGCTTGCAGGCGAATCAAAGAATTCTGCCGAGAAGATCGAGGAGATGATCAACCACTTACGAAAGGACACGCAGAACGCAACGGCCGCGATGAAAGAGACAAAGGAGATTGTCGAGAGCGGATCGGTGATGGTCACGGATTCACTCCATTCGTTTAAGAAAATAGCCGATGCCGTGGCTGATGTTGCGGCAAGCGCATCCGAGGTCGCGGCGACAACCCAAGAGCAGGCCGCGACGACCCAGGAAGTCACGGCAAGTGTCAATGATGTCGCCGGGCTTGTGCAGGCAACGGCAAAAGAGGCGGAAGACTCCGCAGCGGCGACCCAGGAATCCGCAGCGGCAATCGATGAGATCTCATCCATGGTCGGGCAGGTCAACACCGTTGCTGCCAGTGCCCTTGAGGCAAACCGTAAATTCCGGGTGGATTAAAATATTTCCCGGTTTTTCGGATTCCTTTTTTTATTACTTTTCTGATCCCCTTATATCCTGCAACATGCTATCCTGAAAGGTACCCATGCTTGTCAACGCCGATCTCCATATCCATTCGCCGCATTCAATGGCCGTGTCAAAAGCGATGCACCCGGAAAACCTGATCCGGGCCTGCACGACAAAAGGGCTCCAGGTTATCGGGACCGGCGATGCCCTTCACCCGGGCTGGCAGGAAGAATGGAAGCCGCAGCTTTCAAACGATGCCGGGATCTGCGTTGTCCCGACCGGGGAGATCGAAGATGAAAAGCGCGTCCATCACCTGGTCCTTGCAGAGACCTTTGAGCAGTTCGACGAGCTCCGTGACCTCCTTGCACCTTCATGCAGGTGCCTGGCCTCAAACGGGAGGCCACATGTTTATCTGAGCGGAGAAAAAATCGCCCGGTTTGTCCACCAGACCGGGGCGATGATCGGCCCGGCCCACGCATTTACCCCATGGACCGCGCTTTATGCCTGCCACGATTCAGTAGGAAGCTGTTACGGGAGCGAGAAGATCGATTTTCTTGAACTCGGGCTCTCGGCCGATACCACGTACGGCGCAGGCATCCCGGATCTTGCCGGGGTCCCGTTCCTCTCGAACTCTGATGCACACAGCCCGCAGCCGGAAAAGATCGGGCGCGAGTTTAACCGGATCCGTATTGACGGCAGGCTGACGATCCGGGCGGTGCTCGATAGTATCCGGACAGGAAAAATTGAAATGAACGCCGGGTTTTTCCCGGAGGAAGGCAAGTACAACCGTACTGCATGTGTCCGGTGCTTCACCCAGTACTCTTTAGAGGAGGCACAGCAGCACCGGTGGCGCTGCCCCGCTGATGGCGGCCAGATAAAAAAAGGCGTGTACGACCGGGCCCGGGAACTTTCAAAAGGGACACCGGGTTCCCGCCCACGGTACCTCCACCTCATTCCGCTCGGACAGATCATCCAGACCGTGGAGGGTGTTTCCTCACCCGGAACAAAAAAATGCCGGGCG
Source organism: Methanoregula sp. (assembly GCA_041653075.1). GTDB lineage: Archaea > Halobacteriota > Methanomicrobia > Methanomicrobiales > Methanospirillaceae > Methanoregula. The sequence goes on from JBAZFZ010000006.1 coordinate 54,002, forward strand.
GTCTATGATTCCTTCATTGCCGCGTTCGGAAACGAGATCGATGTACTCGTTACCGCTCCGGTCGAGGATATACAGGCAGTCCATCCAAAAATCGGCGGAGCAATCAAAGCGCTGCGGGAAAACCGGGTTGTCCTCCACCCGGGTGGCGGGGGACAGTTCGGGACGTTTTCCCTTACACCCTGATCTTTTCTTTTGCCGGATCCTGCATTGGCAATAATCCAGCGGCACACAATGCCGGTTTTTATACGTGTCCGTTCTTTTGTGAGAACGTTTTCACCGGATTCATGGTCGGGAGGGAGAAATTAAAAAAAAATGCGGGATGGGGTGCGTGATCACATATCGAAATAGAGATAGTATTCCCACGGGTGGGGACGGAGCCTGACGCCCTCCATTTCCGTACGCTTGTAATCGATCCAGACATCGATGACATCCTGCGTGAAAACATCGCCCTGCACCAGAAACTTATGATCAGCTTCGAGCGCATCGATGGCCTGTTCAAGCGATCCCGGGACCGTTGGGATCTTCTTTGCATCCTTGCCGTGGAGATCGTACGTGTTGCCTTCGAAAGCCTTGCCGGGGTCGATCTTCTTTTTGATCCCGTCGATACCTGCCATGAGGAGTGCCGAGAAGGAAAGATACGGGTTGCACATAGGGTCCGGCGGCCGGAACTCGATCCTTTTTGTCTTGGGATTCTCGGTATACATCGGGATCCGGACTGCCGCCGACCGGTTCCTCATGGAGTACACGAGGTTGACCGGCGCTTCGTATCCGGGCACGAGACGCTTGTACGAGTTTGTCGTCGGGGCGCAGAACGCCATGAGCGCGTTTGCATGTTCGAGCAGGCCGCCGATATAGTACTTGGCAAGCTGGCTGATCAGGCCATAACCCTTTGGATCAAAGAAGAGATTGGTGTTTCCTTTCCAGAGGGACTGATGGGTGTGCATTCCCGATCCGTTGTCGCCAAAGAGCGGCTTTGGCATGAATGTTGCAACCATGCCGAACTGCTGGGCCATGTTCTTGACGATATACTTGTACATCATGCAGTGGTCTGCCATGTTGACAAGCGAGCTGTACCGCATATCGATCTCGCACTGGCCGGCTGTCGCAACTTCATGGTGATGAACTTCAACCGGGATTCCCGTTTCCATCATCTTTAAGATGATCTGGCTCCGGACATCCTGGAGCGAATCATGCGGCGGAACCGGAAAGTAGCCTTCCTTGTACCGCGGCTTGTAACCAAGGTTTGGCTGTTCGTCCCTGCCGGAATTCCAGCTTCCTTCCATGGAATCAACCGAGTAAAATCCCTGGTTAACTGACTGGGAGAACCGTACGTCGTTAAAGATGAAGAACTCGTATTCCGGTCCCCAGAAACTCTTGTCGGCTATTCCTGTAGACTTAAGGTACTCCTCTGCTTTCTTTGCAATAAAACGCGGGTCACGCGTATACGAGGACTTATTGACCGGATCATAGACATCGCAGATGATACTCGCGGTCGGGACTTCGCAGATCGGATCGACAACCGCAGTGGAGGTATCCGGATACAGGAGCATATCGGATTCCTGGATCTTCTGGAACCCCCGGATTGACGAGCCGTCAAACCCGATACCTTCCGCCCAGATACCGGCATCGGGACTTGTTGCACCGCTTAATTCTGACGCAGGTATCGAGAAGTGCTGCCAGAGGCCCGGCAGGTCATTGAATTTCAAATCGACAATCTTGATATCGTTCTTTTTTATGAGCGAGTGAACAGAGCTGATCTGCTCTTTTGTCACATTCGTTATCCTGGTGCTCTTGCTCTTCTGAACCATGTGGTCACCTTGTCTGGTACCCCACAGGCATGTTACGCACGAGAGAGGGGGGGCCTGAAATACCCCGGTGAGCCGTAATCGTCCCTGCAGAGCGATAGGAAGAGTGTTTCCTAGTGATTGTATTTAAACAATTTTAAAATGGAACGATGTACTGAGGGACACAGGAAACCCCGGAACTTTCGATTTTGAGGGGTTCGTCGGGGTTCCGGGCCACAGGCCCGCCGTTGGAATTATGCGGGACCGGCACAAAATGATCACTCCGGGTAAAATTTGCCACAACCTTCATGATAATTACCGGGAAACTCCCGGTACGCGAATATGATCATTTTTCACCGTTTCCGGGATTTGGCATCAGTAAAGATTAATGAAACCGGCCTCCAACATATTCAAGAATGCTCAATATACACAGGGATATCTGCGGGTATTGTGGATGCTGTGTGTCAGTCTGCCCTGAGGGTGCACTGGAACTAATCGACGCATACCTTTCTGTTGAAGAGAATTGTACGAACTGCGGTATCTGCGCCAAGGTCTGTCCTCTCGGTGCGCTGGAGGTCGTGCATGAAAAATAAGTACGATGTGCTTATCATCGGCGGTGGCCCGGCCGGGGCTCTTGCAGCACGGACCGCAGCAGAAAAAGGTCTTTCTGCCTGCCTTGTCGAGAAGCGCCCGGCAATCGGTGCGCCGGTCCGCTGTGCGGAAGGGATCGGGAAGGAAGCACTTGCGGAGTTTATCGAACCCGACCCACGCTGGATCTCGGCAGAAATGACCGGGGCCGGCATCATCGCTCCTGACGGCTTTGAGATGACGCTCGAATCATCCCTGGCCGGGGGAAAAGTCGGGTACATCCTCGACCGGAAAGTCTTTGATCGGGCGCTCGTCTGGCAGGCGGCAGATGCCGGGGCAGACATCTTTGTCAAGACCCGGGCATCGGCACCGCTGATGGCAGATGGCAGGGTAAAGGGCGCGCAGCTCGAGTGCTGCGGCAATGTCCAGAAGGTCAGCGCGGATGTCGTGATCGCAGCAGACGGCGTCGAGTCGAAATTTGCAAAATGGGCCGGCATCGACACGACCGTCCCGGTCCGGGAGATCATGAGCTCGGTCCAGTACGTCATGACCGATATCGACATCCACCCCACGCAGACGATCTTTTACCTGGGTACCGAAGTCGCTCCCGAAGGATACCTCTGGGTATTCCCCAAGGGGAAGCGTGCCGCAAATGTCGGGATCGGCATCTCGGGACGGAAGAGTGGCAAGGGACACCGGGCAAAAGACTATCTCGACAAGTTCGTGAAGCAGAAATTCCCGCACGGGAAAACCATCGAATGCATTGTCGGCGGCGTCTCGGTCTGCCGGCCGCTTGCATGCACGGTGGGAGACGGCCTGATGCTTGCCGGCGATGCAGCGCGGGTTGTCGATCCCCTGACGGGCGGCGGCATCTACAATGCGATGTACACCGGAAAACTTGCAGCGGAAGTTGCAGCAGACTGCATTGCAAAAGGCGACACCTCAAAAAAAGCGCTCATGGCCTATGACAAGACATGGAGAGCGTCAAAGATGGGAAAGGGAATCGAGCGCAACTACCTCATCAAGGAGTACCTCATCAAGCAGTCCGATGAGAAATTCAACGCGATTGTCCACTCGGTCTCAAAACTTGACCTTAAAGAATTTTCCACGCTGACGCTGGTAAAAGAGCTGCTGAAAGCCAACCCAAAACTCCTCGTGGAGCTCGGGGCGCTTGCAGCCTCACTCCGCTGATTTTTTTAACTGTTTGTTTAACAGCCGGAGGCAGTCGTCCTCGGCCTCTTTTTTGGTAAAAACCGTAAAGATATCGCCGGCCTGGATCCGCACGTTGCCGCTGGGGATAATGAGCGTGCCACCGGCTCTCCGTATCGCAATAAACACAAAGTCCTTGACCTTGAGCTCCCGGATCTCGTGGCCGACAATGGGCGCATTCTCTTCTGCGACAATTTCAAAGATGCTGCCGCCGGGAATCGAGGCAAGCTGCTGGAGCTGCGGGTTCTCCGTCCAGTAATAGAGACGCGAAGCCACAAGATCGTCCGGGTTCTCGCTGATCCTGACCCCGACTTCTTTAAAAAATTCCGAGTGGGCCGATTGGTTGACAATAGCGACCACATTTGGCACATGGAACCGTTTTGCCAGCCAGCAGGTCATGAGGTTGACCGAATCGTCGCTTGTGGTCGCGACAAATGCATCGGTCCTGTCGATCCCCGCCTCATCGAGCGTTGACTTGTCGGTTGCGTTACCGGTGATTGCCAGGATATCGTAGTGCTCAAGAATTTCACTGCACCGGGCTTCGTCATGGTCGATCACAACAACGTTGTTGCCATGCTCGACCGCCTGCCTGACAAGGCTGCGTCCGATACCGCCGAGCCCCACGATGATAATATACATGACTACCGGTTACCATCATCGCCATTGAAATAATTTGCGCAATACACCTTATTCACGTGATCTGCGGGGTCGATGAAGCGGGAAAGGGATCGGTGCTGGGGCCCATGGTGGTCGCAGCGGTGGGAGCAAAGGGTTCCGGGGTCATCGCAGACCTTGGCGTAAAAGATTCAAAAGTGCTCTCCCCGGCGGAACGGGAACGACTGTTTCCCCTCATAAAAAAACGCTGCAAAATCGCAACCGTCATTATTGCCGCCGATGAGATCGATGAGATCCGGCGCGGCATGACGATGAATACCTGCGTTGCCCGGGCCCACGCTGAAGTGATCCGGAAGATCGCTCCTGATACGGCATATGTCGATGCCTGCGATGTCAACGAGTTCCGGTACGCAGAGACCGTCAGGAGTTTTCTTGATCCCGTGTGCGAGATCGTATCCGAACACCACGCGGACAGTACCTACCCGATTGTCTCTGCAGCAAGCATCATCGCAAAAGTCACCCGGGACCGGGAGCTCGTAAAACTCGCCAAAAAATACGGTGACATCGGGAGCGGTTACCCGTCGGACCCGATCACCATTGCATACCTTTCATCCTATATCGACACATACCACGCTCCCCCGCCCATTGCCCGGAAAAGCTGGAAGACCGTAAGCACCATGCTTGCAAAAAAATCCCAGCGCAGTCTTTCTGCTTTTTTCTGATCGGCGAAAAAAAGCTGTCGGGCTGTTTTCACCATTCCTTTATGTGGTTCTCCGGACCAACTGATATGGATGGACTGGATCCTCATCGTCCTTGCCCTGGTGGCCATCTACGCCGTCATCGCATATGTAATTCATTCGCGGAACCTCTGGCCCGACCATATTTTTTTCTATGGGCCGATCATGGCAATAAAGACCAAGAGAGTCAAGTTTTTTGATAAATTTACAGTACTGCGCACGTTTTTCCGGATCTACGGGACCGTCGGGGTAATTTCAGTTATTCTTGTCTCGGTCTTTATCACCGCCATGCTCCTGCTGTCAGTCCGCTACACGCTTATGGTTCAGCCCGAACCAACCGGCATCTATGAGCCGCAGAATATCCTGCTGCTTCCCGGGATAAACGAGTATGTCCCGTCGACATTTGCGGTCTGGCTTGCGTTTATTCTCACGATTGTCATCCACGAATTCGGGCATGCCATTCTCTGCCGGGTAGAAGACATCAAAGTCAAGGGCATGGGAGTTCTCCTTGCAGTCATCCCGATCGGGTTTTTCGTGGAACCCGATGACGAGGAGCTCGAACAGAAAAAAGGCATGCCAAAGATGCGGATGTTCGGGGCCGGGATCACCAACAATCTTGTTGTCGGGTTTTCCTGTTTTATCGCGCTTATCCTGTTGTTCGGCGTTGTCGTGCCGTCTACGGATCCCGCGATCCACGGGGTCTACAAGGGGTACCCGGCAGACAACGCAAGTATCCAGCAGGATTCCCTTGTAACCGCGGTAAACGGCGAACATGTTTCGAGCCGGGCGGATATCTCTGCTATCATGAATACCACCCGGCCGGGCGATACGGTCACACTGACCACGGAAAAGGACGGGGCAAGTACGGATTATACGCTCACGCTTGCCGCGTGGCCGGCCCAGGACGGGGCAAACCAGACGAGCGGCTTTATGGGCGTTGAATATTATGATGGTGCCGCCGTGAAAAATGTGATCGGGTCGATGATCTCCCCGATCGGGTTCTTTGAATTTCTGGTCGTGCCGTTTGCTTCAAGCAATGGGATGCAGTACCTCCGTATCATTGCGTTTGATTCGCCGGATACTTCCTATTACCAGGTCCCGTTTGCCGGGTTCTGGGATGTGATCCACCTCCTCTTCTGGTGCGCCTGGATCAACATCAACGTGGGGATCTTCAATGCTATCCCGATGGTCCCGCTCGATGGGGGCTATATTTTCAAGGAAGGTGTGGACCGGCTCCTGGACCGGCGCGGTCTTATAAAATATTCCGGGTACGTGGTCGGGGCGGTCAGTTACGTGATGATCGTGGCCCTGATATCGCTGATCATGCTGCCGTACCTGCTGCATATGTGAGCCGGAGTTTACGGGACTCCGGAGAACACCAAAAAATCAGCTGCAACTGATGATGCCCGGCAGACAGAATACCCATGAGGGAGGGACGTTATGGGATTGCAGAATCCAGCCCTTAAAAATGCAAAATCTCCGAAAAAGGGGATAATTCCCGGGTAAGAAACCACCGGAATTATGAAATTATTCATTGAGTTTATTTTCTTTTACAAATTCTTTTATCAGGTTCCTAAATGTGGTCATAGTTTTCAGGTCAACCTGGAGGACATGATATATCCTATGAATATCAAGGGATGCATACTCATGGACAAGCAAATTGCGAAAAAGCCGGCAAGCCGTGACATTTCCTTTGCAAGATCCCCGGGGATTACCGGGAATTTTCCTAAAACCAGAAATGTCTCGCGGTAGGTATCCGGACGCCGGGGAGTTTTCATCACTGCGATACCAGTGGCTATATCCACCGAAGCCTGCACCGAGAGAAGCATGGCATGGCTGACCATATACTGGAGATCGGTTTCCTGCTCCAGTTTTTCAAAGGGAATCTGCCGTTAACGTTCCCATGCCGCGAGAGCTTCATCAAGTGTCCGGAGTTGTGCAACAATTCGCATATCAGGCCTTCGCAAGATATTCCCTGTCGAAGAGATCGTACATGGATTTAATATCCTGGTACTCAATGAGTACCTGCGTCTCAAATTCGATCCGCTCCTTTTGGGTCCGGGCATACAACAGCATGCCGGTACTGATAATCTCATATTTCAGCCAGACCGGCAGATTATTGAGGATCTGTACATCGCATTCATACCGGTATCCCAGCGATTCTTCAAAGAGGTCTCCTGCTTTTGCTGCATATCGGGAAAAAAAGTCCTGATCGCCAGGGTCCTCAACGAGAAGGGCGATGTCGATATCATGGTAATCCTCACAGGAGAGAACCGAACACGTATGCGAGCCTCAATGATGGGCAGGCGGGACCACTTCACGCAACTGCCGGAGAATTTCCACGTTATCCATGAATAGTCCAGTACATGAGATCTTGTGCGGGAAATCTTTAAATAGTTCTTTTCCGGACCCCGCCAACGGCCGGATATACCGGCATTTCTTACCGGGATTGCATTTGACCGTCAGACGGTCTTATAGGGATCCTGCACTGAAAAGTGGATGGACGACGTCAGTCCCGACAGAAAACAGCCTATTATATCCCGGGATACTAACCTAGATGGGAGGAACAGGATTCCCGTTACGGGTCCGTTTTTTTTTGGCATCATGAAATACGTAATAACCGGGGGCGCCGGTTTTATCGGGTCCCATCTTGCAGAAGAACTCCTGGGGCAGCAGCATGAGGTCGTTGTTGTCGATGACCTGAGTTTTGGTAACCGTAGTAACCTCAAACACATTTTCGATCGGGAGAGGTTTACGTTTGTGGAAGGATCCATCACCGACCGGCAGCTTCTCGGAAAAGCGTTTGCCGGTGCGGACGGGATTTTCCACGAGGCGGCAATAGCTTCAGTCCCGCGATCCGTTGCAGATCCGCTGGAAACAAACGAGATTAACCTGTCCGGTACACTCAACGTCCTTGTGGCGGCACGCGATGCCGGGGTAAAAAAAGTCGTGTTTGCTTCATCGGCCGCAGTCTATGGGAACGACCCGGCTTTGCCAAAACAAGAAGAGATGAAAACCGAGACGCTGTCACCGTATGCCGTGACAAAACGTGCCGGGGAATATTATTGTTCGGTCTTTTCGCAGCTGTATGGCGTCCGCTGCACCGCACTCAGGTACTTTAATGTCTTTGGCCCCCGGCAGGATCCGTCTTCACCATATTCCGGAGTAATTACAAAGTTTATCACAAACACCCTCAACAACCGGCCGCTCACGATCTTTGGCGACGGGACCCAGACCCGGGACTTTGTTTACGTCAAAGATGTCGTGCAGGCAAATGTCCGGGCGATGGACTCGGAGGCGACCGGAATTTTTAATGTCGCCTGCGGGAAAAAGATCAATCTCCTGGAGCTGGCAGAAATGATCCGGGAGATTACCGGCATTTCTGTCCCGGTTACGTTTGGTCCTCCGGCATCGGGGGACGTGCACGATTCGCTTGCCGATATCGGCCGGGCTGAAACGATGCTGGGGTATTCACCGGCATTTACCGTTCGGTCCGGTCTTGAGGCCACCGTTGCCTGGTTCCGGGAAGGGGCCGGAAGAGAATAAGGACAAATTGCAGGAAACGTGTCTTTTATTTCCCGTTAGCATCGCAGAAAGGGGAGATCCGGATGCAGGACACAGACTGTGCCACGCTTCAGGATCTTTCTTACCAGGATAAATACGGTTTTTGTTTTTTTCGTGAGGCAAAAACGATCGTGCAACGATGAAATACTATTCTTCTCTTGGATTTATTCCTCAACAGGACTGTTGCTGCTTTCTTTTTTAGCCGGGCTTTGCGGGAAGAAAAACGCAATACCGGGGGAGTGTGTTTTTATCGTGTAACTTCAGCTCATTCTCTTCCGGGTAACAATGATTGTATCTATAATAATTACAACCATAATCTGTAACCGGGGAAAAGAACGCGGGCTTATGGAACAGGTCCGGGGCAAAACCATTCACTTCACTCCGCTCTGGAAATGGCTTCTGATCTAAAATACCCAAACGATTTTTACCCGGCGGCAAACGAAAAACAAACACTGTCCGGACGTTTTATGCGAAATGACCTTTGACCAAAAAAGGGATCATTTTAACCAGCATCCTGTCTTTGGATCTGGATGGTGGTATCCGGCCGCTGTAACCATTTCCAGAGAGGGATGTACTGGATATCGCCCCTGATACCAAACCATTCTTCCGATTTTGTCTGCTCTTCATCCATGGTCAGGATAATACGTTTTTTACAGGCACAGTCCCGGCCTGCGGTCAGGAGCGCATTGACTTCCCGGCGTCGCGTTTTTTCGTCCGCCGGATCGGTGCAGACCTGGATCAGTGCGAGCACCTTCCCGCTTTTATGAAGGACAAAATCGACTTCCTGCTGTTGTGGATTCTTCCAGTAGTACAGATCCAGGCTGCCGTCCAGTTCGAGCCCGTGGAGGGCAATTGCGACAAGGTTTTCCATGAGGCTTCCATTATTAGGGGAAAACCGGAATCCTTTGGCCGTGACAAAACCGTTATCGATACAATACATTTTCCGGTTTGAGAGCACCTGTTCCTTTACCTTGTAAGAGAAACGCGGGATGGAGAAAAAGAGAAATGCCTCTTCCAGGTAACCAAGGTATTTCCGTACGGTCTGATCGCTCTTGCATCCTGTCACCCGCGAGAGACGGTGTACTGAATATTCTCCTGCCACATGGGAACAGAGGTACTGGGCGAGATCTCCAAGACCCTGCGGCGACCGGACCCGGTAGCGCCGTATGATGTCTTTGTATACCACCGCATCGAAGAGCCGGAGGAGGTATTCTTTTTTATCGATCGTTGTTGTCAGGATCTCGGGAAATCCCCCGGTAACAGAATATTCTATAAGGTGTGAGCGGTATTCACTTTCGGTAAATTCTCCCTGTTTTGTCCTGAGGAATTCAGCAAACGTGAAGGGAAAAATGGTCGTTACCGTATGCCTGCCGGTAAGGTGTGTCGCGAGTTCTTTGCTGAGCAGGTGGGCATTGCTCCCGGTGATGTACAGCGTGTAACCCTGCCGCGCAAGACGGTTCGCCAGGAGTTCCCATCCGGGTATATTCTGGATTTCATCCAGAAGGAGTGTCTTTGCTCCGGGATATAGTTCTGCGACTGCGGTCAGGATATCCGGGATTTTTTCTTTGTTATTGAGTTCTTCGTCATCGAAATTTACATAGCCGAACGGGCCCTGCTTCAAAAGGTGTCGGGTTATGAAAAATGATTTCCCTGCCCTTCGCGGACCTATCACAATCCTGACAAGCCGGCTGTCCCCCTCGCGGATTTTTGCGGTGCGCTCAATATACGGCTCCTGCCTGCGGAGATCCAGTTCCCGTTTCTGCTGCAAAAGAGCGTCCCTGACGGTCATTGTGTGTTTCTGTATTATCATAATACAAAAAAATAGATAAAATTTTGTGTTGTGATTTTTTATAAGCTCTGCCAGGATTATGTGACGTGATGCCGGATTCCCCTGTTATGGAGTATGGCACTGCCGGTGCCACGTTTCAAGATCTCCTATATCAAGATACAGGGTGTTTTCGCTGGTTTCTTGTTTTTCGGGTCGGAGAGAAAACGATCGCGCGACGATACAATAATACTCCTTTCTGGATTTGTCCATCCAGGGTACAGCTGCCGCTTTCTTTTTGAGCTGGAGAAGGAGTTTTTCCGCATCCACCCGGTCCTGCCATTTACACTCGCAAAACAGGATGGATGAACTTTCTTTTTGCAGGGCAACGAGATCAATCTCTTCACCCTTATCCCACCAGTTCCCGATCGTATCGAACCGGAAGGGAAGAAGTCCTTCGCGGTTGAATTCGCAAAAGAGATCTTCAACCATCGATTCAAATGCTTTTCCGATGTACTGGGTAAATTGCGGCTCGATGTCAGTCTTGAGAACAAGGTCTCCCTCTCCCCGTTCGATGCGCTCAACATTTGGATGAACAAAGCAAAACCAGAAGGTAAACAGGTTGTCCGATAACCGGTACAGACCCTTACGGCTCCGGTGATTGTCGGTGACAGGGATCCTGCGTTCGACAAGCCTGAGGTTTATAAGGATTGAAAGATATTTTGTGATGAGGCCCTTGTCGAGGCCGGTATCGTTCATAATGAGGCCGATACGGTTGTTTCCCTTTGCTATGGAGAGGAGGATAGAGAAATAATATCTCGGCTCAGTGAGTTCCATACGCAGGACAAATTCCACATCCTTAAAGAGACTGGCATCAGCGGAGAGGATTTTTTTGGTAATATTTTCAAAAACATTACTTGTTTTATCGATAGCCATAACATACGCTGGCGTCCCGCCAAACACCGAATAATATTCCACGGCCTGTACGAAGTTCCCGATATAATCAAGCACATCGACAAACCGGAAGCCATGCAGCAGGATTTGACCTGTGCGTCTGCCATATAGCGGACTTGAATGTTGCATCGTATATTGTTCCATCATTGAGATACTGGAACCTGACAGTATGAGAACGATACCGGAGTCCTTGAGCCGGGTATCCCAGTACTCCTGGATGATTGACGGAAGGGAAGAATCTTCCTTAACGAGGTACGGAAATTCATCGATCGCGATGACCTGACGCTCCGTTGTTTTGCCGGCTAGATATGCAAAGAAACTATCCCAGTCGCCAAACGGGCTTCTCTCTAAAAAGTCGTCATGAAAAAAAACTGCGCAGTCGCGTGAAATTTTTTTCAGCTGGAGGTGTTTAGATTCTTCCCGGGCAAGAAAACGGACTCCTTTTTTTGTTTTCAAAAAATGTTCAATCAGTTCGCTCTTTCCGATTCGTCTTCTCCCGTACAGGATAAGAAACTCTGCGCTATTCTGTGCGTATCTCTCGCTGAGCACGGAAAGTTCCTCCTTACGGTCAATGAAGATACTCATAAGTAGTATACTTATAAGTATACTATATAAATTTCCCGTATCGCATTTTACTTTATCACTGAGGGGTACTGCCCGTAACGCGGTATTCCCGACGAAAAATGTGAATAGGTCCTTTTGAAAAACCAATATAACAAACAGGTTTGTAAAAATACCCGGTTATAACGTATTTTTTGCCCGTTTTTTTAAAAACGGCCGCCAGGGGCATTTCTTTTGAGGATCGGTCCGAAAACGACCTTTGCACGTACCTGATTTTCCGGGGCTGCCGGAAGGCCGCTATTTTGCAGGAATTTAATCAAAGAATTGAGGGTTATTTTAGAAAATACCTGATTTAAACAATAATTTCCGTAGGCGTGGACACCGGTTCCTGAGGAACCTGAATGTGGGGGACAGGATCCGGTAATCGGAGGCTGATTCGGGGCCGGATTGGGGGAGAATAGTGTCATTCGGGAACCTGCCGTGCCGGTGGGATAATGAGGGGGAGATCCGGGAAACCGGAAAAGCCCGGATAATAACCATCGGATTCGGCCTCATTTTGATCCCGGGCCGGTACTTTTCCGCCCGGAAAACAAGCCCGTATCGACCCCCGATTGCCGGTTTCGCTTCCCGGAAAACCCCTAAAAAACGCCCGGATTTGCACAGGGTTTTGATGTCGGTTTTAACACGTTTTTTAGCCGAAATACGCTTGTATTGTCCCCGGATTTCGACCCCCATGATCTGGGTGAGTTTTTGTTTTGGGCATACTTTTGCCTGTTGGAAGGGAGATCGGCTGCCGGAAGGGCTTTGGCGGGCGTTTAATGATCGGGTGAAAACGGACAGTTATTAGGGGTTATTTCAGGAAAAAACGGTCATTTTAAGGGATTTTCCCTACGACGGGGAATGCAATTCCAGGGGTGTTCACGTTGACAGGAACCGTGACGATGATCCAAATGCAATACCCCGAAGTTTTAATGAAAATCTTCCAGGAGAATTCAGATATATTCTCATGGTGATTTATCCAAATAGTATGACAACAAAAACAAATCACATAATCCGGTTCCTTTGTGGTGCATCCGATGAAAATTTCAGTTGTTGGTGGGGGTTACGTAGGTCTTGTAACCGGGACGTGTTTTGCCGAACTCGGGCAGGACGTAACAATAATAGAGATCGATCCTGAAAAAGTCCGGGCGATCAACAACGGGAAGCCTCCGATCTTTGAAAACGGTCTGGAAGATCTGCTGAAAAAGAATACCGGCAAAAGACTCCACGCGAGTTCCGTGTATGAATCGGTGGCATCAGCCGAGATCGTTTTTATCAGCGTGGGAACTCCGCCAAAGCCGGATGGCAGCGCGAACCTTTCGTATATTGAATCCGCGAGCACGTCGATTGGGGATGCTTTAAAAAACACTACCTCATATTGCGTTGTCGTTGTAAAAAGTACGGTTCCCCCGGGCACCACGGAAAAGATCGTGCGGCCTGCGGTTCTTTTGGCATCTGGTAAAACCGAAAAAGAGATTGGATTCGCGATGAACCCAGAGTTTCTCCGGGAGGGTCGGGCAGTCGAGGATTTCCTGCATCCGGATCGCATCGTTATTGGTAGCAGTGATCCACGTACCGGTAACCGGGTTGCTGAAGTTTACCTGGATCTTAAGGCACCGGTCCTCCGTACGGGTCTTGCTGCTGCAGAGATGATTAAGTACACCTCGAATGCGTTTCTTGCAACCAAAATTTCATTTTCCAATGAAATCGGGAATATCTGCAAAAATATGGATATAGACGTATATGAAGTGATGAAAGGGGTCGGTCTCGATCCCCGGATCGGCCCGCTCTTCCTCAACGCCGGTGCGGGGTTTGGCGGAAGCTGTTTCCCCAAAGATGTCTCTGCACTCGTATCGCTGGCGGAAAAAAATGGCGAGAATCCCGTCCTGTTAAAATCAGTAATTGCGGTAAACGAACGTCAGCCATACCGGATGATTACCCTTCTTGTGGATAAAATCGGTACATTATCTGGTAAACGGATTGCCGTACTGGGTCTTGCATTTAAAGACAATACCGATGATATCCGGGATTCACGGTCAATCCCGGTCATCCGGGAATTGCTGGATCGGGGTGCCCGTGTCGCAGTATATGATCCAATGGCGATGCCCAACATGCAAAAAATTTTTCCGGCTCTTGAATATGGTGCATGCGCTGCGGATGCATTGCGCGATGCAGACGGCTGTCTTGTCATGACAGAATGGCCTGAATTCACCCGACTTGACGGTGAGTTTGACCACATGAAAAAGCGGATTATTATTGAAGGACGAAGAATATTGTCCTGCAAAGACCGGGAGGGGATCTGCTGGTAAAGTGCCTGATCCCGGAAAAGATGACTGAAATGACTGGTTATGTATCCTGTGTTTTACTCTGCCGAACGGTCGCTGATTATTGTAGTTTTTCCCTGAATGGTTTTTGGGAGTGTCATCCATGAAAGTAACAAAAGGTCTCATCCCGGCTGCCGGATCCGGGACCCGGCTTGGGCCATTTACCCATGCAATCCCAAAAGAGTTACTGCCGGTTGGCGACAAGGCGGTGATCGAGCATGTCGTGGAAGCGATGGTCGGTGCCGGCATAACTGATATTTGCGTTGTTGTGTCCCCTCATAAACACGGCCTGTCGGATTATCTTGGCTCTGGAAAACGTTTTGGCGTTCATTTCACGTATGTTGTGCAGGATGAGCGGCTGGGACTTGCGGATGCCGTGCTTGCCGGAGAGCATGTGATGAACGGGAGCTTTGCGGTCGTTCTTGGCGACAATTTCTTTTCGCCAAAGTCATTCCTTGCCGATCTTATTGCAGCCCATGTTGCAGATAATGCGGATGCGACCGTTGGCGTGGCGGAAGTATCCGATGTCACCCGCCACGGGATTATCAGACCGGAAGGCGATCGTATCGTCGATATGATTGAGAAACCTGAACCCGATAAAGCCCCCAGCCGTCTTGGTGCTATCGGGGTTTATGTCTTTGAACCGTCTGTCTTCGATGCGATCCGAGCGACAACACCCGGGTTTAAAGGCGAACTTCAGCTCACCGATTCAATTAAAGGCGAGATTGTTGCAGGAAAGAAGGTAATCTACCGGACGATTGATGGCATCCACATCGATGTCGGGACGCCGCACGATCTGATGCGGGCAAATGAGTGGTACCTGAATCATTGTAATGGGAAATGATATTTTTCAGGTTGCCGGATTTTTGATCGGGTATTTGATCAGATGCAGGCCGGAATGTAACATGCCGGGATTTTCCTGTACATAATTTATCTAACACTTAATTGCAGCTGACGAAAAAATCACATTACTGGACAGTGAATAAAAACAGGGGAATTATTCTGAAGGATTTTGAAAAACCGGTTATAGTTAGAATCTGAAATTGCTTGTTCCGTCGTGGAATAATTGAGTTATCTCTTCATTATTGTCAGTTAATCGGAATCCTCTCTGAGTAATTTCCAAAATAAGCAATATGATCTTTACCTCCGCTTTCGACATTTCAAAGAATTTTACGGAAAAACGCGCATACAAGTCGGATTTCTTAAGTCACACACTGCTCCCTTCCCGGTCAAGCGCGGTTCGTGACGGATGCCTGAATGATATCGTCTGTTTACCTGCCCGAAAAACAGGTTTGATGCGACTATGTGTTAAAACAGCCCACTATAATGCATTTTTGCCCGTTTTTTATAAATTGCCGCCAGGGGTATTCCCTTTGAGGATCGTCCCGAAAACGGCCTTGGCACGTATTCAATTTTCCGGGGCTGCCGGAGGGCCGCTATTTTGCAGGATTAAAAACAAAGGATTACGGTTTATTTTGGAAACTACTTGATTTAATCAATAATTTCCGGAGGCGTGGACACCGGTTCCAGTGGAGGAGGGAAACGAGAGGCCGGACCGGGGAATCGGAGGCTGATACGGGGTCTGATTTGGGGTGAATAGTGTCATTCGGGAACCGGCCGTGCCGGTGGGATAATGAGGGGGAGATCCGGGAAACCGGAAAAGCCCGGATAATACCCATCGGACCCGGCCTCTTTTTGATCCCGGGCCGGTACTTTTCCGCCCGGAAAACAAGCCCGTATCGAGCCCCGATTGCCGGTTTCGCTTCCCGGAAAACCCCTTAAAAACGCCCGGATTTGCACAGGGTTTTGATGCCGGTTTTAACACGTTTTTTAGCCGAAATACGCTTGTATTGTTCCCGGATTTTGACCCCCGGGATCTGGGTGAGTTTTTGTTTTGGACTTACTTTTGGCTGTTGGAAGGGAGATCGGCTGCCGGAAGGGCTTTGGCGGGGGATTTCGCAGGGGGCCAAAACGGACGGTTATTTGGGCTTTGTTTTGCTGAAAATCGAGGATTTGAAGAAGTATCTCTAATGATGGAGAAAGGGATATAATAGGGATAAGAGTTATTGTGGTACTTTGGGTTCTGCACTCCAAACAATCATCACATGTCGGAACAATTTGGAAGATTACAACACCAAAACAGGAATGCTTCCAACACCACTTAAAAAAAATCTGATCTAGATAAATCCGTGAAATAATGGATCGGGACAGAAATCCCCGCAGTATTCCCCAGGGAGAAGCTAACATATCTTCGCGAAAATTTATGAATGGTTGTGATCCAGAGAAGTCCTATCCCAAAATAATTTCACAATTCTCTCTTCCAAGTGATGTTGATGCATCTCCTTGTTGTTGAAAATCAAAAAACATCAGAGAAACTGGGTACGGTTTGAACGAAACTATTCAATGTCCCTTTGGCAGGAGGACGGGAAAGCGTTCGAGTTCAAAGGATCAAAAATTGATCCTTGCCTCCACTGACAATCCATACCGATTGATCACCTGCCATGGGACATTCGATTTTCCAACAACAGAGACTACTCTCACAGGACATAGTTCATCTCGGCCGGGGACCAGGTTTTTCCTATCTCAAGGGGTTTTTTACGATTTACCCGATTTTGTGTACGCTGGCAAAAGGGTGAAGAATCTGCTTTTCGAGGAAATTCCTGTATTATGGTCAAGAACCTCACTTTTAATACAAACGCGATTGTATTTACTGTTTAAACGCGCCCTTTTACAGATTCGACCGCATTCTTTCAATTTCACTTTTGCAACTTGTCATAGATTCAAGGTTTTTCACTATAATACAAATAACAAAATTTAAAGGGTCATAAATGAACGAATTTAATGGATGCAAGGAGATAGGAACATCCGATCATATGGTGCAATCATTATCGCTCTGATTTTTATTGGATTGATTGTTGTTGCTATTTACGGACCCGGCAATCAGTCATCCACACAAAATCAGACATCACAGTTACCCTTATATTCAGATGGAGGGGGTGTTTCTCAACAGAATGCTTCCCTTATTTCAAAGGATAATCTTTCGGCAGCACAGCAAAAATTATCCACAGATTTGCTACAATTGACTGATAGCAGGTACCTGCCTGTGGGAATGACTGAAGATGCCCTTAAGCAACAGATGGAAAAAAATCACCAATTCACCCGTACTGAAACCGGGAATGCACTGGTCTATGTATACATTAAAACAAATGCTCAGGCAGATCTCGCCTTAATTAATTCATCTGTGTGGAATGTAACGGATATTGCTCCGGAAAATCATCTTGTTGTCGCATGGATGGATGTGAATAGCCTTACCCAACTGGCATCAAATGATTTTATCCAGTCAATTCAGTCGGTTATGCCTCCGGTTACCGGATCATAGTTCCATGAGATCATAGGAAAAGGAACGTGCTTTACAAAAATGATAGTATCTACTCGGCAAATCATCACTGAAATTATGAAATTTGATTGATTGACGGGAACAATGGAGAAGAGGTATTTGTGATTGGACAGTATGGCGGAACATGATTGCACCGTCACAGTAATGTTACAGGTAAGATAGGTGAAAAAACGATGATTAAACAAAAAAATTTGTTTGCAAGTATAGTGGTTTTTTGCATATGTATTCTATTGATACACCCGGGTTTTGCTACGGATATCAATGTCAGTAATGTCACGAATTCAAGTACGGTCTTGAATGTTATGCCAGTTAATACGACTTCAGAGCTGACAGAAAACACTACCTCTGTTCCAACAACTATAATGACCGTAGACATTACTCAACCGGCAAATCAAATGGAGATTACTGAAACGTCACCTGTTCCAACAACATCCGTTTCTGTCACGACTCAGCCAGTAACCCAGTCTACGAATGATAATGAGACTATTACTGTACCAAGTTCAACCATCGTCTCCCCCACAGCAACAATCGCAACGGAGACCCCGGTTACACCAGATATCACTGCAAATGAAACCCTGACGGTATCACCAACGGAACCGGCCATGGTTCCTGTAACAACCGTCACTTCGACCACTTTGACTCAGAATACTTCGAACTGGACAACTGCAGTTACAACTGCAACGCTGAACCAGTCAACTGAAATGGTAATTACCGGACAAAACGCGATCTATTCTTCCCTGGCCACGACATCGGCTCAGGCATTTGTAGAACCGGCCACAACACTGGGTCCCGGAGCAGTTCCGGATATTGTGGCTTTAAAAAGTAATCTCACGAAAAATGAAATAAAGTTATCTACTGCACTTCTTTTAGAATCAGGCACATCCTCAAATGTAACCTCCCAGATACAACAGGAAATAACATCCGGTCTGATAATTAAAACTGTCACAGGTACGACATCGACTGCCCTGACTTCTGCCGGGACCAAAAACACTTCAGGAAAATTAGTGTATGTATATGTTTACGTACAGCCGGGGTATTCTACACACATCGTCGATTCTCTTGCCGCTGAAGTAACCGATCGCGACGAAGCAAACCATCTCGCGGTTACATGGGTGGACACGCAGAACCTTTCCGCACTTGCTGCGCTTGAAGGAGTGAAAAACATCCAAGAAGTAATTCCGCCCCTGGTAAATATCGGCTCTGTAACCACCCAGGGAGACATAATCCATAAAACGGCCAATGTCCGGTCAACGTATGGATACTCGGGCGCAGGTATGAAGATCGGGATCATATCCGACGGTGTCGATCATCTCTCATCGGCGGTGGCAAGCGGTGACCTCCCCAGCACTGTGCATGTGCTGAGCAATACCCAGGGAGGGGATGAAGGAACTGCGATGCTGGAGATAGTTCACGACATGGTCCCGGACGCTACCTTGTATTTCCATGACATGGGTTCGAATACCGTTGCATTTAATTCAGCCATCGACGATCTCCGGTCGAACGGATGCACAGTAATCTGCGACGATGTTGGCTGGATTACGGATCCATTTTTTGAAGACGGAACTGTTGCAAGCCATGTGAACTCGGTGTTATCTAGCAACCAGGTCATTTATGTTTCTTCGGCTGGAAATGCTGCCCAAAAACATTACCAGGGGACATTCTATGACAGGGGATCCGGGTATAATGATTTCAGTCAGGGTACCGATCCAACGTATAAAGCCCTGTATGTCAACCTTCCCGCAGGATCTTCAGTCCGGGTTGTGCTGGAGTGGAACGACCAGTTCGGACATTCTGGAAACGACTACGATCTGTACCTTTCGCAATCTACCTATGGCGATTTGGGATATTCAACAAACACCCAGAGCGGATCCGGTAATCCTCTTGAATGGATTGCCTATTCCAACACCGGATCATCTACCATAACCGGTCAGATTGACGTACGCAAGCTCAGCGGAGTTGCAAAAACCCTTGAGCTGTATGTCTATCCAAGCAGCGGGGCCTCTGTTTATACGAATAACATTGTTCCAGCGGACTCAATATTCGGGCAACCCGCAGTACCCGATGTTATAGCCGCCGCCGCAGTTTATCAGGGAACTCCTTCCACAATTGAGTCATACTCCTCACGAGGGCCGGTAACGATTTCATACCCTTCAGCAACCAGCAGGTCCAAACCGGATATTTCCGGTGTGGATGGTGTGAGCATTACGGGTGCCGGAGGCTTTTCGAGTCCCTTCTATGGCACCAGTGCAGCAGCACCCCATATTGCAGCGGTTGTTGCACAGATCTGGGGAGCACATCCTTCATTGACGCCGGCCCAGGTGCGGAATGCGTTGTACAATTCTGCGGTGGATCTGGGAACTGCGGGGAAGGATACGACTTTCGGGTACGGGAGAGCGGATGCGTTGGGGATGGAAGGGATGGTAGGAGGAGCAGATAAGATTGGTGTGTTTCGCCCAACCACTCACTCGTTCTACTTGGATTATAATGGAAACGGGGTATGGAGCGGCGCTGCAATTGACAGACAATATAACTTCGGGTTAACCGGCGACCTGCCAGTTTCGGGTGACTGGAACAATGATGGAAAATCAGAATTCGGGGTTTACCGCCCAACCACTCACTCGTTCTACCTGGATTATAATGGAAACGGTGTATGGAGCGGCGCTACAATTGACAGACAATATAACTTCGGGTTAACCGGCGACCTGCCAGTATCTGGTGACTGGAACAATGATGGTAAATCAGAATTCGGAGTTTTCCGCCCTTCCACTCACTCGTTCTACCTAGATTATAATGGAAACGGGGTATGGAATGGCGCTACAATTGACAGACAATATAACTTCGGGTTAACCGGCGACCTGCCAGTTTCGGGTGACTGGAACAATGATGGTAAATCAGATTTCGGAGTTTTCCGCCCTTCCACTCACTCGTTCTACCTAGATTATAATGGAAACGGGGTATGGAACGGCGCATCGATCGACCGTTCCTACAATTTAGGATTAATCGAAGATCAGCCTGTTTCCGGTGTGTGGTCGTGAAGGGTATTAATAAAGTCCCTTACCAACATATTTTTAGATATTTTTGGTCTGTTGAAACCCTAAGTTACCAGTAGAACTAAGAACAAGTTACTCCCTGTAAAAGTTGTGGGAACCCCAAACTAGTAGTCCCTGACATTTAAATATATAAATATTATCCGGCAGTACTTTATTTAAGTACGATCTATAAACGATTGATGAAGAGTCGGTATGAAGTAAAACTCAGTGAGGGAGA
>JBAZFZ010000007.1:0-74143 GCA_041653075.1 Methanoregula sp.
CCGCGGCGGCTCTTCAACCTGTTTCTCCTGACTTGACTTTCTTAGTTTCGATAAAATTGATATTACAAAACGCTCAGGTACTTTGCAGCTTCTGAGATCTTAGCCGATCTTCTAACACGACCAATTTTTTTTGAATTTTCTCCGGCCAAAGAGCGTGGTTATTAAAAAGTCCGGGATTAGGATTAGCCTGATCCCTCTGCACTTTCAGCGCGGATCTCCTCGTATACTTTTTTCATAAGATACCGGCCGACCAGCTCCTGAAATTCTGTTTCATTCATAAATTTCGCTGTTATCTCTTCGTTCTGGTCCATCCTGCTGATGAACAGACCTTCCAGTTGTTTACGGAAGGCATACCCGAAATTCTCCAGCGTGTTTGCCAGAGCAGCCTCTCTTAAATGCGAGTCAGCTACTGCTTCTTCCCGGATTGAATCGAAGAAGAGCTGGTCGGCGGGTCTAAAGTCCGTGCCAAAATGTTCGTTGAGGATCTCAATGAGCTGAGAAAGTTCTATTTTTTTATCGCTGACCGTCCCGGTACCGACTGCAAGAGGTGCAGTAACTTCGCCGCCCTTGCCTTTCTCAAGCGAAATTGTTCCTTCACTGATCTTCTGGAGCCGGTAATATTTGAGCGCAACTTCATTGTCAAGGTTAAGTGCCGGCCCCAGATCCCTGCGCGGAAGTTTTGTCAGGATGAACCGGATGTATGAGTAGTGTTTTTCCAGATCGACATCCTGGAACGGGATGATCTGGGAGAGGAATGCGTAGAGGTTGCGGTACGCGACAAGCACCGTACGGAATTCTTCCCGTGTATTCTCGTCCTTTTGTTTGTACCGGAGAACGGCGGGATCGATGCATGCGTTGAGGCGTGCATGATCCCCGGGGCTCTGGCTTTTTTTTGGGGAATAGAAGATCCGTGCAAATTCCTCTATCTCGGTTGTGTAATAGATCTGGTAGGCGTCGAGTTTTGCAATCAGATCATAGAGCTGGCGGACATCTGCCTGTTCCCCGACCAGCGTCTGTTCGTAATACGGCTGGAACGCTTCACGGATCTCGTCTGCATCGTTGACGAAATCAAGAACAAAGGTATCCTCCTTGCCGGGATGGATACGGTTGAGCCGGGAGAGGGTCTGGACGGCCTGTACATCCGCGAGCCTTTTGTCAACATACATGGTATGAAGGAGGGGCTGGTCGAATCCGGTCTGGTATTTTTCGGCTACGAGAAGAATCTGGTACTCATCGGATGCAAAACGCTCAGGCAGTTCTTTTTCCCGGATCCCTTTGTTCATCCCGACTTCCGTATATTCGACATTATGCAGATCCGGATCGATCACCGTGCCGGAAAATGCGACAAGGGTCTTGATATCCGTATAGCCTTTCTCCGCGATGTACTCGTCAAATGCCTGTTTGTACCGGACCGCATGAAGGCGGCTGTCCGTGACAACCATAGCTTTTGCCCGCCCGCCAATCTTATGGAGCGTTACCTGCCGGAAATGCTCCACCATCACCTGTGTTTTCTGGGCAATGTTGTACGGGTGGAGGCTCATGAACCGTGCGAGCGTTCGGGCAGCTTTTTTCTTATCGACCTCAGGATCGTCTTCAATGGATTTGACCAGCCGGTAATAGGTCTTGTATGTTGTGTAATTTTTCAGGACATCGAGAATGAATCCCTCTTCGATTGCCTGCCGCATTGTATAGAGATGGAACGGATGGGGCTTCCCGTCGTCACCGGTTCTTCCGAATACCTCTAGCGTCTTGTATTTGGGTGTAGCCGTAAACGCAAAGAAACTGATATTTTTCTGGCGTCCTCTCTTGAGCATCGTGAGGATAATCTCTTCTTCTGATCCGGCTGTCGGGTTTTCCTCAAGGTACTTCTGCGTCTCTTCTTTTACCACGGCTTTTGCCAGCACGCCCTTGAGCTCGATTGCACTTTCCCCGCCCTGCGAGCTGTGTGCTTCATCGATGATTACTGCGTAACTGTGTTTTGGGAGCTCACTCATCTTTGCAGTCACGAACGGGAATTTCTGGAGGGTCGTGATGATCAGCGGCGTTCCCGCTGCAAGGGCATGAGCGAGCTGGGTCGAGTCCTTGTTGATTTTCTGTACGACTCCCTGCTTGTGCTCGAACTGGTAGATCGTATTCTGGAGCTGCTGGTCGAGTACCAGGCGATCCGTAACCACGATCACGGAATCAAATATCTTCTGGTCCTTGTCGTTATGGAGACTTACGAGCCGGTGGGCGATCCAGGCAATCGTGTTGCTCTTCCCGCTTCCGGCCGAATGCTGGATGAGATAGTTCTGCCCCACACCGTTCTCCTCTGCATCGCGGATGCTTTTCCGGACGGCATCGAGCTGGTGGTACCGTGGGAAGATTACGGATTCGCGTTTGATTACCCGGTTCCCGAGTTTTTTCTCTTCGGTCTGGATGTGGACAAACCGGGCGATAATGTCCAGGAAACTGTCGCGCTGAAGCACTTCTTCCCAGAGATATGCCGTTTTGTAACCCCCGGGATTTGCCGGGTTCCCTGCCCCGTCGTTATCTCCGCGATTGAACGGGAGAAATACGGTACTTCTTCCGGCAAGCTGTGTAGCCATATAGACTTCATCGGTATCGACTGCGAAATGGACAAGGGTCCTTTTTTTGAACTGGAAGATCAGATCGTTTGGATCGCGGTCGTTCCGGTACTGGGCCTGCGCATTCTGCCAGGTCTGGCCGGTCATCGGGTTCTTGAGTTCGAGCGTTGCCAGTGGAAGACCGTTGAGCCCGAGGACAACATCGATGGAATTCTCATGCTTTGGAGAATAGCGGAGCTGGCGGGTGATGGTGAGAATATTCTCATTATAGAGCCGGAGCGTCTCCGGGTTGAGACCGCTTGCCGGCCTGAAATACGCGACACGGAAGAGCTTCCCGAAGGATTTGAAACCGTGGCGGAGAACGGAGAGGCAGCCTTCGTGCTCTGAGTTGAGGGCCTTAGCCAGATCCTCCAAAAGGGTTGTTTCCGCCCGGTCTTTCTGGATATTTTTAAGGTATTCCCATTCCTTCGCTTGAGTTTTTTTGATGAATTCGAGGACGACCGCAGGATCAAGACAGCGTTCGCGATCGAATTGTGCGGGATCGGTTTTGCGGTAGGAATCTATACCGGTCAGGTAATATTCAATGGCGGTCTCAAATGCGGCTTCGGTGTGGCTGTTCATGGATGGATCATGCTCGTCCCATTCCTGTTATCTGTTAGATTTACCGTGACTGATATATAGGCATTGAATTGAGAGGAAAAAAAAAACGGGCAAAAGATGGGACAAGAAACCTTATGATATCCGAAGAGGACGTTTAGGTTTATCGGGCAGGGTAAGGGTCTGATGGCGTTTTTCAAGTCGCCCGTTTCGGTCAACGGGGTTATGATCCAGAAAGAAACGATCCGCGAGACCGACAAGGTAAAAGAGATTCCTTTGGATCATTCTGTCACGCTCGACAGTCTCGGAGAATTCGTATTCCAACGGCCTCTCGTTGTCCGGGTTTCCTATCCGGATAATGACGAGCACTGGTGTCTTGAGAACAGCGATTTGTTATTATCCGGTTATGGCCCGACATACCCGGAAGCACTTGCATCTCTTGCGGAAAGCCTCGAATCCCTGATCACAGGATACCGGGCGTTTGAAGATGCCGTTTTATCCGGAAAATCCCGGAAGATCAAAAAAAATTTGCAGAACTACCTTGATTTTAGCGATATCGATTTGTAGTCTGAAAGTATCCGGGTCAAGATCTGATTTTGCGGGTTAATGGGGATACAGGAAAAAAGCACTTTATTTTTGTCCAGCCTTTCCGGAGGAAGGTTGTTTTCCCGGTTCGGGCTGAAAGAATTCCATCTCGCCACGCTGGTAAGAACCTTCGAGCACCTCGGCGAGCTTTGCGGCAAGCTGCTGGGCAGCGGAGTGCGACATGTAGACCCGGGTTCCCGGGATCATCATCCTGCCGTCTTTTTTTATCCCGGGCATTTCTAAAAAATCAATGAAAACATCCCGGTTCGTGCAGGTGATATACGAGACATTGGAATATGAAGAGGCCCGGATATCCGGGATCATCTCGTCCGGCCTGAACTGGTACATTTTACTGATATCGATAGCGATCTGCTGTCCGGTGCCCGGTTCTTTTGTTGAAGTTTGTTTTTTTGCATCCATATACATCAATCCTGTGTTGCAGTACCTGTCGGATAACGATACTCATTTTCTTTCCCTACCGTGACCACCGGGGAAATGCTGCCACTTGCGCCGGAAATCCGGTATGGCGTGGTTGAGGCAAACGCCTGCATTCCCCTGCAGGAAGGGAGAACGGAATCGCAATAGTGCTGTATTGCCGTATTCATGCAGTCGGATTCCCGCCGGTCATCGAGCGTTGCATAGGCAAGGAGCGTGAGGGCGACAAACGTTTTTTTGGAGCGGTCAACCGTATAGGCCGGGTGTTTTCCCCCGGCAGACTTTACAAGGCCGAATTTTGTCAGGGTCAAAAGGGCATCCCGAATACTGGGTGACGAGGCTCCGGTCAGCTCTTCGAGATCCCGTGGATGGTAGACAGAGTGAGGGTCAGCAATGATCTCTTCAACCACCCGTGCGATCACCGTATCGCCAAAGAGACCGGCATACGGGATATCGGAGAATTCCCGGTCAGGCCCCGGTGCCGGTGCAGAAATACCTTCTGGCATATGATTCACATCTACAGATTGTGCAGTAACCATAAATAAATTTTCTATAAC
Organism: Methanoregula sp.; assembly: GCA_041653075.1. Classification (GTDB taxonomy): domain Archaea; phylum Halobacteriota; class Methanomicrobia; order Methanomicrobiales; family Methanospirillaceae; genus Methanoregula. The sequence continues at coordinate 4,742 of JBAZFZ010000007.1, forward strand.
AGTAAATTTGTTTACAGTTCCGTCCACTGGCTGTGATGAGGGATCTCCTCACCGAATTCAATCATGAGATTGTCTGCCCAGACCAGATCATCAAGAACAACCCATTTCTCCCCGGTTGAAGGATCGTTTTTGCACCGCATTCTGCCCCGTGCCGGGCCACGGCAGATCTCTTTTGGCCGGATGCCTTTTGTCTCCCATTTTTTTGTGCAGTATATCAGTCTCTGTGATGCACCCCGTTTCTTGAGCCAGGCAAGGAAGCGGACGACTTCCTGCGTGATGCCATCGTCATCAGGATACAAAGCGGGGGCCATTATTCATACTCATGAATCAAAGGCCATAAATAATGGGGATGGACGGGGTGAAAGTGAACAGAGTATGCGGATTACCAATGATCAGTTGACAGAAAAACAGGAGTCACAATTTTCTCAAAGCTCGAATGCTCTTCCATTCCACCATAATTCGTCCAGATCCCCGTTGTCGGAGTTGTCATTGACGCGCCCAGCTGATACCCCCCAGAGGTTTCTGAAAAAATTGTCATAACTATTTGTTAACAGCGCAGGAAATTATCAGATTCTCTGGATTTCCTTATACATTCCCACCGGATAAGATTGTTGTAACGCTTGTCATCATAAGCTTGGCCAGCACTTCTTTTGCAACCTCAAACGACACACCACCGGCTTGACGGAAAATTTCTTTTGCCGTGGTCCAGCGGTTGTCATCACGGGAGGCATCGAGAAAATCATGACCCTGCCATGTCAGGCACGAAGGTATCGCTTCCGGCCCCTCACTGTCCATTGTGGTAACATCTGAACCTTCGACAAGTCCCGCCTGCATCATAAGATACACGTGATACCCCACCCGATCGGCAGAATAGCCTTCGATTGCAGGCATTTCATTGAAAAATCCCTGCGGATTTGCTTCCATCGCCAACAGGATTTTCCGTATCAAATCCATGTCTCGTTTCATAATTTTGCTTCCTGTCGAACATCGATTTTTCCTGTCACCGCAGCGGAGATGAGTGCAGAACGGTATTCGCGAAGTTTATTCATTGATTCATGGATCTTTCCGAGGATTATATCGATATTGGCAGTTTCGCAATTGAGGAAATTTGCGATGACCTCTTGTTCCTTAACGGAAGGCCGACAGAGAGGATATTCTCCTAAATTCTCACTGGTAACACTTGGAAATGTGGATCCATTTGAGGTTTCCAAAACAAAATCTCTCATGGCAACCATCAAGTAATTTAAGAAATGCTGATCGTCTCTCGCAACCAATGCAGCAACACCTCGTCCAACACTTAATTTGGTGTGAGTAATATTGAGTCGTCCTGTCGTTGAACCACGCAAACAAAACAATAACGCTCCTTGCGGAGCCCATTTTTTAGGATCGGTTGTCCATTTTAATTCACGAGTTAATCCGAAATCGTTTTCAGAATATTCTGCGGGTCCATTTACAAGAATTGCTCCGTTTCCATCAGAATTATATGTCTCTTCACTGGGAGATTGACCTGAAATTATTTCAGCAAAATTTTTCATTCTGTCAACATCCCAATGCTCCGGCACCATCCCCAGCCATTCAACCCCCGAATCCTTCATCTTCACGTTGGGATCGAGTCCCTTGGTCACCGCATGACTGATGAGGGCGGCACGCTTCTCTTTCAGGAGTTCAATCTGCCGCTCCTTCTTTTCAATGAGGGCATCGATGCGGGCGGTCTCACGGTCGAGGAAGGTGGAGATGGAGATTTGTTCGGGAATGGGAGGGATACCTTGTTTGTAATCTTTTACGAAATCATCAGGGAGTCGCTTCTGACCGGTGGTTCCAGACATTAGCTTGGATCCAATTGATTTGAATGCGTGGCTCTGAATAAGGTAATAACAGAACTTTGGTGTAATGGCGTTTGTTGAACGCAAGACATGAAGTTCGGTAGTTCCGAAACCCAATTTGTTTGTCAATCCGGTGCAAATACTGCACTTGCCATTTTCGAAACATGGTGTAATTTTTGCCAGGATCACATCGTTATCTTGAAAATATGTGTACCCGCTCCAGACTTCCGATAATTGTTTATTTGTATCGAGACGAAGGGAATGGTCCTCACCGATATTTTCCATTGGTAAGAAACTTACTTCCATTTCATCAGAGAAATAAGCAATTTCTGATTTGCTGGGATTGATTATACAAAAAAATTTCAAACGGCCAACATTCCACCATTCCGGTACCACCCCCAGCCATTCAACACCAGATGGCTTGTACGCCGGATACCTCTTCCAGCGCCGGTTTTTGGAAGAACTTTCAGTTGTCATGTTACAATTCCTGTTTGATGATCGCAGGGTCCCAGATCATCTGTCCTATCTTGTAGTAGAGTATCCCGCGTGAATCGATGTCGCTCTTGGTGAAATCATCGATGGGGTGGAAAGGCAGTCCGGTTTTGCCGATCCATTGCAGGAAACCGGGATTGCGCTCGTACGCAATCGGGTGGAGAGAGCGAACAAGGAGATTCTGCGTCGGATAATATTCCCTCTTTTCCTTATACGGAAGATCGTTATAACTCGCATTAAACGACTTCTGGAGAAGGAGAAGATCCCCGAACCGGTTGCGATAACTCTCAAAATCGCCGATCTGGTCAAACTCCTGACTGTGCTGATCGTAGTGATTTGCCCAGATGTGTTCCACTTCGAACTTCTTCGTGCCTTCGCCAGAGATATAATCGATGAAACGTGACGAAGGACTTCCTGATTGTATCTCGATAAAATCGGTGATCCGTGCAAGCAGGTACTGAATATTTTTCCGATTCGTTTTTGTCAGAGAAAAATTCTGTTTACTCCCGACGACCTCGGTTTCCTTGGCAAGACTGGAGGTCAGGATCTCTGCCAGCTGATCCGGATTGACACCACGGATATCCTTCATCAGGACAAACATCGCGTACTGCATCGTGTTATAGTCGATAGCCCGGAAATTCATCATCCGGCGACTGATGAGAATATCAACATATTTTGCGACCATCCGGATTTTTTTCAGGACGATCTCGTCGGGATCTGTCTTGAGCAAGGGGGCAAGGAGGAGCTGGTACTGGAGAGTGAATCGGTTATGAGCGTTATAGAATATATGTTCGGAGCCGGGTGAACAGGTATTCGCCAAGGTGACGATCTTCTGATACTGACGTGAATAGAACTCAAAATCCTTCTCAATAAACCGGAAATAATCGCTGCTTTTATCAAGACCGAGTGCCCCGGCATTCCCCCTGACCCAGCGATGGAATTCTGTACCGATCTTATCCCAGTCTTCGGGCAACGCTCCTTTTTTACGCTGACGGATATTCTGTGAATAATGGCTGCGCAGCCAAGTCTTGATGAAATCCGCATCAAGATCTTTCCAGTCCAGATCTTCCCCGAGTTTCTTCAGATCTGTGATGTGTTTTTTCCAGACCGCATTTGCGGCAGTTTTTCTCTCATCAAACTCTATCTTTGAGAGAAGATACCCTTTCAGCATCTCAGTTGCAGTGAGAGAGAGGCCGCGATCGTTCATTGTCTCAAATACGGTATAGGCATCTGCGTCGGAGTAAGCCGTGATCTTGACCAAATGAACATTTTCAAGCAGCCAGTCCACGAAAAAGGGGAGAGCACGCTCTTTTAGATCTTCAGGAAACAGATTGTCTAACTCATAATACCGGTTCCAGATATTTGTTACTGCCTCGGAGTTTGCAGATACAGGATTAAAGGATTCATCCCCCTCATACAGGGCATGCATACAGGCTTCACGTTCCGGAACATCGAGATTGAATGATTTCTTGGCGAATTTTGTTGAAAAGATCATATTTTCTACAGAAGTCGGGGCGTCGTTACGCACGTTCTGGAGATGGTGAAGATAGATAAGAAGAAGCGTTAATGTCGTGAGCCTCTGCTGTCCGTCAATAATGAATTCCTTGCCGTCTTTCTTGCTGATGATAATAGAACCAAGGAAATAGTGCCCGTACCGCTCCACCATTTCCCGGTCATGGGAATCCTGGTAATCGAAAAGAAATTTCGAGGACAGATCTGATAGCAGTTCTTCAACGTGCTGGTATTTCCATTTGTATTCCCTCTGATAATAGTCAATTGCGTATTTCTGCCCGTCGAGCAATTGTCGGATTGTTAAGGAATCTCCACGAATCTCCCGAACTTCATTTTTAGCCGGATCCATAATTTTTCAGCTCCTTACAACATCCTCTAACAAAGCTGCAATTTCCGTCTCGACTTTCATGAGATCCGCCTCAATCTCCTCCAGCGGCCGGGGCGGGACGTATTTGTAGAAATACCGGTTGAAATTGATCTCATAGCCCACCTTTGTCTTGCTCTCATCGACCCATGCGTCCGGCACGTGCGGGAGAACCTCGCGTTTCATGTACGTAGCGATATCTTCCTTGAGCGGGACATTCTCGTAGTCCCGGAGCGTCGGGTCCGGCTCCGGGTTTCCCTTGCTGTCGGTACAGATATCTGCGGTTTCATCGGGTTCGGATAACGCATCGAAGATTTCTTTGAAGAGCGGGGCCGGGATAGCAATGTCGGATTTCTTCAGCGCATCCCTGAGAGCCTTGGTAAACTTGTCCCGGTTTTTAACGAGGCCCAATTTTTTCAGGGAGACGATTGCGGACAGGATTGCCTGCTGCTGGCGTTTTCCCTCAGCTTCCTCTGCTGCAATCGCGGATGTGTCCTTGCGTTTTTTGCTCGCGGCAAGTTCCCCGAATTTCGTACCCTCCGTCACCCGGGCGAGCCGTTCATCGGTGACAGCATAATTGCGCCTCAGTGGTCGCTCCACGGTAATCCGGTGGTAGCCGAACTCCTCGTTATTGAAAATGCGGACAAACTCGTTCTCCTGGAAAGCGCCGTAGAGCTTTGTTATCTGGTTCCGCTGCTCCTCGCAGATCTCGTTGCGCTTGTTCCCGAGGCTCTTGCGCATCTTCTTAAAAAACCCGGTTGCGTTGACCAGCTGGATCTTTCCCCTGCGGGATTTTTCCTTGCGGTTGGTCACAATCCAGAGATATGTCGATATGCCGGTGTTGTAGAAGAGCTGGTCGGGAAGAGCAACGATAGATTCCAGCCAATCGTGTTCGATGATCCAGCGCCGGATCTCGCTCTCGCCGGAACCGGCAGATCCGGTAAAGAGCGGCGAACCGTTGAAGACAATGGCAAGCCGGGTTCCCCCTTCTCCCACCTGCTTCATCTTGCAGATCATGTGCTGCAAAAAGAGCAGCGAACCGTCGCTGACCCGGGGATACCCGGCACCGAACCGGCCGCCGAATCCCTGCTCCTCGTGCTCTTTTTTTATCGCGTCCTCTTCGGCTTTCCACTCGACACCGAACGGCGGGTTGGCAAGCATGTAATCGAAGTGCCGGCCTTTGAATGCATCCGCGGTAAAACTGTCGCCAAGAGCAATGTTGTCCGGGTCCTGTCCCTTGATCAGCATATCGGAACCGCAGATAGCGTACGCCTGTTCGTTGATATCCTCGCCAAAGACTGCGAGACTGCCCTCCTGGTTGTGCTCATGGACATAATCATCGGACACCGAGAGCATCCCGCCGGTCCCGCAGGCCGGATCGAACATGGACTTGATGATCCCTTTCGTGGTCAGGATGTCATCATCGGGATAGAAGATGAGATCGACCATCAGCCGGATCACTTCGCGGGGTGTGAAATGATCGCCGGCCTCTTCATTGCTGGCCTCATTGAACCGGCGGATGAGTTCCTCAAAGATATAACCCATATCGATATTCGATACTTTATCCGGGTGAAGATCGATATCATCCGCAAACTTGGAGATTACCAGAAAAAGCCGGTTGTTCCGGTCCAGTTTCTCAATCTCTTTCTCAAAACCGAATTGATCAAAAATATTTCGGGCATTGCCTGAAAAACCCTTGATGTATGCCGTCAGGTTTGCTGCAATATTTTCCGGGTCCTCTTTTAGTTTTTTAAATGTGAACCTGCTGATGTTGTGGAACTGGTGACCGGATACTGTATTGAGGATAAGATCGAGTTTTTTGACCTTTCCGCCTTTCATTTTATTGTATTTTTCAAGCACCTGATCTTTTGTCGGCTCCAGTACGCAATCCAGACGCCGTAAGACAACCAGCGGAAGCATGACATCCTTGTACTGGTTGGGTTTCCACGGCCCGCGGAGGAGTTCTGCGATTGACCAGATGAAGTTGACCTTATCGTTAAAATTGTTCATCGACTGCCCCGGGATATTTTTATTGTTATAATCTGTGTTAGGTTTTGGTTTTTAACCGATTAAGGTTGTGAGTTGAATATCGCCGACAGGTACTGGGATTTTTCCCCAAAGTCCCCCCTCCTCACCAGCCATTCCACATCGCCCAGATTTCGCTCTATATAATGCCCGCAAACAGCCCGCAGAGGCCTGACCTGAACAAGCGGTTGTAGGGTACCCGCTCCCGGATGAATGTATTTCTCTTTCAGGTGGATCCTGTACTTCGGTTTTCATTTCTGCCGATCCCGTCACAAGGAACATTTTTGTTCCTCCAAAAAAATCCCGCCCCGCGCCCGGATAACCCAACAGCCAATCAAAATCCCCCGGTTTTCCCAAAAAAATAATCTCATAATCAAAGCACATCACCCCATAACGCCTATAATAGTATGTCAAAGGGGCCCCCGAGACAGAAAAGAACCAGGAACAAAGAAGGGAGCAAAAAACCGCCAGCTCCCGCCGGAATATCCCGGGCAGACATCGCCGGTACGGGAAACGCCCGGCATCCCTTGAGGCCGCAGCCATGAAACGATCCGGAGGATCGTATCAGCGGCCAGAACAGGAACGTCATGCGCAGCAATCCCGACAGCACCGGGAATAAAAACCCGGGGAATTTTGAACCATCCACAAAAAAGGAGTGATGAACTATGGCAGATTTCGTCCAGAACACAACCGTAAAGAGTGCGATCCGCACCCTCTCAAGCCCCATCGAAGACGTGACGGTGTTTAACACCATCGTCCAGTCCGTAATATCCACCAACCCGTTCGGGTGCGTGGCCTACATGACCGCCGGGGAGACCCACACCCCCGTCGAGAAATCAAAAGAATCCTATGTCGCAAGGATCGTCTACCGGGACAGCAACGCAAAAACCACGGGATATGCGTCCGACAAGTACGCGACCATTGACGGATTCACCGCCGGGATCGCGGCCGTGCTCGCAAACACCGCACAGGCAACCGCCCATGCCGGGACCGCAGTCCGGGACACGGAAAACGAGACATACTCTGTGACGCTCAAGTGCCACGACCCGAACGGCGAGCTGTATTACATCACCATCAGCCGGGCGCAGGTGAGCCTCACCTCGTATTCGTCCGATGAGATCAAAACCAAAGTCGAAACCTGGGCCGACAGCGTTCCCGAACTCGCGTAAGGCAAGAATAATGGAGAGCGAGATCCTCATCACCGGTGCATTCCTCGGCGCCGGCCTGCTCGCCTGCGTGATCATCCCGGGCCTGCTTGTCATGGGGGACCGGGTCCTTGACCATATGGAAGCCGGCAGGGAACGCCCGAAGCAATAAAAAATACCTGTCTTGCGGGTCTTCTCCCCTGGAGGCAAAAAAAATATTTCCGGGCAAAAGTCCCGGACATTTTTTTTATTCGCAGTATGGATCGTTGATGAACTCTTCGTAGACTTTCTTTGGCGGCCTGCCGCCCCGGGAATGCGAACGGTGTGGCACCGGTTCGCGTTCATCCTCATCATCGGCCTCGCTGTCCGGGACACTGGTGTCCCGGGGAGGCTGTTGTGCATCTGCCGGTGTCGGGCGCTGCTGGTTCTGGGTCTCCCTCCGGTCATGGGAGTGGTGGTGGTAACTGCCCCGGTTGTGCTGCTGCTGTGGCTTCTCGTCCTGCTGCTGTTCTTCACCCATTGGTATCATCTATCATACAGGGCGGGAACAAGAAATATCTTATCCTCCCGGTTTTCCCGGGCAAAAAACGGTTTTGCTGCGGGTCCGGTCATTCGCTGCCGGGCACAGGGATGTTGTCCTGGATCTCGATAATGAGTGCGCCAAGCTCCTCGACAACCTTGAGCAGGTCCGGGCCTGCTGCAATTGTCGGGGTGACGTTGTTGAATTCCCCAAGCGACAGGACTGCGGCGTTTCCCCAGACCTCGAACCGGAAAAGCCGGGCCGGCATAAGCACGCCAAGGAGTGCAACGATAATACCAAGAACGGCGCAGCCGATCCCGGCAAACAGGATCATTTTCGTTCCCGACAGACCGATCACTGCGGCGAGTATCCCTGCAAGAAGGATGACTATCCCCATGGCAACAAGGTTCATCCGGTAGCGGATTGACTGCACGACCCCGACACCCCGGATATCATCGATATTGATCTGCTGGAAAAGGGACTCCTGTTTTGTGGTAAAAAAGTCCTTGACCGAAGAATAGACAATCAGCCGTTTTGTCGTGACTGCAAGGCTGACCTTTGCCCTGACCGGGTAATACATCCGAAAACCGTCGTACTCTTTTACCAGGCTCTCGGACTGCGAAAAACCTACAACATTCCGGATATCTGCCATCTTTTTACCGGACCTCTGGATATACGTTTTTGGCCGTTGCGTTATTACAATGTTGCGGTAAATCTCCAAAAAACACCAAAAAAAGCGAAATCGTTCCCGAAATTGCCCCGGGTTCCTGATCCTGTGTCCAGAATGAACACGTATATACATCAGAGTCCAAAGTTGTAATGTTACTACCCGGTTTAGAGCCATGTCAAACGTTACCACCCTTCTTGATGCAAAAAGCGTACCCGAAGCAAAAGCTGCCCTTGTCTGCCCGTCACGAAACGAGACCTACACCTACAAGCAGCTCCGGGACGAGATGAACCGGATCGGCAGCGGACTCCTTTCGCTGGGAATAAAAAAAGGCGACCGGGTCTGCATCTATCTCGACAGTTCGCCAGAATACCTGATCAGCTATTTTGCGATCTGGCGGATCGGGGCGGTCGCAGTCCCGACAAACATCGTGTACCAGGGCGAGGAACTGCTCCACGCGGTAAAAGACGCCGGTGCCTGTGCGATCATCACGGACGTGCACCGGGCTGACGTGGTTGCCGGTGTGCAACAGAACGCTCCGGGTCTTACCTATGTCATCTGCGTCGGGGGAGAAGGTGCTGCCTGCACGGCCGCGTGGGAATCGTTTCCCCCGGCACCGGTATCCATGCGGGCTGTTAACTGCGAAATGGACGATCTCTGTCATCTCCAGTACACAGCAGGGACGACCGGAAAACCAAAAGGGGCCATGCTCACGCATGGCAACTGGATGACGGCGCTCGATGCAGAACGCGAAGCCCTCCGGCTCCTTCCCGACGATGTGTACCTGGGGATCTACCCGATGGGCCATGTCGGGCTCTCGTGGGGTCTTTCCGTGCTCCGGGCCGGCGGGACGTTTGTGATGATGGAGCGGTTCGAACCGGAGCGCTATCTTTCGCTTGTGGAACAGTACAAGGTGACCATCCTTGCCGGGATGCCACCGGTGATCCACACGCTTGTCCACGCAGAGAAAGGAACCGGGGACCGGCTCAGGACCGTCCGACTCATTATCTCCGGTGGAGGTCAGCTCCTTCCCGTGGTCTGGGAAGCATTCGACCGCCGCTATCATATCCCGGTTGCAAACTCGTACGGCCTGTCAGAGACGATCGTGATCGGCTCCGGCACGACAACGCTTCCCGAGTACCCGCACCTCACCAAAAACTACCAGAGCGTGGGCGTCGCGGTCGGCTATACCGAGGTCCGGGTGGTCTCCGTTGACGACCCCGAAATGGAGATGCCCCCGGGAGAAGCCGGGGAGATCTCGCTTCGCGGGCCATCAGTTGCAAAAGGCTACTGGAACCTGCCCGAAGCAACGGCAGCGGTCTTCCGGCATGACGGCTGGTTTTTGACCGGCGATATCGGGTACATGGACGCGGACGGCATCCTCTACATCACCGACCGGAAAAAGGATATGATCATCATGTCGGGCTGGAAGGTCTACCCGACCGAAGTGGAAAACGTGGTCGTCCAGCACCCGGCCGTCGAGGACGTTGCGGTCTTTGGTGTCCCGGACGAGCGCCGGGGGGAGATGCCGGTCGCGGCAGTTGTCCTTAAGGAAGGAGCAGAATTATCGGAAGAAGAGTTCGAAGAGTTCTGCCGCAAACATCTTGCGGGATACAAGGTCCCGCGTAAACTTATGATCGTTAAGGCGCTCCCCCGGGTCCATGGCTGGAAGCTGCTGCGCCGGACGCTCCGGGAAGAGTTTGGGAAATCCGGTGCGTAAGATCCTGTTTTCTTCCAATCCGACCGGATATTCTGCGACAAATCCCTGCCGGCGCCCGGAAGCCTTATAATGCCGCGTCAGATAATATTAGCCTGAGAACTCCCGTATGGACACGATGAGCCGGATCGCGGATGTTACGATCTCCGGAAAGCCAAAGAAGCGCTCGACCGGGATCGTGGGGCTCAATCTTCTTCTCGATGGCGGATATCCCCAGGGATCCATCGTGATGGTGTACGGGACGCCGCTCTCGGGAGTCGAGCTTGCAGCCCGGCAGTTCTGGAAGGTCGAGGGCGAAGAGGGCTCGTATCTCATGAATGACGGGGACGTGGAGACCGGGATGCAGGACGTCGCAGAACTCCACCCGGAGATGTACCTTCCCCAGATGATCGGCTCCCGGATCGTGGTCGATTCGCTCTCGACCGTTGTTGCGAAGTACGGGATCGATACCTCGTTAAAATTCCTCCGGCTCGCCCGGGAGGAGATGAAAAAACGCGGCGGCAACATGATCTTTATTGTGTACGAGAATATCCACACGCCCATGGAGATCACACGGATCATGCGGGTTGCCGATGTCGTGATTTCGCTGCGGGATTCGGTGAGCCAGAACGAGATCGAGCGGGCGCTTGCCGTTCACAAGATCCGGGACGCGGCAGCTCCCCAGCGCCTGCTGCCCTTTATCATTACAGACCGGGGCATCGAGGCATCGACGACATCACGGGTCGTGTAAGGGTATTTTCATTATTGACTCTCTTTTGTTGCTTATGTTGGTGATGGAGCTGGTTTGCCGGATTGTTTCCGGGAAAATCTCCGGCCCGTGCCCGGAACATTTCAAAAAAAATCCGGTCATGCATCGACATTTTTTCAAAAATATCCGGGTCGGGACCGGGAAATTTTAAAAAAAGTACGGGCAGGCACCGGAACATTTTCGAAAATGTCCGGGATCCCTCCGGCACTATTGCAGGTGAAAACCTGTGGTTTGCACGTAAGAGTCCCGTCGGAAAGATGGAATTGTGGTCTTATTTTTGTTTGCGGATGCCGACCCGGTGACCTGAGGATTTTAAAAAATGTCCGGGCAGCGACCGGAAATTTTTAAAAAAAGTACGGGTCGTGAGCGGGAAATTTTCAAAAATATCCGGGCAGGCATCGCGATCTTTTCAAAAATGTTCGGGTCTGGACGGGAAAATTTCAAAAAAGGCGTGCCAGCTCTTTTGTCGTGAAACGAATGCAATCAGGAACCGTTAAAAAAGGGAGATGCGGTCGGCTGACATACCCCCAAAGCGATCGCTATTAACGCAAGTACAATCAAGATAGGGTACATACTCTTCAAGAACAGTCCGGGGGATTTCAGCATTTCCCCCGGGGTTACCATGACTGCAAAACCTGATTCAGCCATCCTGATCTTCGACCTGCTCAAGATGAACCCCCGGGGCCTCAATATCCGGGAGATTTCGGAGCTGACCGGCCTCAACCGGATGTCGGTTGCAAAATACCTCGATATCATGACCGCCACTGAGACCGTTGTGGTCAGGATGATCGGGAGTTCCAAGATCTATTATATTCCCCAGCGGATCCCGGCATCGGCATTTCTCGAATATACGTCGAAGCACTACTGCATCACGGACAGCAACCTCAAGATCGTCCAGTTCCATGAATGGATTCCCTCAAATGTCGGGCTGACAAAACGGGACATGGATGGCGTCTCCCTCACCGAAATGCTCCGGGACCGGATTGTCAATTTTGCGGACTGCGAAGAGGCATTTAAGAAAGCGCTTGCCGGTGAACCAAGCACGGTCGTGGTCGAGGATCTCTACAAGGGGGTCCATAAGTTTTTTGAGATCCACCACATGCCAATCCGGTTCCCTGATGGCACCCACGGGATGATGGCCATAAGCATGGAGATCACCGACAAGAAACTCGTGGAGATCGAACTGCGCCGGGAGGCAGAATTGTTTCGGGACATGGTCGAACACCTCCCGGATATTGTCTTTACGACAGACCTTGATTGCCGGATCACCTACATCAGCCCCCGGGCCAAAGACTACGGGATAGTTCCTGCGGATATAGTCGGCCGCCATTTTTGGGATCTCGCAGTACCCGAAGACCTCCGTAAGGCAACTGCAGCGCTCCTTGCGGTAAAAAACACCGGCGTTTCCGGTGTGGTCCGGTTCAGGCATGTCAGCCCTGACGGGCGCACGGTCATTTTTGAGGCCGCCTGTTCATCAAGGATCGCTCCCGCTGGTCCCTGCACCGGGATCAGCGGTACGCTCAGGGATATGACCGGCCGGGCGGCAGAAAACCGGTACCCGTGATTCTGTCAGCATCACCCGGACCCGCGTTTTTCCCCGACATTTATGATCCTGCATACACCGCAGCCTGACCGCAGCCTGGACTCCCCCGGGGATTTTTGGGAGCACCCTCTCTTACGTGGAACCGATGGTTCGTGCATGAAACCTCCTGTTTATGTTTATACATGTTCATCTGTCGGCAAAGACCCGGCCCCGACGGGCTTTATCCCTTCTGCCGGGTAATGCAGGTCTATTGACGGACTCTACCTTGCCCTGAAGTTTGTGATCGGCGGGGGCGTCATCGCGGGGGTGACGCTCCTTGCAGAGCATGCGAGCCCGAAGTAGGGGGCCGTCCTTGCCGCCGCCCCGATCATCACCACGCTCGCCATCCTCTTTGTCTATTCCGGGCAGGGGCAGGCCGTTGCCCGGGAGCTTGCGATCGGTGCGTTCTGGTTTGCGATCCCCACCCTCCTCTTCCTTGTCGCCCTCTACGTCCTTTTGGGCCGCTATCCCCTGATCCAGAGTTTTGCCGGGGCGTTCCTTGTCTGGCTGGTGGCAGCGGCTGCAATGAACCGGGTGATCGTACCGGGGTAAGGTAATCCTGCAATATCTGCCAGAAAACCGATAGTGTTTCTAGGGAACTCTGCCTGCGGGTCCGAATATCCAGAACCCGGGCACTTTTTTTGTAACCCATGACGTGACATCAGGTACGTTTTTTATTTTACCGGCGATATATTCCCGTTGTAAATTAAAAAAAAAGTCACAGGTTTATCTGATACTGTGGATAATGTTATTCCTGAACTCTCCATGTCACAGGAACCCGGACCGGCAATCCACGACGGGGGGAAAGCACCCTCCACCACATTTTTTGGACCAAAGACTCTTGCCGCACTCGCCTTTGTCGCGGGTGTGCTTGTGGCACTCCTTGTCGCTGGCGCCGGTACCTGTATTTCTTCTGGCACTGCCGCTGTACCCCCGGCAACCTGCGGTGAAAAAACCGTCCAGTACATCAACGCAAACCAGGTCACGCCCGGGACATCTGCGACCCTTACCGGGGTCCGGGAATACCGCGGGGTCTACGCGGTTGACCTCGACTACTCTGCCCAGAATATCACGGTCTATACCACCCATGACTGCAACCTTCTCTTTGCGGATGCCATCAACATGAGCACCACATCAGCAAGGTCATCCACCCAGGCAGCGGTCAATACGTCAGACCGGCCGGATATCGAGCTGTACGTGATGTCGTTTTGCCCGTACGGCACGCAGGCGGAGACTGCCATGAAACCGGTGACCGATCTGCTCGGGGCCGATGCAGATATCCATGTCCGATATATTGCCACGGTGAGCGGGTCCACGGTGTCGTCTGTCCAGTCCCTGCACGGCGCAAAAGAGGTGCAGGAGGACCTCCGGCAGGTTTGCATTGCCCAGAATTACCCGAATCTCTATTGGGAGTACCTGGAGGGCTTTGATTCCCGGTGTTACCCCCTATCAGGCAACAGTACCGCCATGGACGCCTGCCGCGGGAACCTCACCGCATCTTTTGGGATGGACGGGACGGCTATAACCTCCTGTGCCGCCGGCAATAGTTCGGTTGGCACCCTTGCTTCCGACGAATCATCAGGGAATGCTCTCGGGGTACAGGGATCGCCAACGCTCATCATCAACGGTGTCACGTATAACGGCGCCCGTACCCCCGAGGCCTACAAGGAAGCGGTCTGCAACAGTTTCAATGTCCCGCCGGCTGCCTGCAGTACGAACCTTTCATCGGAAGGCGGGGCTTCTTCCGGCGGGTGCAGCTGATCGGGGATGCAGGGAAAAAGGAACATGGGTGATAAACCAGACGTTATGAAACAAAACCCGGAAACGACCCGGCTTATACGGGAGGCCCTGAAGAAAAATCCCCGGGGCCTCAATATTCTCCAGATCGCGGAAAAGACCGGGATCAACCGCATGTCGGCAGGCCGGTACCTGGACGTGATGGCAGCACAGGGCCTTGTCGATATCCAGAAAGTAGGGAATGCCAAGGTGTACTTCCTCTCAAGGCAGATCCCGGTCACCACGTATATGCAGTACACTTCGAAACACTACTGCATCACGGACAGCAGCCTCACTATAGTCCAGATCAATGAATGGATTCCCGAGACGGTCGGTATGGCCGATGCCGATTTCATTGGCCGGTCCCTTCCCGATGTGCTTGACGGTGTTGTAGTCAATCTCGGGGAGTGCAGGGAGGCCATGGAAAAAGCCCTTGCCGGTGAGGTAGGCACGGTTATTGTTGAGGAGAATTACCGGGGCCGGCACAAATTTTTCGAGATCCTGCATATGCCGGTCCAGTTCCCGGACGGATCGAACGGCATGATGGCAATAAGCCAGGATATCACGGACAAGAAAAAACTGGAAATAGCCCTGCGGGAGCAGGGAAAGCTGTACCGGAGTCTTGTGGAGCATGTCCCGGCGGTTGTCTTTGCTCTCGATGCTGAATGGAGGATCGTGTACATCAGCCCCCGTGTTACGGAACTCGGGTATGTGCCGGACACGCTTGTGGGCAGGCCGTTTGTGGAACTTGTCGATCCAAAAGACCAGAGTGACACCCTTGCCGAGCTGGCTGCCGCCTGGAACAAGGGGTCTGGGACCGGGATAACATTCCGGATTGCAGATAAAGGAAGGGAAGTGTGGGTCAAGGCCGCTTGTATTGTCATGCAGGAGACGGATGGCACCTGCACGGGGATCACCGGTTTATTCCGCAATATGTCCGAAATGTCCCTGACCGGTGGCAACCGGGCGCAGAAAGACGGGAAAAAGAGAACCCGGTCAAAGACCCCTTTGTGACGGCAGGGATACTATTTCCGTGAAAGAACCGGGAAATAATTTCATACTCTGCGGCTTTCTGGCCATTACCGTACTTCTTGTGGGGAGTCTTGCGATTTTACTCCTGTGGGGGTGCCCGTTGCCTGCTCCGACCGCTTTGTACACCGGGACGAACCTGTCGTTTTCCCCGGTTTTGACTTCGCCCGCGCCGGGTGAGTCCGGGGATTCAGCCACTGCCGGGAACGGGGCGGTATCCGTCACCCGCACGTTCCCGTATGTCCTCAACGGAGAGACCGGGACCATCAGCATCAACCTCCCGCAGGGGGTTTACGACGAACTTTCTGCAGATGCCCCGACGGTGATGTGCAGCCCCGATAATTCCACTGTTCCCTGCACCAGTGAGACCTTTACGCGTTTTTACCGGAACATGAGCAGTGCCCCGGCCCAGCAGGCGTACCTTGACACCCTGGTCCGGGAAATAGAGAACAAAACCCCGGCAAAGGACGACCAGGCACGCATTGCCATAAGCATTGTCCAGCATATTCCCTACGGGTATAACGTATCAGCCGGGACGGGTGGCGGGGCCATGAGGTATCCCTACATGGTCCTTTACGATGACAACGGGATGTGCGATGAGAAGTCCGTGCTGCTTGCATCCCTGCTTCGTGGTCTTGGGTACGGCACGGCCCTTCTCGACTTCTCCTCAGATAACCACATGGTTCTTGGGATCAAAAGCCCTGCTGCGTATGCATACAACGGCACCGGGTATGCCTTTGTCGAGACCACGATCCCCCTTATTGTGACCGACGATCAGGAACTGTACAATAACGGTACGAAACTCTCCAGCGTTTCCGATATTTACCCCATCTCGGACGGTGCCTCGTTTGACGCGGTCTCTGATGAATACAACGACTCCCGGGAGTTTATCCGGCTCACCAAATCCGGGCGCTATACCGGAAGCGGACTGCGGGCATCGGACGATCCCGCACTGCAGCCGCTGGTCCAAAAGTACGGGCTGAACCTGAACCAGGCAGCCTGAAGCGACCCGGCCGTACGCTTCAGAGTGTGTCCTGCGCCGCGAGCACCGCTTTGTACGCATCCAGCCTGCCACTCGTGTTTACTTTGCCGGCAAGGGAGGGCAGGACGTCTGTACTGGTGAGTATGAGGGTTTTTATCTGCGGCGCCGTCAGGGACGGGTTGACGGATTTTACGAGCGCCGCCACTCCTGCCACCTGCGGGACGGCCATCGAGGTCCCGTCCGCGTGATAGTACCCGCAGGTCACCGTCCCGTTCCCGGGATCGTCGCAGGCATAGACAAGGATGCCGGTGCCGGGGGCGGCAAGGTCGACCGAGACCGGCCCGTAATCGGAGAAGGGTGCGAGCCGGTCGTTCTGGTCCGTGGCGGCGACCGTGATAAGATTAGGGAGACGGTACGCCGCCGGGTAATAGGGGGTCGCATCATTACTGGTGCCGAGGTTTCCTGCAGCTGCGACAAACAGTTCCGGGGACACGCCCATCACGTCCTCGAGCGCCCGGGACTTCACCGCGCTGATCCATGAAAAACAGCTGATGGAGACTCCCTCTGCATCGGCATACCGGATGGCATGGATGAGGTCGGTTGTTGTCGTGGCATCACCACCCCCTGTTTCAAACACCTTGAGGGCCATGATCCGGAGATGCCATGCCACCCCCGCACCCCCGGCGCTGTTGTTGGTGACCGCACCAAGGACTCCCGCCACCCCGGTGCCATGGCCTGCGGTATCGGTGACCAGCTCATTGTCTGCCCCCCCGGTAAAGTTTGCCCCGTTCCCTCCCGTCTCCGGGTTTTCCCAGAGGTTGCCGGCAAGATCCGGGGCGCTTGTATTGATCCCGGTGTCCACGATCCCGACGATCACGCGGCCGGAGCCGGTGCTGATCCCCCATGCTGCGGTTGCGTTGATGTCCGCGCCCGGCGTCCCGTTTATCCCGGACACGGCCTGCCCGGTATTACGGAGATAGTACTGGCCCGTAAACTCCGGGTCATCCGGGATCACCGGGGCACCGGGATGCCCTGCGGGGGTTTGTGCTGGCTGCATCCCCCTGCTGCTTGTCAGGGTGATGACCCGGTAATTGGGTTCTGCATAGATCACCCCGGGGTCCCGGGAATAGGCGGCAACTGCGTCCTGAACGGAGAGCGTGGCCGGGAGCCGCACGAGCACGAGTCCCGGAAGCGCCGGCGTGCTGAGATCCTCCTGCACCTGTGCGCCAATCTCTGTATTTGCCTGTGCCATGGCCGTGTCCATGTCAGCATCGCTTCCAAACCGGCTGTGGTTGAACCGCACGATCACCTCACCGGCAACGTACTGGTTTTTTGTGTCGGGATCGGTAAGAAACGTCCGGTTCTCCGCAGTCGGGTCCGGGAGTACCGCGGATGATGCAGTGCCCGGCCCGGGTACGAAAAAGGGACCGGCAGGGGAATTGTTTCCCGCTTCCATGACGAAAATGCAGGATGCAGGAACGATCAGGATACAGCAGATCGCGAGGAGGATCCGCGTCCGGGACATGGATCGTAGTTTTGAGGGGAGCGGATATAATCGTTGGTCAGGACCGAACCGTCCGGCACCGTCGGTGCCCCGGAATCCGTACCAGCCCCCGGATTTTCCTGTAATTCTGCCCAAGTGATTATCACTAGTGATTCGCAATTTTTTTAAATTGCTGCCTGCCCCAGATCTTAAAAGAAGAAAGATCCCGGGAGAGGTATATCCGGCCCGGCCGGCTTTTGTGCGAAACAGGGCTTTTTTAAAAAAACCCGTGAGGAACCGGCGCCATCTGAGGGGATTGAAGAATATGGTCAGGGGTTATCAAAAGAGTGTGGGACGATCCCGTCTGGTTGTCAGCGTAATGGTGATCCTGCTGCTGGTGCTTGCCGCGCCGGTGGAGGCTGAGATCTGCTGGGGCAAGGTATGCGACGCGAGCGCAGCCAGGATTGGCCTGTCCTCGGTCTGTTGCTCCGGCCATGGGGAGTGCACGGGATTCAACCAGTGCACGTGTAAGCCGGGCTATGAGGGTAAGGAATGCGCTACAAGAAATTATTGTGGCTATGCAAATGCTACCCCAGTCTGTTATGCCAATTGCAGCCCTCGCGACAGCCCCTCTACAAAATCGTACGGTATCTGTTCAAATGCCACCTCACCTTCGCTTACCTATAATGACCAGTATTGCATCTGCAGCCAGCCGGGCTGGACAGGAACCTGTTGTGTACAGTACCAGCCCGGTTCCCTGAGCTCGTCAGCGCTGGACTTCGGGAACGTTACAGTCGGCGCAACCGCCAGCCCGCAGGCTCCCGTCCTGCTCGCCAACACCATGAGTGCGGCAAATTTGAGAATTCAGTCCATCACCCTTTCAGGCAGCAGCGACTTTACCTACACCACCAACTGCACAACGAACACGGAGCTGCTGACGGGCAGGAATTGTTCCTTTTCCTTCTCCTTTTCCCCTTCCGCCACCGGATACCAGAGCGCAACACTTGCCGTCAATGTGACCGCAAATGTCAACCAAACTGCATTCGGCGTCCATTACCAGATCCTGAATGCCACGCTCACCGGCACCGGGATCAGGGAGGTCAGCAGCGTGCTTGTCGATCCAAACACGCCGACCACGGTCTTTGCCGGAGTTGATGGTGCAGGAATCTACAGGAGCACCAACAGTGGCAGCTCGTGGACGACTGCAACCATCCCGTCGGTAAGCACCCGGATCAAAGCATTAGTCATCAAAAACGGGGACAGCACGAAACTCTTTGCCGCCACCTATGGCGGGGGCGTGTATAAGAGCACGGACAGCGGGGCAAGCTGGACTGCCTGCACGGACACCGGTCTTGGCAGCAGCAACATCCTCTCGCTCGTGGCCGATTCAACCGGGAAACTCTATGCCGGGACTGACGCAGGAGTCTACACCAGCAGCGACAGCTGCGCGAGCTGGTCGGCGCTCAATTCCGGGCTGCCGTCGTGATGAAGAAGGGAGAGATGGCACACAAAAGACCGGGACCGGGGTATGCATGGATCCTGGGATTACTGCTGCTTTTGGTGCTCGTCGTGCCGGTAGCGGCAGGTACCGGCACCTGGACCACGAACGGCCCGTTTGCCACCGGACTTGGCAACCAGGTCATCTACGCTCTCGCGATAAGTCCTGACGGAAGTGTCGTGTACTGCGGCACCGGGAGCAGCTCGGTCTTCTCTTACGCCTACCCGGCTGCTGCCCCGGCCGCGAATTTCGCCGGCACCCCTTCATCCGGGACCTGCCCTCTTGCCGTGCAGTTTAACGACACGTCTACCGGCTCGCCGACCTCATGGAGCTGGGACTTTGGCGATGGTACCACCTCCGCTGAGCAGAACGCGACCCATATGTACACGTCAGCCGGCAGCTTCACGGTGAGCCTGACCGCATCCAATACCGCAGGCTCCAACTCGCTCTCCCGGTCAGGCTATATCACGGTCACCCAACCACTCACGGCAAATTTCACCGGCACGCCCGCATCCGGCACTGCACCGCTGGCGGTCACCTTTACCGACACCTCGGCCGGCACTCCCACCTCATGGAGCTGGGATTTTGGCGATGGGAATACCTCCACATCGGAGAACCCGTCGCATACCTATAGCAGTGCAGGAGCCTTCACGGTCAGACTCACTATTACCCGGGGGTCTTCAACCGCCACAAAAACCGCCAACGACTATATCACGGTCTCTTCGGATACGCAGCCGCTGGTTGCAAACTTTGCAGCCTCCCCGGCCTCCGGTACTAAACCGCTTGCGGTCGCGTTCACGGACGAGTCCGCGGGCGGGCCGGTATCGTGGAGCTGGGACTTTGGGGACGGCGGTACTTCCACAGAACAGGACCCGACCCATACGTACACGGGTACTGGTTCGTTTTCTGTTTCCCTTACCGCGACCAATGGCACGTATTCCAACACCACCACGCGGAATAACTGTATTACGGTCACTACCGCCCCGGTCACCACTGCCACAACAGCGGTACCGACAAACACCGTGACGACATTGCCCGTAACAACCACGACAACATCTCCGGTTACTACGGCAACAACCGTTCCTGTAACCACGGTGACAACCGAGGGTACTTCAGATGACACTTCTGCTGACTCCGGCCGGGGTACTTCGTTTGTGGTCACGTCTCCGGGTGCACCGGCCGGAGATACCATGTCCTTTGCGGTCAACGAACCGCTCAGCGCCGGCAGCACGGATTATTCCTATGCAATCATGTCAGTGGATATGATCCTCTCGGAAACGCTGGGTAGTACCGATCTTATCGTGACCGATGCCGGTGCGACATCTCATGCACCGGATGACCGGGCCGTGGCCGGGATAGCAGCAATCTCCCCGGTGGCGGTCAACCCGTCTGCGATCAGTTCGGGCACGATCACCTTTGCCGTCTCCGGTACATGGCTTGCAGACCATGGCCTGACCTCTTCAGACATCGTGCTCATGCGGTTCCATGATGGTGCATGGGTCGAACTGTCGACCACATACCAGTACGTGGACGGGAACGCGTACTACTTCACGGCAACAACACCGGGTTTTTCGTATTTTGCTATCGCTGCACGGGATAATGCGGATGCAGCGGATACAACCGGGAGGGTGACCACGCCAACTGCCGCACCACGGGCTGCCGGAAGTACCATGGCCGCAATGACACCGTCTGTGGTGAAGACAACACCTTCGTACATATCGGCAACAGTCACAACAGCCGCTGCCGTAGCGGCTGCATCGGGAACAAATGCCGGAGGATCCGGAGGTTTCCCGGTCACCGCCATTGCTCTTGTCGCAGCCGGGATCCTGGCACTTGGTGGTGTCGTGTGGTACATCCGCCGCTGGTGGATCCGGCGGCAGAACCCGGCGTTGTTTAGGGAGTATGACTAATAGTAATCAAAAACCGGTACCTGGCAGGAGTTGTTGACATGGTGCAGCGAATCTGGATGAGTGAAAAATGGCAAACGGGATCTGAAATGTGGCATACCTCCGGATCACACCCGGCTTACGTCAGGGTTTTGCTGACACTCCTGCTCATCATTTTGGTAGCTTGTCCGCCGGTATCCGCATCCGGGTCCGGGACTGCGGGCGACACCCTGGAGCAGGCCCCAATAAACCCGGCATTTCTCACGTATCTGCAGGATACACAATCGACTCATATGAATCGGTATGAGGCCATTTCCACTGCCGCAACCTCCGCAGAATATCCACGGGGCCTCACCCCCTCCCCGGTCGCACGTCCCGATGTTACGGAAATGTCAACGTATGGAGCATCCCCCGGATCATATTCAGGATCATCTGTGTATCCGGCAAAGTTCGATCTGCGGGATTCCGGTAAAGTTACTCCGATAAAAGATCAGACCTATTTTGGCACGTGCTGGGCATTTGCCTCCATGGCCTCCCTTGAATCCTCACTCATGCCCGCGAACCCGGTGCCGGATTTTTCCGAGAAGAACCTGGCAAACCTTGCCGGGTTTGATTACGACATTCCCAATGGCGGGGGCAACATGTGGATGTCTGCGGCCTACCTGACGCGGTGGAACGGGCCGGTCAACGAGGCTTCTGATCCTTATCCGACCGGAAGAACGTGGGATACCCAGTCTGCAACCTATTCTCCCGTAGAACATGTCCAGAACATCGTTTTTTTCCCTGGCCGCATCAGCCGGTCGGATACATCCGACATGAAAAATGCGCTGACTGCCGATGGCGCCGTGTATTCTTCGTTTTTCTGGGACCGTTCGTTTTACAATGCCACCCATGCATCGTATTTCGAGCCGGCAGATGCATCCGACCCTGGTTCAGGAGGGGGTCACGCAGTGACGATTGTCGGCTGGGATAATTCCTGGGCCGCAGAAAACTTCACGACAACAGCCCCGGGGCCCGGGGCATGGATCGTTAAAAACAGCTGGGGGACCTCCTGGGGCGACAACGGCTACTTCTACATGTCATATTATGACAAATATTTCGCATCGGCGGTACAGTCCTCGGGAGCGTATTGGGATTCGGGAGCATTTATCGGAAATAGCACATCCGATTACACGAACATCTATTCCTACGACACCCATGGGGAAGTCTCAGATTATTATCTAAACGACCCAAAGACCGGATCGTTTGCCAATGTCTTTACTGCTACTGCACCAGGAACCCTTGCGGCAGTCGGATTTTATACAACCGATCTGGATGTTCCCTGCACGATCAGCATTTATAAGAACCCGTCATCGGGCCCGGTCAATACGACTCCCGAGGCCCGGTTTAGTACGACACCTGCCACGATGGGGTACCATACCGTAACTATCCCATCAGGACTCCGGGTCCCCCTTGCACCCGGTGACCGTTTCTCGGTCGTAATCCAGGTAACCAACCCGACATACGACTACTATATCCCGACTGAAATCAATTACCCCGGGTATACCCATGGGATTGTCTCCCGGTACGGACAATCATATGTTCTTGACCGCGGAGTATGGGGGGACTGGAAAGACTATGTTGACAACAGCCACATCTGCGTAAAGGCATACACCGTAACGTCCGTCCCGGAATCTGACAACAGCGGCGGCAGCGGCGACAGTTTCGGTGTCGGCGGGTCCACGGCGGTTACCGTTTCGGGAATTACTGCTGGACAAGCGGCGACCTTTTCCTTTAACCAGAACCCCGGTGTGACGGACCCGGTCGCACTGGACGCGGTGCAGATTACGTTTTCAAAGAGTCCGGGGACCGTAGAAGTGCTGGGGGTCCCGGTAAACAACGGGGTAACCCCCCCGGGGCAGACAGTTATTGGTTTCTTCGAAATCGAACCGGTGGGAATCAACCCGAATGCAATCAGCCAGGGAATAATTTCTTTCTCTGTGAGCCGTGCATGGCTGGATAACCACGGGATTACACCTGATCAGATTGTCATGATGCGGAACCATGACAGCCAGTGGACGGCTCTGCCGACAACACTTCTCCGCCAGAGCGGGGACACGTATTATTACGATGCCACAACGCCGGGCTTCTCGTACTTTGCCATCGTGGCCGGGACCAGTACGGCGGCCGTGAATGCGACGGTGACCGTGACCACTCTTCCGACAACTGCGGTGACGACCGGCAATGCCACACACGCGGCGATAGTCACTTCGGCCAGGACTCCTGCATCTATGAAGACATCCGCTGTTCCGACCTCCGCACCGGTAACAACTGAGACGACCGCTGTCCCGGTCAGCACCGGCAGCTCATCCGGCTTCCCGGTCCTTACCCTCCTTGCCGGCATCTGCGGGATTGTGGTGGTGTTTGTCGGTGCGGTGCTTGCCCGCCGCTGGTGGATCAGGAGGCAGAACCCGGCGCTCTTTCGGAAATACGATTAACCCGTCCGGGATCCGTTTTCATCAGGTGCCGCGATACGGGCAAATCCGGAACACAAAAAAAGATACGGGAACAAACCGGGAAAAAGTTTTTTCACAGCGCGAACCGCACTTCCTTTGCGGCTTCCACCATATTCTTGAGTTTCCAGAATGCGGATTCCCGGGTTCTCATCCGCAGTCCGCAGTCGGGATCGACAAGCATCGCCTTTGCGCCGAAAACCTCGACGCCTTTTTCGATTCTTTTCCTGATCTCTGCGACCGTCTCGACCGTTTCTGCGGTCGAATCGACACAGCCGTAGCCGATCATCCGGCCCGCCAGGTCCTTTGAACCAAAGAGGGCGAGGTTATCCGGGTTCTTCGAGAATTCGAAGTCGAGCACGTTCACGTTGATCTTCAGAATATCGTCGATCACGTTTCCGAGGTTCCCGCAGACATGCATGCAGGTCGGAATCCTGACCGCACCCGTGATGGTCTCGACGGCCTGTTTTCCCACCGCGAGATCGGCCGTGCCGGTCGAGAAGATCGGCTCGTCGATCTGGATGAGCGTGACCCCGGCTGCTTCAAGATACCGGGCCTCGACCGCAAGCGCTGCCGCAAGATCGAGTGCCAGCTCCTCCCGGTTCCGGTACATCGGCGTACTGATGTGAAGACCGTGGGCCAGGGTCGATGGGCCGGTGATGATCCCTTTCACGAGCGGGTTTTTTGTCCGGGCGAATTTTGTATCGGCAGCGGTTATCGGCCCGGATGCCGGCTGGATTTTTCCGACAACATCCTGGCCCTTGACCCCCGGGAGTTTTCCGGAGAATGCCTGGATCATGTCGCCCCGGACCTGTCCGTCCGAGATGATATCGATGCCTGCCGTGATCTGGTCGGAGACCGCAGTCTCGACAGCGGATTTCAGCGGATCAAAAAGTGATTTAAGGCCGGAGCCTTTGACTACGGGATAACTCCCCACGACGGTTGTAGCTAATACCTTGTTTATGATATAGGGCTTCATGGCACGAGGCGGTGCATGTCCCTTGGGAAAAGGACAGCTTCGCGGACGTTAGAAAGTCCGAGCATGGTCATGATAAGCCTTTCTGCGCCAAGACCCCATCCCGCATGGGGCGGCATCCCGTACCGGAACGGGCGCAGGTAGAACTCGAAGCTGTCGGGCGAGAGACCTTTCTTTTTGATCTGCTGGACGAGGAGGTCGTACTGGTGGATACGCTGTGCACCGCTTGAGAGCTCCATTCTCGGGTGCATGAGGTCGAACGCCTTGCAGATGGACGGGTCGTCCTCGTACGGCATCGCGTAGTACGGCCGGATCTCGGTGGGCCAGTCGGTGATGTAATAGTGTGCGCCCATCTCGTCCCCTATTGCGTGCTCGGCAGCGGCAGAGATATCGTCGCCGTACTTGATCGGCTCGCTCGATTTCTTCTTTGCGATCCCGATTGCCTCGCAGTACGGCAGCCGGATGAACGGGGCCTTTGGCACGGCAAAGTTGTCGATCTCAAGGTTTGCGATCTGGGTGCTGCACGTCTTGTTCACGTACTCGTAGGTGTTGACGATCAGGTCTTCGAGCGTCTTCATCACGTCGTTGTGATCGGCGTACGAGACTTCGATATCGATACTCGTTGCCTCGTTCAGGTGCTTTGTCGTGTTATGCTCTTCCGCCCGGAAGATCGGCCCGATCTCGCAGACCTTCTCAAAACCGCCCGCCATCATCATCTGCTTGTAGAGCTGCGGGCTCTGGTTGAGGAAAGCTTCCTTGTCGAAGTACGCGATCGGGAAAAGCTCGGTCCCGCCTTCGGTTGCAGCAGCCACGATCTTCGGGGTCGTGATGCTGATGAACCCTTCCTTGTGGAGGAACTCGTTGACCGCAAAGAGCGCTGCGCTCCGGATCTGGAAGACCGCGGCAACCCGGGGCCGGCGGACATCGAGGAACCGGGCATCAAGCCGGGTATCGAGTTCGACGCCGACCTTTTCCGAGACATCCAGGGGCAGCGGGGTTTCTGCGAGGTTGATGATCTCGAACGTGTCAGGGACGATCTCCCTGCCGCCCGGGGCTTTCTCAACTGCCTTTACCGTGCCGGCGATCCGGACAACGGATTCCCGCGACACTTTCTTTGCCGCGGCAAGAACTGCTTCGGAAACTTTCTTTTTGGGGATGGTCACCTGGATGATCCCGGTCCGGTCGCGGATCAAAAAGAATGCGAGCCCTCCGAGGTCTCGTTCCTCGTGGACCCATCCGCAGATTTCTGCATGGCCGGCGTCGGGTGTGACGCTTTGTATTGGTACGCGCATTTAGAATCCTATAACAATGGATCGGGATGGATAATTGAGTTTGCGGGAGTTTTCGCGGGTTCCCGGATTTTGTTTGTCCCTGCGAATCGTTGTCTCCAAAAATTTGTGCAGGATTATTTTTCACCCAACATGTTTATGACTAAACCCGGAGTACGTCATAGTATGACGGATCATCCACCCCGCCCGGCCGCCCGGCATGACGGTGGCCTGAATAACGAGAAAAAGATCCTGATAGGCGCCGTTGCCGCGGGGATTATTATTGTTGTCGTGGCAGCGATCCTGACCTTTACCGTGGAGGTCTCGGATAATGTCACGGGTAAATCGCTGCCACACGAGACGCACTACAATGTCGCGCTGCCGGATGGCGAAGCAGTCACGATCGGGAGCAGCCGGATCGCGGTGATGGCGTACGGCGATTCGGTCACGACAGATGTTGACGGCAACCGCGAACAGCTGGTCGTGGGCCAGACCCGGATCATCAGTCCCCGGCATGCGGTAATCTCCATGCTGGGCATCCCGATCTACCAGACCGATTTCCAGATCAATCTCCAGTACCTTGGGTCAAGCGGGACAAAAGACAACTTCGATCTCACCATCAAGACCACGCAGTCGATCCCGACATTCCTGCTCGACCGGCTGATGCCGGCATCGGTGAATGCGACGCTCGGGTAGACCCCCCGCACAAAAACCCGCGTGAAATTTTTTTATTTTCTTTTTCATGGGTTTTAATTTTCCCTGTACATTTTTCCTGTACGATCGGGCCGGCGAACCATTTTTTCATGGAAAAAAACCGGGAACAACCGGTCCGGTTCCGGGATCCGGATCGCCCGGCCGGATCCGGTGCCTGTCAGGTTTGTCCGGGAATTATTCGTGTCCGCTTACGATCCCGGAGCCGGAAGATCGGTATAGTGACAGAAAAGCGGCAACCACAAACAGCACGCCTCCGGCAATGACGACGATGCCCGCTGCATCCGCAAGGTTTGCCGGTCCGGCAGCAAGAACCGGTCCCGTATACCCGTACCACGAACCGAGCAGAAGCGTGAGGAGCGTCGAGCCCGCCATCACCCCAAGAGAGGCGCCGAAGGTACGGGTGGTTGTCGAGAGACTGGTCGCAACCGCCGCCTTCTCATAGGGCAGCGATTTGAGGATATCGATCCGGTTCTGCATGTTAAATGCCAGCATCCCGATCCCCCAGAGTACGAGCATGGCAAGGATCACGATGAGGTTGAGAGCAAAGAAAGCATAGCCGAGGAAAAATGTCGCGACCGCGGAAACAGCAAGCCCGGTGCCCGCGAAATATTTCCAGCGGTACCGGTCGATGATCCAGCCGGTTGCGCCCGAGGCAGCGACCATGACAACGGGATTAACCATGAGGATAAGGCCGGCCTGGAACGCGGAAAGGGAGAGCGCTCCTTCAAGATAGAACGGGACAAGGGTGCTGATCATAAACGATGCGACCGTGCAGAGCAGTGCGCAGACGATCAGCAGGACATACCGGGAATTCCTGAATATCGAGAGGTCAAGGAGCGGGTCGGCGCAGCTGAGTTCCCTGGCGAGGAACCCGGCAAGGGAAAGAAGAAAGACCGTGCCGTACAGTGCCGCAGCCGTGGTGACGGCCCCGTGTGCGGCAAGATCCCCGAACATCAGCATCAGCGTGGCACAGGAGACGCAGAGCGTCGCCGCCCCGATCCAGTCAGTGTTCCGGCCGGTAGCGACCGGGTCGGGGACCCGGAGGTAGCGGATGTTACAGAGGAACAGGAATATGCCGATGGGAACATTCACAAAAAAAATTGCCTGCCAGCCTATGGTATCGCTGATAAATCCGCCAAGCCCCGGGCCGACAAAGCCGCAAAACGAGACAACAGACCCGGAGTACCCAAGTACCCTCCCCAGTTCGTTTGGGGGAAAGACCCGGAACAAAATGACCGTCCCGATCCCGGCAATCATCGATGAGCCAATGCCCTGCGTGATCCGGAACAGCACGAGCTGGTGCAGGTCTCCTACAAGCCCGCAGGCAAGCGAACTTGCCGTAAAGATGATAGATCCGATGGTAAAGAGGATTGCAGTCCCGGTCCGTTCCGACATCCTGCCAAAGAAAATGAACAGGCAGGTCATGGCGATAAGGTACGCGGTAAGCACCCACTGGGTGTCGGAAAGGGTGGCGCCGTAACCCGCAGAGATCGACGGAAGCGCAATCGTCACCATACTCCCGTCAAGGGTCGCCATGATCGAATCGATCATGACAATGGCAAGGATCGCAAACCGGTGCCGGTGGGCAAAGGCCCGGGTGTCCCCGGGAACCGGAAGCGAAAACCGCATGGATCAATCCCCGGTATTCCCGGCCTGGGGATTGCCCGGTACGCATACGGCCGGTCCCGGAATTTTGCCGCCCAATGGCCTGCCTGCATTTTCCTGCCCGGCAAACCCGCGGTACCAGCGGGGTATGTCCGTTGCAAACCCCTCGTGGTCCTCGTATACCATCCGGATCCTTTTCGTTGCGCGTTCAACTTCCCCCGGTTTTCCGGTCTTTGCCTCATAATCGTGCGACCACAACAGGTCCGGGACAAGGGCCATGGCGCAGTAGAGGGCATACCGTTTCCAGAATTCCGGTGGTGGCGATCCCCCGTTATAGCCCTCAACAAGTCCCGCCGCAAAGGGCACGCTTATTGCCCGGGTGAAAAACGCGGTCTTGACAAAATCGTGGACCGGGTCTCCCCAGTCGTACCGGTTAAAATCGATGATCCCGACGAGCTGTGCGTCCGCAACCACCAGGTTTGCCGGGTGGTAGTCGTCGTGCAGGAAGACCCGGCGGGTACCCCGGATGCATGCGGTATTTTTGGTTATGAAGTCTGTGAGATTGCGGAGATCGATCCCCGGGAGTTCAAGCCCGCAGGATCCAAAGGCCGCACACTTGCGGAAGTATTTCCTGCGGACCGCTTCGTACCAGTCCGGAAGACCCGCCGGGGCCGGCATCGCGTGGAGATTTATAAGCTCCTTTCCGGCCATGATCCCAAGACGGTACTGGTCTGCTTCGCATAATCCCTGCAAAGCCTCCTCGCCGTCGGTTCCCGGGATGTACCCGAGCACCATGAAACACACCGACCGGTCGTCCGATGTGCCGAATGCGTACGCGTCCGGGACAAAAGCGGAATACTTTTTGAGACTGCGGATTATTTCGAACTCAGCCTTTTTTGCGGCAATTATCGCAGGGCCCGCCTCTGCGACAATCCGTGCCAGGTACTGCCGGTTGCCGCACTCAAGGAGATATTTTTGTTCGAACGAAAAACCCCGGGCGATCCGGTGGACCCCGGTAAACCTGGTGATCGATGCAAGCTGCCGTTCGATAGCACAAAAAGCATCCGGGGTTTCCTGCACGTCCATGCATTACACGTTAACATTCCCGGAAATTAACACCTGTCTCTGAACCGGTCGCCTGATAAAAACATCCCGGGTCCTTGCCCCGCGTTGTCCGGGAATGCCCGGTCAATCCGGTTGTTCAACCTGCGCATAGACAAGTCTCCACTCATTTGGCGGCACAAGGATCTCAAACCTCGCCCCGATCCCGTATTTCCCGGTTTCCATTATCGTGATCCCGGTGATCGAAAGGATCTCCCGGGACAAAAAGAGACCAAGGCCGGTGTGCTTCCCAAACCCGCGGGTAAAGAGTTTTTCCCGGTCCTCGTCGGGAATTCCCACCCCGTCATCCTCGCAGACAATCCGGTACTGCGCACCATCCCGCTCCCCGGAAAACGTGATCCGGGTGATCGTGCCCCCGTATTTTACCGCGTTGTCGATCAGGTTGAAAAAGACCTTCTCAAGCATCGGGTCTGCAAAGATTTCCACCGGCGAAACATCGTTTACGATCCGGATCCCCCCGGGTTCGGCGAGTTTTCCTGCACGTTCAATTGCCTCCCGTGCGTCCTGCCACTGGGCAGCCTCAGCTCCCAGTTTCTGGTATTCCCGGGTGAATTCGATCTGCTCCTGGATCTTTGCAATGATCAGTTTTTCCTTTTCGATATATTCGGCCTGTTCCGGCGTCGGGTGGGATTCACTGTTAAGCTCGACAAAACAGTCAAGCGCCATGATCTGGTTGAGGATATCGTGCCGGGTGATGCTTGCCATCAGGTTGATCTTCTTGTGAGCATCTGTGAGGGCAGACTGCGCCTGCCTTCGCGAGGTGACGTCGCGCAGGAGGATAAGATAATTTTTTTTGCCGGGGAACCCGGCATCAAACACGCTGCACGACGCTTCATAATACCGGGGGACACCGGCCGGGACAACCGTGATCTCCTGTACAAGCGGCAGTTTTGGATCTTCCCGGAGCTGTGCAATCGCTGCAAACCTCAGCTCCGGGGGCAGGAACCGGTCGATCTGCTGTCCGATCAGCAGCTCCGGTTCTTGGCTGAGGATTGCCTGTCCTGCCGGGTTCACATCGCAGATATCCCCCCGGTTATCAAGTACGATCACCCCGTCGGTGATGGTATAAAAAACCCTGGAGTAGGCAACCGGGATAAACGAGAGGAGGCGGTGCCGGTTTATCCCGTATGCGGCGATAATACCGGAGATGGTAAAGAGGATCGGTGCAAGATCCACGTAGGGCCAGGGTCCGAGCCGGGACACGTACAGGATATTTGCTATTAAGGGGAATGCGCAGGCCACAAGGAGGAGAACCATCTGGTGCCGGTAGATCGTATGTGCCCATACAATCCGGGAAAGGATAATAAAAATCCCGAAAATGGACAGGGCATACGAATAGGTGATAAAACTCCAGAAAAGCGGCCCGTGCATGTACACACCGACAAATATCCCGTTTTCAAGAAGTGATGTGATGCCCGTGTAATAGAGGTGGTGGAAAGGATTGGTAAAGACCGCAATAACCGTCAGGACCGGGATGGTAATGAGAAGTGGAACGGTTTTCCGGGTAATATACTGAAAATGCCCGGTATAATAAAGGACAATCAAAAACCAGGCGACCGGCACCGCGACCATCCCCGGGTATTCAACACAGACGAACATGAACTTGGCCGTGGAACTGACACTCAAAAATTCCCCGACATCGCCGATGTTCCAGAGTGTTGCCGCTGCAAAAAGAAGAGTATAACAGCGGGCGACCGGGCTTTCCCGGTTCTTCCAGCTGATGAGGGCGAGCGCTGCTGTTACGATTGCAGCGAATGCAAACAGGAAAACAACCAAAGATAACTGGATTTCCACGGACCTGCCTCAATGGTGGTGTTGTACGGTAAAAAAACCCGGAAATTTTATGAACTATATCTCATTTTTCTGGCATAAGCATTTGCCGGGTCACCGTACGAACGGGGATTTTAAGGATATGCCGGGCAGGGCCGGCCGATTCCTGCCGGGTTATTCTTTCTCAAGTGCCTTTTTTGCATTCATAAAGTGCTGGATCTGTTCGTCGGAAAATGTAGGGTAGGTGAGGTTTAGCCCCTGTATTGCTTCGGTCACCGCGTCCGCGACAAAAGTCCGGGCGATCTCCTTGTTATCGGCCGGGACAATAAACCACGGTGCATATCCGGTCGATGTTTTTGAGAGCATCTCTTCGTAGACCGCCTGGTACTGGTCCCAGTAATCGCGCTCGGCAATATCCGAGAACGAAAACTTCCAGTATTTTTTCTGGTTGTTGAGCCTGTCGATCAGCCGGCGCCTCTGCTCGTTCTTTGATATGTGGAGGAAAAATTTCAGGACAATCGTGCCGTTCCTTACAAGGTGGTGCTCAAACGTGGTGATGTCCTGGTATCTCCCGTCCCAGAACCGTTTGTTGGTATTCCCGATCTTTTCCGGGAGCTCTTCCATCCGGTCCGGGTGCACCCGGACAACGAGTACATCTTCGTAATAGGACCGGTTGAAGATCCCAATCATGCCCCGGACCGGCAGGGCTTTTGAATACCTCCAGAGAAAATCATGACGATGCTCCTCGGGGCTCGGGACTTTAAACGAATTGACGCTGCATCCCTGCGGGTTGATGCCGGCCATGACGTGACGGATCGTCCCGTCCTTTCCCGAGGTGTCCATGCCCTGGAGGATGATCAGGATTGCGTACTCGTGGGATGAGGCCAGGAGTTCCTGTGCCGAGGAAAGTGCCTGCCGATCGGCTTCAAGCTGTTTTTTTAAGAGCTGCTTTACCTCGCTGTCGGATTTTCCCCGGAGCAATTTATGCCCGGTCCCGTTTGTGGAAAATTTCGAAAGTTTGATCTTCTTGTCTGGTCCTGCGACAAACTGGTTCTGGTATTTTTTTATTTTTGGCCCGGTGACGTCCACACCTTGTCCTCCCGGTTCAACTGTTGACCGGACCGGTTCATAGGTTTTCTTATGCTGTGTATTATCAGATCCACAAGTGGGGAAGTTGGAAAATACTTATTATCAAAACCAAAATTTTAGTGGTTAAATCAATTGTATTCTAATATTAAGATATATTAAAAAAAATGAAAATTGTTTTGATCAGCATTTACACAGTGTGGTAAAATATAAGCGATATTGGTAGCCAATTTTTGGATTTTCAACCTTCCAAGTGCAACTACAATCGGTATATATAGGAATGCACTGATTGTTTCTTAACTCTTTTTCTGCAAGTATCATTCTTTCTCCAGAGCCATCAAATATATGAAATGTTATTTCTCTCCCGTCGCTCTCTCGATCTGAACATTTTGAAATTATTCGATGTTCTGCAATATCTTCTTTGAGCAATATTTCAAAGCTGAGTTCATGGGTGATTCGAGAGATTGTAATATTTAAATAGTCTGTACACCCCTCTAAGGCTTTTTCATAAGCCCTCGTTTTATACATAATAGAAAATGTTTTTGACTTTCCGGGCTCTATATTAAGTGGAATTGTAAAACGTTTTACTTGCGATAATGGATTGGCTTTATCAGTATCTTCCATTTTATATTGCGAAAGTAAAACTGCAGAATTGACCTCCCGATCTAAAGTCAATTTCTCCCTTTCAACAGTGACCGTAATGTCTGGAAGATCCGGAACCCATTTTGTTGAAGTAATCTCTACTTTAAAAAGGTTATAATTATTTTCGTCCATGTTATTTTTTAATCTCCGAATCATCTCAGTCTCTGCAAAATAGTCTGACAACGATGCTGCATTGAAAATGATTTTATTGCGAAAAAATTCAATTTCTGCATCAAGAGGGACACGTTCAAACAATAAGATAGTTTTATAATCTTTATAAAAAGCAAAAGCATATGATACGATAAGAATTGTAATTATAGCCAGAAATAAAGCAATAATATATATAATTTTTACTTCTGGCTGATCTGCTGGTGTGAGATTAAATACAATTGATAGAACGGCAACTGCAAAAAATGTTAAAATCCATGGGAATTGTTCTTTAAATCTTTTACAAATCCAATTCAACGCCTTTTCCATAAATCTATCTTATGCGAGGGACAAATATAAAACGATCTAAAAAAAGTACCGGTGAAAAGTTTATCAGTTCCCAATTTCTTCCTCATACATCATCAAGATCACTCCTTTTTATGTTCACCATGGATATGCCCGCTGTTCAATGATCTCTAATAACAACACATTAGTTAAATCATCAAATGAATATTAAGGTTCGTATTTGGGATTCATGTACCTATATACTCAAATTTCTTATCAGTTTCGGTTTTTGAAAGAGATTATGTGGGATTCTAGCGTTGTAATCCTTGATAAACTCTGAAAGTGTTTGATCCCGCCGTTTTTTATGAGTTCGGTGTTTTTTTGTCCGTTTCCTGTTTCATCGCCTTGTAGATCCCGACAAAGATCGAGGCAAGGGCAAGCATCGAGATCGCGATGATCGCGTAGACAATGAGCGAGAAGTTGTCCTTTACTATCGGAAGGTTCCCGACAAAGTAACCGACCGACAAAAAGAGCGTTGCCCACATAACGCCGCCAATAACGTTGTACCCCAAAAACCAGGTGTAGCGCATCTTTCCTATCCCGGCAAGGAACGGGGCGAAGGTCCGGATAAAGGGCATGAACCGGGCGATGATAATGGTAAGGCCGCCGTACTTCTCGAAATATTTCTGCGTCTCGTCCAGGTGCTGCTGTTTTACCGGGGAATATTTCCATTCGAGAACCCTGAGTTCGAACGTGTGGCCGATCCAGTAATTGAGCGTGTCGCCGAGGATCGCAGCAAGGATGAGCGTGCCAAGCAGGATCCAGATGTTGAGCATCCCGGCTGCGGCGAGCGCCCCGGCAATAAAGAGCAGCGAGTCGCCCGGCAGGTACGGGGTGACTACCAGGCCGGTTTCAAGAAAGATAATGCAGAAGAGGATCACGTACGTCCACATGCCATACTGCTGGAGGATGACGGGAAGGTACTTATCGAAATGAAGGATGATATCGATAATATTGAATGGCAGATCCATGTTCCGGAATATTTGTCCGGTCGCGGTAATGTTGTTTGTGCTCCCGGGTTTTTGTAACTCATGAGGCGGACACAGTGTTATGTGCCAAAAGCACCAATACTCCTGCACACAAACGGTAAAGGAATCCTGTATGAAACACCAGTGCGACGAACCGGTCACCCAGATGCACGTGAAACCGGGCATGACGGTAGGGGAACTTGTCAATGCCATGGGTAAAGCCGGCGCATACAACGGTGGATCGCTGTACCATGCTGCTACGATCTACGAACAGATGCTGCGCGACCCCGAGACCACCAAGTTCTTCGGGCTTGCCGGCGCGATGGTTCCGGCCGGGATGGGGGGGCTCGTCTCCGATCTGATCAAAAACGATCACATCAACATCCTTGTCTCGACCGGCGCAAACCTGACGCACGATATCATCGAGGCGATCGGCTGCCACCACTTCCACGGCACCGCGTTCTGCAATGATATTGAACTCCGGCACGATGAGATCAACCGGATCTACGATGTGTACCTGCCAAACGAGGCATTCGAGCACTTCGAGGAGTTCATGCAGAATGTGTACGGGGAACTCGAACCGAACAGCAAAATTTCGATCTCCGGTCTCCTCCGGCATATCGGCCTGCACTTAAAGACCGGTATCCTCGCGACTGCCGCCCAGAAAAATATCCCGGTCTACTGCCCGGCCGTGCAGGACTCGATGGTCGGTCTCCAGTACTGGCTCTTTTCGCAGACCCACAAGGTGACAGTCGATGCGTTTGCCGATATGCCGGCGCTCCTTGACATCTGCTTTGCAACAAAGAAGGCCGGGGCGCTCCTGGTCGGCGGGGGCGTGCCCAAGAACTTTATCCTCCAGAGCATGCTCATGACCCCGAACGGCTTTTCCTATGCCGTCCAGCTGACCGGCGACCGGCCGGATCTCGGCGGTCTTTCGGGCGCAACACTCGATGAAGCCCGGTCGTGGGGAAAGATCACGGAAGAAGCACAGGCTGTGACCGTGTATGGCGACGCCACCATCACGCTTCCGGTGCTCGTCGCGGCCGTGATGGAGCGGCTCAGCCATGCCTGAACTTATCCTTGCCCTGGACGTTACGGAAAAAAAGCAGGCATTAGCGATTGCCCATGCCTGCGCCCCGCACCTTGACGCGATCAAGATCGGTTACCCGCTCGTGCTTTCGGCCGGCCTTGGAATTGCGGGCGAACTTGCCCGGGAGGGCCTGCCGCTGATCGCGGATTTCAAGGTTGCGGATATCCCGAACACTGACAAGCTCATCTGCGACCAGGTTTTTGCAGCCGGCTTTTCTGGCATTATCTGCCACGGTTTTACCGGGATGGATTCGATTAAAGCCTGCGTGGCTTCGGCGCATTCCCATAAGGGGGCCTGCTATGTTGTCGCGGAGATGAGCCACCCGGGCGGGAAGGAATTTTTCTCGGGCGGGATTCCCGAACAGATCGCGGGCAATGCCGTGATCGCAGGTGCTGACGGGATCATTGCGCCGGCCACCCGGCCGGACCGGGTCCGGGTCCTGCGGGGATTTGTGGGAGACAGGAAGATCCTCTCCCCCGGCATCGGAACCCAGGGGGGCGATGCTGAAGCGGTTTCGTCGCTTGTTGACGGGATCATTGTCGGCCGCTCGATCTACGAGGCTGCCGACCCGGTCGCAGCGGCAAAGTCCTATGCGCACGTCCGGGGCAAAAGGACATAAACACCCGTTCCCGCGATTTTTTTGGCAGGAACATCCCCGTTTTTCCATAATCCTGCGGGTTATCGCGTCCTGATTCGCCGGAGCGGAGCTTTTTGTAACCAGATTCACGGATTACCTCCAGGGTACTGTCTAAAAATTTATTAAGCGCCTGTGAGATGTAGTAGTATGGAATGGACCGCTGATCAACAAAAAATCATGGAAAAATACAAAACCCTCGACGATATTCCTGAATCCGAGCGTAAGTACAAGTGCCACACGTGTCACCATATCGTGGACCAGATCCCGTGCCCGAACTGCGGCGAAACCAAGCTCGAGATCATGTGCCCGCTGGACAACTGCCACTGCTCCCATGAAGTGATCTCCGGGATCGAATACTGCCCGCTCTGCGGAAAGCCGATCTGCCCGGAGTGCGGTTCGCACGATGTCGTCCAAATCAGCCGGGTGACCGGGTACCTCCAGGACGTCTCCGGGTGGAACGCCGGGAAACAGCAGGAACTCAAAGACCGGATCCGCTACTCTGTCGCATGAGATATTACCATACATCCGATACTCTTTTTGTCCGCGGTGCATTCCGCGCCGCAAGCACCGGGATTTCCGGTGGTATCCGGAGTGTCACGGCCATTTTTAATTACTCCGTTCCGCCAGACTGGAGCCACGACGAGCCCAAAAAGGAGATTGCCCTTATCGCTGCGACCGCCGGCCTTGGAAGCGACACCTTCGGGCTTCTTACAGCGGTTCCGATGCGGACGCTCTGCGTGCTCCAGTACGATTTTATCACGATTTTTGTGACCGCCGGGATCCGCGAGGAACCGTCAAAAAAAGCCGGGGCCGGGACGATCAACATCATCGCGTACAGCAGCGAAGGGATGGAAGACTCGGCCCTGCTTGAAACACTCATGGTCACGACCGAGGCAAAGACCGAGGCGCTCGTCTCTCTTGGCCGGGTCTCGGGAACTCCTACCGATGCGGTGGTCGCTGCGTGCGAGGGGGAAGTCCGGCACCGGTACGCGGGCCGGATCACGGAGCCGGGTCAGAGGGTGCGGGACGCGGTGATGAAGGGAGTGCCCGAAGCCCTGCGCCGGTATGAGCACCGAAGCGAAATAACCGGGCCGGCGTTTTTTATCTACAGCCGGTTCCAGGGGGAGCACTGGGTCGAATGGTCGCCGGTCAACTGCCCGTATTATCCCTGCCATTTTGCCGGGCAGGCCTGCGATTTCTGCTACTGTCCGTTCTACCCGTGCAAAGACGAGACGCTTGGCGACTGGTCGGAGAGCTCGTCCGGTGGGAAGGTCTGGAACTGCTCGCGGTGCATGCTCCTCCACGAGCCTGCCGTCGCCGCATACGCGAAACGGTACCCGGACGCACCGTTAAAAGAGCTCAAGCATTTTGCAAAGAACACAACTCTGTCCCGGTAATTCCTGTTTTTTCCGGGAGCAGGCCGGATAAAAAGTTTCAGGGGGTTCCCGCAGGGAGATCGTGTCCCGGGGGAACCGCTGCCACCCAGGCACGGTTCCGCATATTTTCGGGGAAGTAGTGGGCGTCAAACCACATGCTGTCGAACTGCCCATAGTTCGCGTCCGTGATCCCGTCCACCCGGTCATCGGCACAATCAACGGAATCGGCAAAGATGATTACATCGTCCCAGATGTAATCCTCCGTCCCCCGGGTGTCGTAACCGACCACCACGACCCAGTGCCCGCCCCAGTTCATCCATTCGACCATGGTCGGGATGCCGGCATCAAGATTGTCGCGGAGCATCCGGTACGTCCCGTTTGTCCCCCAGGTCGCGTTCAAGCCCTGCTCCTTAAACCATCCGGCAATCGCCACCGGTGTTGTGCCATTTTCCGATGTGTTCATCTCGCGGGCGATCCGTGCCTCCTCTGCATCGGTATCCGGGACCGACAGGTTGTAATACGAGAGCACGGTCATGGCCGCGACCGGGCCGCAGGTGTAGTTGCTCACCTGCTGCCGGTAACTTTTGAGCGGGATTACCGTGAGGTGGTCGTTGGATTTTAAGGTGTCAAAATCGATGCCGGTGTAATACGCCGGCGGCGGGAGGGATTGGTCCGGGCCGTACCGGACAGAGCCTCCGGGACTATCCGTCTTTGTGTTGCTCCTGTATTCCGTGAGGACTACCAGTCCTGCGACAAGAAGAATGACAACAATAAGGTATCCGATGATAGCAAGGCGGGGCCGCTGCATGAAAATTTCCCGGACTGACTTTGTCGCCGTCGGATATCAATGGGTTGGTTTTAATCCAAAGCAGGACGGGAATTGCGATATCGTCCCTGTGGCGTCGTTTCAGAAAAATTCCCGGGACACATTGCAAAAAAGCGGAGAACTGTGAAAAATTTATTCCTTGATCCCAAGCGCCTTTAAGAGCTCAGGAAGGGGAACACCGTGTGCTTCTGCTGCTTCACGGACGGTTTCGCCTCGGGCGATTGCACAGCCGACACAACCCATGCCGAATTTGAAGAGAGTCTCAGTCGATTCAGGTTTTGCCTGGAGAAGATCGTAGATAGTGGAGTCTGCGGTTAATTCTGCCATATACAACTAAGTTCCCGTTGCCGATACATAAACTTCACGAAAGTATCCTCTCCTCCCGGGCCGGATCCCGCGATATCGTTTCCCGACACTTTCGCGGCGCACGGTCGCAATATATACCAGTATAAAGATCCGATGTTATCTTGGAGATGTATGTATGGATTATTCCCAGATAACTGAGAGAATCTCCCGAAAGTATTCAAAAGACGGAAACGAGATCGACTGCCAGAAGATCGAGGGCAAGCTGCGCCGCCTCATCGAGGAGTTCGGTGTCCAGCCGGCCGAGGCGGAACGCAGCGTCTCAAACGAACTGGCAAAGGAACTCAATATCCCCACCGGTGGCCCGGGAACGGGAATGCCCGGTGCGGGCGGCAGCGGCGGGACCGAACAGAAGTCTGTCGCGGAAGCGTCGCCCGGCGACTGGGTGACCTTTGAAGGAAAAG
Source organism: Methanoregula sp. (assembly GCA_041653075.1). Lineage (GTDB taxonomy): Archaea > Halobacteriota > Methanomicrobia > Methanomicrobiales > Methanospirillaceae > Methanoregula. The sequence goes on from JBAZFZ010000007.1 coordinate 43,822, forward strand.
TGGTTTCCCTTGCGAGCAGCCCAGCCTCCCCGGCAATTGCCCAGAGCGGGATCTTTGCGGACAAGTCCGGCGGGATCCGGTTTGTGGCATGGGCAAAGTCCAACGCCCCGAAGATGGAAGAGGACAAGTGGTATAAGATCGAGTCCGCGGTCGTGGACGAATACAAAGGCGTCCCGAACTTAAAGATCCATTCCGGGACGACTATCACGGCAATCGAGAACCCGGACGAAGCCCTGATCCCGACGCCGACGCCCATTGTGGAACTCCGACCCGGCATCGACAGTGTCCGGGCGAAAGTTATCCAGGAGTGGGACACGACCCATGACCGGATGCTCCAGTCCGGCCTTTTGGGTGACGAGACCGGCACGGTCAAGTTTGTTATCTGGAAAGAAGAAGGAAAGGAGAAGCTTGCGGTCGGCACCGTTTACTCCCTTTTCTACGCACAGGTTGACGAGTTCAACGGCCGTCTCTCGCTTAACCTCAACGGCGCAAGGATCATGCCCGAAGACGGGGATATTGCGACCGTGAACGGCGGCGATGCGGAAGTCCGGGGTGCAATCGTTCATATCGCGCCGGGATCGGGTATCATCAAGCGCTGCCCGGTGGAGGGCTGCAACCGGGCGCTGTCCCGGCAGAATTACTGCCCGATCCACGAGATCCAGAAGGACTTTACGTACGACCTCCGGATCAAGGGCTGGCTCGATGACGGGGAAAAGACGCACAATATCCTTTTAAAACGCGATGTGGTCGAGGCCCTTACGGGAATGACGCTTGACCAGGCAAAGGAGATCGCGGAGAACAACCCGCTCGGGATGGACGAAGTATTTCTCCAGATGCGGGACAAGGTGCTTGGCCGGTACGTAATCTGCAAGGGTCGGGAGATCGATAGCCGGCTGCTGGTGAATTCCTGCGACCCGGTGAAGTTTGAGAGCGGCGAGCATGCTAACCTCTTAAACCGGGCCGGAGGTGCAGCATGAGTGCAAATCCCCCCGAGATGGGACGCCGCGAGGGCAGTTTCGAGCGCGAACCGGCACGCCGGGTTTTTGCCGCGGAGCTCCGCGAGTGCCGGTACCAGTTTAAGGATGGCGAAGACGAGAAGAGTCCGACTTTTGTTTTGCTCCCCACGGGTGAACGCAGCAACCGGATTTTCATTGTCGGAACGCTGACCGAGAAGACCCGGCAGGGTGAGCAGAACGTCTTTTACCGGGGCCGGGTGGTCGACCCGACCGGGACCTTCTTTGTGATGGCGGGAAGTTACCAGCCCGAAGCGATGCAGCAGCTCGCAAAGATCGAGACCCCGGCGTTTGTCGCGGTGATTGGGAAGCCAAACCTGTACCAGAAGCCGGACGGTTCGTATCTCGTTTCCGTCCGGGTCGAATCGATCACGGTCGTGGACAAGGACACCCGGGAACTCTGGGTGCTCGACACCGCAGCCCGGATGCTTGACCGGGTCGATGCACTTGCCACCGGCACGACACCGGATATTGTCAAGGCAAAAGAGCAGTACCTGGCGGTTGATCCGGCGGTGTACCGGAAGATGGCGTACGATGCGCTGGCGCAGATTAAGATGTAAATTTTTTTAATCGACTTTTTTGTATACACAATTGATTGTAGTGACATATAATAAGATAAAATTCAAACGAGATTTTCTGATTCTTTAGGGCATATGTCTTTTTAAATGGGAGGGTTATTCTAAAAAAAGGAGTCAAATTAGTCTTTATTTTGTATATCTTGATGCATCAATTTGATAAGCATTTGAAAATTAAATTGCATCCATTCACTCGATTCATATTCGTTATGTAATTGATCGAGGACAAATCCTTTTAATTCCAACATTCCGTCATCGGTGATTCGTTTATTAGAAGTTACTTTTTCGCTTATTAGTGCGAGAAACTCCCAAAGCTCTTTACGATCACTTTGTGAACTTCCTGGATTTACAATAGTAGCCATAATGGACTTTATTTTCGGCATTACCACATTTGCAAGGGGCGGATTCAGAGAATAATTTAAATTATCATATAGAGGATTCCCAGTTGTTCGTTTTTTTGGTTTGGGAAGAAGATCATATGGAGGATCTTCATCAAAGTCAATAATAATTCCATTTTTTGTTTTTACTCCACATTTATCCAAATAGATTGTCTTTCCTCCGGTGTTTACAATTGATACCACAAAAAAATGAAATTTGTCTTTTTCAATAAATTTCAAATCTACTATAGCATCCGTTCGATTCTCATATCGACCAATAATAAAACTAATTACGACAAGAACAAGCGTAATCACAGAAATGCTTGCAACAATATTTCCAGTGTAGTAAAATATGCCAATAAAAAGAATAAGTGAAACAATAATCGAGATTATAATTTCAAGTAGGTATTTTGGCATTGAATGCTTTCCATATATAGAGAAACTACAAATTTTTTTTCGTGCAACTTTCATATTTTCAACAATTCTTTTCAGATCCATAACCAAGGAGAATTATGTGAGTCGCCATATAAATTCAGGTGGTTTGGGGGTGTGAAAGTAAAAACGATTCCTCCCGCCGCCCCCGACGGGGCGCCCCCGCGGCGGATCGAACGGTAATCTCAGTACACTCCCTCGCCCAGCGAGGCCCCGACGAGGCGGCCGAGCGACCCCCGAAGGGGGTGGGAACCCTCATTTTTGAGACCTTCAAGAAGAGGTAACGATACCTACTCTTTTCCCTCCCAATCCGGGCCCAGTTCAGCCCCGGTTTCCCCATTTCCAGATCACAAATACAGTCTCCACAGGAAACCGTGTCCACGCTCATAAAAAAATCCAATATAATCGCGTATTTTCAAAAAATACCCGACCCATGAGCTTAAAAATCCTGCAAAATAGCGGGCTTCTTTTGGCCCCCAAAAAACGGCACGATGGATTACCCGCCCACACCCTAGATCGGCCGCTGGAAGGGCTCTATGGGCCGTTTTCCGGAAAACCCCGGTTTGCAGTTTTTCAGGCGTCATGGCATGTATCGCTTCGTAATCCCAACAATCCCGGGTTTACCGGGAGGCGACCATGACAGATCCCTGCCCCCCCTCACAGGGAAATACCGGATTCAGATCTTCCGGTCGCAGACCACCATCGCCGCCTTGGTATCCGGGTACGTCATGATAACCATGATCCGGACGGGAACCTTACTGTTTCCCGCTGCATCAATCCCCGTTATCGTTGCCGTTGCCCCTTCGCGGTACGCAAGACCCTCCGGGGGATCGATCGTATCTGCCCGGCCAGATGCATTTATCGAATCCTGGCTCTCTACCTGAAATTCGCCAAGCATGATGCGTTCAACGTACGGGGCGGTCGCAAACGTTGCACGCGGGTCCGGGTGCATCACGAGAGTTATGGAGTCCGGTCCCGTGCGTGTCGCAACAACGTTGTCGTTGAACAAATATCCGGTCGGCTGGCCCCAGACAAGACCGGCACTTATCCCGGCGTACAAAAACAGCGGCGGCAGGAACATAACCGCAAGAAGAACGGCCGCCATGATCCCGTGGCTGCGGAGAGAGGCAGACTTCTTTTGCGCTTTATCGGCCGTTCCCTGTATCGGCTCAGGAGCGGCCCGGGGCTCTCGGAACTCTGCGCAGACCGCCGGGAGGACAAACGATGCCGCGAAGATTCCGGCAGACTGCGATGAATCGAGCAGAAAGGCCGAGGTCCCGGTCAGGATCTCAATGGATGTGAGTATACCGAAAAACACCAGGGCCGTTACAATCCCGGAGATCATGCCGGCGAGCCAGAGCTGTGAGCGATCCGCTGCACCGGACCGCTCGCCCACCAAAAGGCCGGCAATCGCAAGGGCAGCGGCAAAGAACAGGATAAGATTGAGCCCGTAATAATCGGAAGACCAGCGTGCCTCCGGGAGCAGGTACTGCCACAGCAGCGTGAGGAAAATATAGCCTGCCGCGAGAGCCGCCCCGCTGATGCAGCCGAAGATGAGGGTTTGCCGTACCGGCAACCTGTTATCCTGTTCCGGTTCCATATGCATCTAAACCATACCGGCAGGAGACACGAAATAATTACCGGGCCGACCCGTATATGCAGCACTGCCCTGAATGCAACAGGCAGCAGAGGAATGCAATCGGTAAAGAATCAGCCCAGAACGAATATAACATCCCGGACCAATAGTTACCTGTTCCCGTTTCACTCACGGGTCGGGACTGATGAACACGATAAACCCTATAAATCGCACAGGAATTTTCCTTGTTCTTGCCGCCCTCCTGGTGATAGCGGCCGGCTGCATATCAGACCCGCCGCAGGCAAACGCAACGTACAACATCACCGCAGCGACTACCACAAATTCCCTGGTACCGGAAACCATCGCAACCCCGACGCTCAACCGCAGCGTCACGACAATGCTCGTGCCGGTAAAATCTGATAGTACCTTCCCGGTCACGCCCGATACCGACGCGACCGCCGTGGACTGTAGCATAAGTGCAGGAGATACACGGACATATCCCCTGAATATCTCTCAATATAAGGGAACCAATCTGACCCGCGAAGAGTTCTTGGAAGTGAACCGGGTATACATGGCATTCCTCGCAAAAGAGCTCGGTCAGGAGAAAGCCGAACAGATGATAAATGACGAATATACCCGTGGAATGAAGCTGGTACTGTTGGATCCATCATCAGGTAACGATACGCTCATCACACTTACGATTGACCCGGTAGAGGTCTATGCTGCGGGCGAGATCGTTAATATTACCGGCACCACCAACCTCCCTCCCGGGAGGGAATTGACCCTCGTTATTTTCGCGGGAAATTATAACCGACCGATTTCACCCTGTAACGATCCATGGCACGATACTGTCCCGCGGACTGCGGTTGTAAAAGCCGGGGACTCATCGAAAAACACCTGGTCATATCTCCTGAATACCTCCGGATTTAAGTCCGATGATTATCTCATCTACGTCAGGGAAACGCGAAATGAGGGTGCGTTTTTGACCAACACCCTGTTTCATCTGTATTGACAATGTCCGGAATCCCAATAACCCGTTTTTTAAATGGGGAAACTGGATGGATATTGTTGGTAAAAAAACATTATTTTTCTTCAGCAAATTCCCTGCATGCCAGTAATATCAGGAAGGGGAGAATGAGGATCCAATAATGCAGGTATTGGCGGATAAGGAGCGTTCCCGATAAAAGGATTACAAAGAGGAAGATTGTGGATTCTGATGGAGATCTAAGTCCTCTTAAAATAACACTCGTTCCAGAAAACAGGATTACCGGAAGTACAATAAAGACGCTTGATATGAGATATATCGAAAAGGAGAACAGGTTATTCGTTTGATAACTGGGAATCTCTGTAATAGTTTGACCACTGATGTAGGCCGGAGCTACACCGAACGTCCAGTATACTGCACTCATCATCGTATTACTACCATACATCAACAACAAGATGGCAAAAGAGGTTACGCTGACAATAATTGTCGGGATTATGAGGTAATGAAATCGTCTCTCTTTTTGTTTCCACATTAAATAAAGAAGAGGTACTAGTCCTAGGATTGCATATTGCTTGAATCCAAAAGCAAGGCCGACACAGATCCCTGCATAAATGTACTGTGATTTTCGTGCTGAGATAAATGCCAACATGAGGAACATGACTGCGAACTGTTCGCTGAAAAGAATATACCCCTGAGCAAATGCGACTACAATAAGATAGAGAAACCCGGCAAAAAAACCTGAAAGATATCCATAATCTTTATTTCCGATATAAAAAAGGAGGAGTGCACAGATTATATTAATTGAAGTTATCACAGGGAGGTCAAGGAAACCCGCCGGCTGCACCAGATCCATAGCTGACACAACAAAAAAAAGAAGCGGGGGCTTGGGATCTACGTAACTGATATAGGGGGTGAACCCATTAATTATTATCCTCGCCATCTCGTGAAACCGTTCTGCATCAACTCCTGCCCAACCGCCGGTATCGATCTTTTGCATGATCACAGCGATTATAACTGCGGTGGTAACATACGAAATAATAAGTACGCAAATCTTAAGGAGTGTGCGCTGTTTGTCATTTATACGACAAATTCGGGTAATTCTTTCACCTCATTTTGTCCACTTAATCAAAATTTTATATATTACACTTAAAAAAACAAACCGAATTCCGTTGCTGAATCACTGTCAGGATCCGTAACGCCATTTTAGTGCATATCGCGAGACTAAAAAAAAGATTATCGGACTTTATACACATGTCCGTTCCCGTCGAAATATCCGTTTGAATTATCCAGGTTGCTGGAGTATTTGTTATAGGAGGACCCAATGGTATTATATAAATAGGTCTCTCCTTTGGTAAACGCGTTCACGTCAAGGTTGTGAAACGGGCCTATTTCTTTATGGCATTCACCAAAACTCCACTGAGCATTATACCCTGCTGAATAGCCGCCCTCATGAAGAGTGCAGTGGTACCGGTATGAACGATCCGGAGTGGGGAATATCTCCATATCCGTCGCCTCAGGACCCCAGTCAAGGAGTTGCTCATTCTGTCCGTTAAATCCATATTCCACTCCCGCATACCAAGTTTCAGCCCATCCTTTACTTTCCAGGAAACTTTTGAACTGAGATACGGTATTCCCGATAACTACCCAAGTAATGGGAGCGGGATCGTCTTCATTCAGATCTCTGTGCGGTGATTCGTATGCCCAGAGCCAGACATCCTTATCCATGATCTGCTGGATATTTGTCGGATCCGTAACCATTACACTTCGTGTGGTGGCTGTTTTCTTTGTGTAATAATCATTCACATATTTTTCTGCGGCCTCTTTTCCGGCAGTTTTGTTGATATACTCAATATATTCCTTGTTTACTTCAAGGAATTCTTCTCTTGTCAAGGGTTTATTATATTTCGAACCATCGATTTCATGCGTAACCCATTGAATTACTGGTAGTGTTTCCCCATTAATGGTCTTTGTCTCATTGGCCAGAGAATCGGACATTTCATCCGGAGTCTCTGACACATTTTCTGCACTCACCATCGGCACTATCGCCATCGCCGCGAGCAGGAATGCCAGCAGCATGACGCCAACTTTCATTCGTTTCATGTTTTCATACCTCCGTTTGCTTCGCTCGGAGGCATGGGAAAACGTTCATAAGATCAGAGGGGAAATAATCGCATGCCTTCGGGCGGGTGCGGGTTCAACATGGTTTCGTCTCCTGGTGAACCCGTCCTTCTTTTATGGGACAACACCCTGTTGTCCGCAAGGAGCGCTTTTATATTCTACTATAAATGATTTGTCGCCGAACCCTTTACACGTCCGGAGCTTTTGAAAATATATGTAGAGGGGGGGTGAACAAATCATAAATATGAGAAGCCGGACATATGCCGGAATCAGAGTTTTTACCGACAGGATGCAAAATGCTGCGCGGTTTGATCCGGAAAAACCGCAAAGCCGGGACATCTCACGTAATTCACATGGCCAGGACTCCCTGTTACTGGCAATTTTTGAGTTCCCAGGAATCCGGGCATGAGGGATCTCCATGAGCCGGACGGACCCCGTATGTTTTTTTCCGGAAGCGTTCTCAATGACCCGTGAGGGATTTACCGGGCAACATGTAGAGAAACGGCTCATAACAGTTATCATATCCCGGACCAACAGTTGCCTGTTCCCGTTTCACTCACGGGTCGGGACTGATGAACACGATAATCCCCATAAACCGCAACGGAATCTTCCTGCTTCTTGCCGCATTCCTGGTGATATCGGCCGGCTGTATCGCAGACCAGCCGCAGGCAAACGCAACACCGGCACGACCGGCAGCAGATACCACCTCTTCCCAAACGCCGGGAACCGTCACAACCCCGTTCCAGGCAACGATAACGCCAACGATCACCGCAACGCCATCGCCAGCCGAAAACCTCGCCTCGTTCTCGGATCATGGATCCGCAAACGTCCTGCGGGGCAAACCGTTCACAATCGCCGGCACTGTTCCCGACAAAACGATGACCGCCGTGCAGGTCTGGCTGCTCAACGGGAGCGTCACGACCGTGCTCGTCCCGGTACAACCGAACGGAACCTTCTCGGTCACGCTCGATGCCGGCACGACCGCTGCCCTCTCCCGCAATTACAGTTCCACCATCATCGCCCAGTACCCGGCCCCGCCCGATCGTTTCGCGGTAAACTACGATCCGGCCTCCGGGCAGATCACCGCCTCTTCAGCGGTCCCGGACAGGGTCCTCAAAGGAGTAAACGATAAGCAGTACTATCCCACAACACAGCAGGATTACCTCTGCCAGGCGATCAACTCCCCCGGCACGAACAACTCGTGCACCGTGACGTTCTTAAACGGGGTCGATGCCTGGCTCGACATTGCACCCATCCCGCCGGGTCCGCCCGGGACCATGACCGTCTCCGGCACCACCAGCCTGCCGGCCGGGACACCGCTTTCCCTTGATGTCGCCACGGTCAACTCGCACCCGACGCCCAAAGAGTATGATTTCTCCCACGAATACGCAAGCGGATCCTCAGTCGTCACCGCAGGCACGGGCGGGACCAACCGGTATACCGGCACGGTCAACACCTCCCCGCTCAACACGGGCAGGTACTTTGTCAGCGTATCCACGGGAGACGATAATCTCCAGGCAAACGCCCACGCTTATGCCGATGTGATCGCACCGTCCTCAACCCAGGCGAGGATTTCGAAAAACACCGATAGTACTATAACTTAGTACCGAATACGGAAAGTATGGAAAATCTCCTTGATTTTGCGTTACAGGAACGATACCAACGAGTATGTGAGCTTGGGGATAAGGTAGCCGAGTTTGACACGTTAATCAAATGGGAACGGTTTCGGCCGATAATCGGAGATTTGTATACGAACACCACCGACCAGGGAGGGCGACCGAACTTCGATGCGATCCTGATGGTCAAGTTGCTTGTTCTTCAATCGATGTATGGTTTGTCCGATCCCGAACTTGAACGACAGGCAAATGACAAGATCTCGTTTCTGAAATTTCTTGGTTTTCCCGAAAAGATCCCGGATCAATCAACGATCTGGTATTTTCGGGAACGACTTGTAAAGCACAAGAAACTGGATCTGATCTGGGAGGAACTCGATCGTCAGGAGACGGATCTGGGACTAAAGATCAAAAAAGGAACGATCCAGGATGCTACCTTTATCACAGCAGATCCCGGACACGCACCGGCAGACAAGCCTCGGGGAGACCGGGCAAGAACACGAAGAAGTAAAGAGGGTACGTGGACAAAAAAGAACTCCAAGTCGTATTTCGGGTTTAAGGTTCACTCCAAAGAAGACTGCGACTATGGTTTGATCTGGGAACTTCACACCACGACCGCGTCACTCCATGACAGTCAGGTTGATCTGTCAAAAGAAGGCGAAGTGGTATACCGGGACAAGGGATATTTTGGCGTTAAACCTCACGCATTCGATGCAACCATGAATCGGGGTGTACGGAATCACCCCATCGGCATCTGGGATAAACTCAGAAACAAACGAATCTCAAGAAAACGATCTCCTGGCGAAAGACCGTATGCCGTCATCAAGACCGTTTTTAAATCGGCTCATACCATGGTCACAACTATCGAACGGGTACATGCAAAAATGATCTTTGCTGCGATGAGTTTCAACATCTGTCTTATCCGGACCTTCAAACATCGCGGGGTTATCTAGCGGAGGCTATCCCGTTTGAAAAAAAAACGGGAGATTTTGATGGTGAAAATGCCATATTTATCGGGTAATTACAAGAGAAAACGGTGGTGTGGATTCTTTCACTCGAAATCTCTCACGTTATTCGAAATCCTCAGGCATGTACCAAAAACGAGATCAACTGGTCGGAGCTCGGCCTTCCCGCACTCCAGGTAAACGAAAGCCTCCAGCCGGTTCTCCTTGCCGGCGAACTCAAAATTGTCCCGCCCGGGACATCGACCGGGAACAACGAGGTGCCGTACGGTTCCATCATAGACTGTGGGGAGGGAGGGATCTGTCGGGTGTTCGACTCGTCCGGTGTCCAGTTCCTCGCGGCCTACGATTCAAACGAGATGCACCAGATGGAAGTCCCGAACGGCGCGATGATCGACTCTGCATCCGGGGACAATGTCACCGTTATCAGCCTGAACGGAACCGTGGTCCTGACAAAGATCAACGAGTGCGCGAGCGGGAACTGACACGTACCTGTGCCGGGCATGAGGCCGTTTTTCCCACCACACTTTTTTTAAAAAACGCACCTGACAGCACCGGATCCTGCGGGAAGAGCGCGGAGCGTTTCGAACCGCTGCCACCCCGAAAATTCATTTTTTTACCAGCATGACCCCTCCTCGCTAATATTTGCCGGCCAGTCCCGCCATCCCCTACGTATTTCTCCAATAAAAGTGCCATGCGCCATGAAAAACCCGGCCGAAATGGGGGATCCCCATGGGGGGGTCATTGGGGGAAATTTTTTTTATGGCTGCAAAAAACTGCCGGATATTTCCCCTTTTTACGAAGAGAAAATGGGATCCCCACACAAAAACCAGAGATCGATTTTTCCCCCAATGACCCCCTCACACCCGCAAAAATACCGGGCTCATCGCGGGACTCGTGTACCTGTGCCTCCCAAAAAAATTACTGCAAGGATTTTTTCACTCATCGCCAGCGTTATCCGAGTTATCCCCGATGTACCGCTCCTGATGATCGGAATCCTGACTCCCAAAAAAAGCAGGCATGCCTCCGGAACCCCCGGCCCGCCCGGACATGTAGAGGAACCGCTCATAAATCGTTTATAACCCGGGATCAAGAACCCCTCATTGATTTCCATGATTACAAAAACAACTGCTCTTGTCCTGGCTGCCGGCATCGCTCTTGGCATTCTCGCATGTTTTGCTGCGGTGACCCTGGCCGGGTCCGGATCGGATACGAAGAGCCCCTCTCTCCTCTCTACCGTCTCCGGTGGCATTGCCGGAAACGAAATGGGCAACATCCCGGAATTCTCGTCCGAAGAACAAGCGCAGCGGTTCCTGATCTCGCACACCGATGCCTGGATCGGCACGACCGGCACCGGTTCGGCCCAGACCCCGCAGAAGACTGTCCGGGTGTCCGTATCCCCGGGCGGAGTCCGGACCTGGAGCTTTGCAGTCGATGCATCCACGTTCAAACCCGACGAGTACCTGGTCATGGCAACGGCAGTCCACGAGGATGTAACTGCCACTTCACTCTTCAACGTCCTCGTCGCTTCGCCGGGCCAGCGTTCATCCGGGAGCGGGAGCAGCGGCACGTACAGAACATCGCCGGATACCGGGAACGGGTACTTCATCGCCATCGACCCGGTCGGCGACCGGTACATTGGCGACCGGTTCACGATCACCGGTACCACGAACCTCCCTGCCGATGAAGAGATCCTTGTCGAGGTCTACTCATCGTCGTTTTCCCCAACCCAGAAAAGTCAGAGCGGGGAGTTTTCCGGGGCGACCGGAACCGTGAAAGCATCGTCTTCATCTCCCATAGCGGTACCGGTTGTCACGGCAGTCCCGACCTCCGCACCCTCCCAGGGAGACGAGCCCCGGTATTCCACCACGAATGTCCAGGTCCACGGGGTCGATGAAGCGGATATCGTCAAGACCAACGGGACGTTCATCTACGCGGTCACCGGGAACACGCTCCGGATCATCGATGCGTACCCGGCAGACCATGCAAAAATGTCTTCCACGCTCAAATTCTCGGGGAACCCCGAATCCCTGTACCTGTACGGAGACCGGCTGGTCGTGATCACGGAAGAGAGCAGTACGCGTGCGTACTGGCAGTGCGAAAAGATCCGGTGCATGGATGCATCGTGGTCGCGCCCGAAGACCACGATCCTCGTGTACGATGTCACCGATCCCTCCCGGCCACAACTCGTCCGGCAGGTTGTAATCGACGGCTCCCTCTCAGACTCCCGGATGATCGACTCTTACCTCTACTTTGTCACCTCAAGCCCCGCAGATTCCTCAACCCCGGGAAGCAGCTTCCCCCAGATCCTCGATTATGCAAAAGGAACCCTCACGCCCGATGTCTATTACTTCGACACGAGCGACGATGATTTTTCATATTCGACCATCGGGGCCTTTGATGTAACGGGAAAATCTTCTGTCCGGGCAAAATCGTTCCTGATCGGCTCGGCCGGCACGGTCTATGTCTCGCCGACCCACCTCTACATCGGGATCGCGTCCCCGGTCGATGACAGCGGTGCGATGCAGACACAGGTCTATTCGTTTACGATCGATCAGGGCAGGATCGCGTACGCGGCAGACGGGGCCGTGAGCGGCGAACTGCTCAGCCAGTACTCACTTGACGAATACAATGGCAGTCTCCGGCTCGCAACAACCGGAATCGAGGGCGCCGGGAAATACAAAGATTCTTTCAGCAGCGTGTATGTCCTTGACGCCGACATGCAGACTGTCGGGAGCATCCGGAAACTCGCCGCCGGCGACCATATCACGGCCGCACGGTTCATCGGCAGCCGGCTCTACCTTGCGACAAGCGATAAAGCCGACCCGCTCCTTGTCATCGACCTCTCCGATCCGAAAAACATGAGCGTTCTTGGTTCGCTCAAGCTGCCCGGGTATGCCTCGTACCTCCACCCGTACGACGACAATTACATGATCAGCGTCGGCCGTGAAGTCAACAACGGCGGCGTGAGGATCGCCCTTGTCAATGTCACCGATGTCAGTTCGCCGACCGTGACCGATACCATCGAGCTCGGCAGCCGGGGGAGCGACTCCGAAGTCCTGTATGACCCGAAAGCCTTCCTCTTTGACAAGGAGAATAACCTCCTCGTCCTCCCGGTCCACCTGGTCGGGCAGTCCGGGACCGTGGCGTACAGGAAATACCAGCCGCCCGAAGAGGCCGGTATCTGGGGCGGAGCATACGTGTTTACGGTTGCCCCGGCGCAGGGCTTCCACGTGAAGGGGACGGTCGAGCATTATGACGGCACGTCCGGTACCGTTTCCCCGGTGAAACGGTCCCTCTACATCGACAGCACGCTCTACACCATTTCATCGGACATGGTGGCCATGAGCGATCTCAATAACAGCCTTGCCCTGGTAAATTCCCTTGAGCTGTAACGCGGGACAGGTCTCCCCCTTTTTTTAAGAGCCGGCTTTTCCCGGGCAGGGACAAACCCTTTCAATAATCCCTGCACAACCCTCATACAATTCTCCCGGTGCCAGCTATGCCCAGCCAGAAAATGTCCCCTGCCCCGTATCTTGCGACCGGCTTTCGCAATGTTGACGGCTCGGGCGATACGCCGGCCTGCACCCGGTGCCTCGACCTGCTTTCCGATCTTCCGTTCTTTGGCGAGATAAAACAGGAAAGCTTCCGGATCATCTTCCGGGCCCGGCCGAAGATCGTACTCGATGCCGGGTGCGGTGCGGGAAACGATATCTGCCGGCTTGCAACGGTCATCCCCAAGGGCAGGATCATCGGCTTTGATGCGAGCGCAGGTCTCCTTGCCACCGCAGCGGAACGGATCTCCCACTGCCGGGAGCGAAGCGACCTTGTCCGGGGCGATCTCCTCAACCTCCCGTTTGAAAGCCGGACGTTTTCAGCAATCCGGATCGACCGGGTGCTCCAGCATATCCACAACCCGGCCCGGGTGATAGAAGAGCTTGTCCGGGTGCTCGAACCCGGCGGCACACTTGTCGCATTCGACAACGACTGGGACACGCTTTCCATTGCGATGGGCGACATGGAGGCCTCGGCAAAACTCACCCGGTTCTGGAGCGACAGCTTTGCCTCGGGCAGGATCGGCCGCGACCTTTCCCGGATCTTCCGGAACACCGGCCTTTCCGGTGTCACCGTGGAAGAAAAGACCCTCACGCTTACCGATCTTGCCATTGCCGAGAAAGTCTTTGATATCCCCGGGATGCTCGACCGGATGAAATCGGCACGATGCCTTACCGAACGCTCCGCCGCCCGGGTCAGGGCCGATCTCACCCGGACCTTTGAAGAAGGGCGTTTTACCTCGGGATACACCGGCTACCTTGCCTGGGGAAAGAAACCGGAATAACCGGCGAACCTTTTTTTTCGTGAACCCGTCCGGGTATGCTGTCGCACGGGAGATAAAAAGGGGGTTATTGGATTTTAAGGAATTTCGTCCCCGGGATCCGGTATGAGAGGATATTTTTCACTGATCCTGATATCACGGTTCTGTTGTCCCGCATGTCCTGCTGTTGGAGGAACCATCCGGGTAATGACCGACGTGCATCGGGGTTTTTACATATGGGGGTCATCGTCCGTCTGTTCCCGTATCAGTGTACCTTTTTTGTTAAAGCGCAGCTGTTACCTTTACCCACCTTCTATGACTGCGCTTCAATTAAATCCCAAAATCTCCGGGTATGACGTTCTTAAATCCATTAACCGTTTACTCCCGTTTCAGCTAATGTTTGCCCTAAAAAAAATTCGCCCCCGGTGCCTTTGCGAGGTAAAAGGCAGTATACGTGGAATTACGGCAGTCCTGTCCGGATCACAAAAGATCCTGCATGAAACTGATACCCGGGGTGGGCAGGGATTATTGTATCACGTCGAAACACTAACCGGGGGACTATAGTTTGTGGCTATCGAGTCCCCTGTCGGATACATTTCTGTGTGGCTGAACGGTATTCCTCATCTCTTTTTTTCCGGGTCTGGCGTTTTTTCAGGGATTCCCCATGTTTTTTGGAGATCGAATCAGCTACATTCCATCACCGCCCGTAACCGGTCCCTCAGTGGGAAATTCACGAATGCCGTAACATCTGCGGTAAATTCTCATATTCCTGCCCTCCGGTTTTTTTATGCCCTTTAGTCATGCCTGGCGTTCTTCAATGATCCCTATTATCCGTGCAATATCCCGGACATGGTTCTGGCAATGCCTGCAATCAGGTTGTTTGAGGTAATCCAGATCCCGCTGGATCCTGGCGATCTCGTGCGAGGTGACAAGATACCACCGGTCAGGCAGGGTCCTGCCGGGCACTTCCCGGTTCGTATCATGCCGGGTCATAGTTACCACCATCTGAATTTTGTGCAACCAGCCGGGACAGGTACCGGTACACCCAGAGAACTGCAAAGAGTCCCCCGGCAACCTCCCCGGCTACGATTCCCCACCAGATCCCGGTCTCACCCATCCCGAAGGTGAAGGTAAACACGTATGCAAAGAGAATGGCAAAAACCA
The DNA here is from genome assembly GCA_041653075.1 of Methanoregula sp. GTDB lineage: Archaea > Halobacteriota > Methanomicrobia > Methanomicrobiales > Methanospirillaceae > Methanoregula. The sequence continues at coordinate 58,952 of JBAZFZ010000007.1, forward strand.
GGCTTCGCATGATAGTCAGGAACAGCGAGGTCGGCCCTTTTCCCACCCCCTGGAGGACTGAAGACGAGATAAGCCCCAGTGGCACAAAGGGATAGAACAGGCACATCACCTGGATGAACGCAGCAATGGTCGGGTAGAGATGCGTCCCCTCCTGCGAATACGAGAATATCGCAGCGATCTGATAGGAAAATACCCACGTTATAACGCTGACGCAGAGTGCAATCAGGACTCCGAACAGGATCGCAAACCGGTGAGTTTCCCGGATCCTGTCATAGTGCCGGGCCCCGTACGCTGCACCGACTACCGACACAACCGCGGTCCCGGTTGCGACGACCGGGACGATCCCAAACGATACGACCCGAAAGCCGACCGAAAAGACTGCAACCGCATCGGTGTTTGCCACGAGAACCAGCATCCAGTTTAGGACGATACTTAAGATCGACATCGCAAGAAACTCGACGCTGGCCGGGATCCCGACTGTCAGGATGTCCTGTGCCGCACTCCGGCACGGTGTAAAGATCCGCCACGAGAGGCAGACGTACAGGTTTCTTTTGACAAAGAACCAGTACAGGAGCACCACGGTAACGGCTGCAAGGGAGATGACCGTTCCCCAGGCAGCTCCTGCAATCCCGAGGCCCAAGCCATAGATCAGGATCGGGTCGAGGATAATATTCAGGATGGACGCTGCGATCATGGCGTACATTGTTCTTTTGACATCACCCTCCGCCCGCAGGATCCCATACGCGGCATTGGCAAAGATGATAAAAAACGTGCCGCCGAAGATGACCTGCCCGTACGATGTAGCAAGACCCGCTGTTGTCCCGGCGCCAAACAGGATCGCGATGGGCTCTGCAAAAATGACGAGCGGGATCGTGAGGACGAGGGAAATAATGACGGCAATAACAATCCCGTGAAGGGCAGTATTACTCGCACCGTTCCGATCGCCGGCACCGATTTTCCGGGCAATCGCTGATGTCGCACCTGCCCCTATACCGGTGCCCAGGCCGAGAAGGATCATAAACATGGGGCTTATGAACCCGACTGCTGCAAGAGCATCGGAGCCAAGCCCTGCGACCCAGATAGCATTTACTACGTTGTAACTGGACATCAGGAGCATGGCGATGATCAGCGGTGTTGACAGGCTGATGATCGCTTTTTTCGGATTGCCGGTCAGGATCCCGACGCCTTCGGTCGTGTCCGTACGACACCCGGTTACGGGATCGATTTTTCTTTCGGAAAAAAAGGGGCGGTGCATGCCACTCTCACTCGTGTCTTAACGCATCGATCGGGTTGAGGTTTGCCGCCTGCCATGCCGGGTAAACTGCACAGAGGATGCAGATGAGAATCCCAAAGCCGACGCCTTCGGCCACGTAATAGAAGCTTGCGAGGGTGAAGAGATACTCGGTGGTCCCAAGCATCATGGCACTGACTACATATCCCCCACCAATACTGAGGATGCCGCCAATCAGGCTGCCCACGATCCCGATGATCGCAGCTTCGTAGATGAACATGCTCATTACCTCCTTTTTCTGGGTGCCGATGCTCCTCATGATCCCGATCTCTTTGATCCGCTCGTTTACCGACATCATCATGATGTTAAAGATGGATACCCCGGCAACAAGCATCGAGATCCCGCCGATCGCCGTGACAAATGTCGTTACGGTACTGAAGGTATCGTAGATGGTCGAGAGCGTGGCCTTGCTGTCGGTCACGGTGACCGTCTTGTCCCTCGTGTTCCGGTTGAGCTGTTTTTCGATCGTTGTCTTGACATCTGCCGTGTCCCCGTGGCTGACCTTGACGACAACCTCATTGAGCTGGTCATCGGTCACCCCAAAGGCATTCTTAAACCAGTCCTGCGTTACGACAACCGCATCATCAGTACTGATATCAAAGCTCATACCCCGTTCCACGATGATACCCGTCACCCGGAGCGTTCCGTACTCCCCGTTTTTTCCAATCGTGATTCTCGATCCGACTTTGACATTATGGTCCTCTGCAAACGATGATCCGACAAGACAGCCGGAGCTCCCGGCCGGGTAATCACCTGCTTCGAGATCGGGCAGCAGATCCTTGATATCCTCCTGGGGAAGGCCGTAGATGGTCGCGACGATGTCGTCGCTTCCCACCCCTACTTTCATGTAAGCCGATTTCGACATCACGGCAATTGCCGTGTTCGGTGCAACAGCCCGTTTGATCTTCTGGAAGTTCTGGTCTGAGAGGTACAGGTCCGTTGAGGGGCCACCGCCACCACCTCCCGGTCCCCCGCCGCCACTTCCGGAATAGGGCGTGACAATGACGCTATCTCCGACAGAGGAAAGGCTCGAACTTATGGACTGCGTCATGCTGTTCCCGAGAATTCCCATGGATGCGATGGCCACAACTCCGATGACAATCCCAAGCATTGCAAGCGTGGATCTCAGCATATGGAGCCGGATGTTTCTTTTTGAGATTTCCCAGAATATCCTGGTCATTCTGCGATTCTCCCGTCAACGATCCGGATCGTGCGTTCCGTGTACTCCGCTACGTGGGGATCATGGGTGACAACGATGATGGTCGCTCCTTTGCCATGCAGTTCTGTCATGAGATCCATGATACTTGCCCCGGTCTTTGAATCGAGGTTTCCGGTTGGCTCATCGCAGAGCAGGATGTCCGGATTGTTAATGAGAGCACGGGCAACGGCGACTCTCTGCTGCTGGCCGCCGGAAAGTTCCAGGGGTGTGTGAACGTAAAGGTGTTCGTCCAGCTGGACTGCCTTGAGAATCTCGATCGCTTTTTTCTCATCGACTTTTGACTGGGATTTGAGCATCTGGGGGAAACTGACGTTCTCGATGATGTTTAAGAGCGGGAAGAGGTTGAAATACTGGAAGATAAACCCGATCCGGTCCCTTCGCAGGTTCGTGAGATCCGTGTCGCTCATGTCGCCTGTCCGTATCCCGGAGATGAAGATATCCCCGCTTGTCGGCGTGTCAAGGCAGCCCATCATGGTCAGAAGCGTTGACTTGCCGGAACCCGACGGCCCCATGATCGAGATAAATTCCCCGTGTTCCACTTCAAAGGAGATGTGGTTGATTGCCGTCACATCCCCTGACTTCAGCGAGTAAACTTTTACTACGTCTGAAAACTGGATGACCGGTGTCATGACACGGCCTCACTGTTTCTTTTGCTTTTTGATGTAGAGGTACCCGCCGATTGCAACGATTGCGATCAGGATCAGGGCAACAGCTGGCATCATACCGGGCCCGGAACTGGTGCTGGCGGAATCTTTGATTCCGGCCAGATCAACACTCTGTGTGGTGCTGATCAGGTTTCCATCCTTGTCCTTGTAGGAACTCTGGAGGGGAACTTTTGTCGTTCCTTCAGGCACGCTGAACGTAACCTGGAAGCTGCCAAAGTCATCTGCCTTGAGGGCGCCAATAACATAGGTCTGGTAGGGATCCTCGGCAACGGCCGGGGAGGCTGAACTTACGGTCACACCGTTTGCAGTGAGGAGACCGGCATTGGTTACATCCCCGGTTACCGTGTACACGCCGTTTTCAAGCGTGACGACAATGTTGCTCATGACCGGGTCGGCTTCCTGCTTGTTAACGGAAAACGATATCGGCAATGTCTGGCTGACCTCGTGGTGGTTGTCGCCGTTGTCGTAGCTGACGGTCAGGTCAAGGTTTGTTTTCAGGTCCGGCATCACGGTGAAATTTAATAACGTGCTTTCACCGGCGTTGAGGGTGCCGATGTATGTTTCTGAAGGGGTGATGGTTGCACCCTCACTACCGGATACCGAAAAGATCACGTTTTTCACGCTGTTTTCCCGGGGATTTGCGATCTGGACACTGATGGTATCCTTTTTCCCTTGAGTAAATGCATCGGGTTTATCCTGGACTGTGAGGACAAGGGGAGTGTTATCTACTTTTACAAGGTCCCGGTAGTACAGGCTGTTCCCGTCACGGAAATCAAGGGAGAAGGTCGGGTAATAGGAACCTTCGCCGGCATTGGTTACTACGGAGAATGTGTAGGTCCTGCTCTGGAGTGGGCCGATGTTTGATGTTGTATCATAGGTCCCGCTTGTGAGCCGGAAATCGCTGTCGCTTAACGTGGCATGGTTGACGGAAACACTCGTGTTTGCGTTCCCGTTTGCTACGGTATACGTGACCGTACCGCTGTCGTCGGTAAAAAAAGCGCCCGGGTCGTAGCTGACATTGGAGACATAGACATTCCCGGTAGCGATGATCGATTCCGGTGTGGCATACGCTGATGCCGGAAGTACGAAAAGTCCCAGGGAAACGATACAGAACAGGAGAATTCCCGATAGGGAAATCCGGTTTTTGAAAGATGCAGGTGTTCCTGTTTTTGTACATGTGTACTGTCTGTCGGGTGATACCGGTTGAGTGGTGTGATTGTCTTGAGGGTGCGTTGTCTGAAACATTCGTGTTCCTCATTGTAGTAAATATTTTTACTACACTCATTGTAAGGTTTACATTACATTGTTAAAAAGATATCTGGAAACGTAGTAAAATTTTTAACAACCCTGCGGTCATCAGTAATACATGGAGAGTATCCCGGCATCTCTCGTAAAACAGCTCAACGATCTTGGCCTGTCCAACTATGAAGCAGCAGTGTACGCCGCGCTGGTCCTGTACGATAACGCGGAGGCAAAAGATATCATAGAGTATCTTTCCATTTCAAAGCCAAGTGTGTACGAGGCGCTGGACCACCTTGCTGAACGGGGACTTGCCGTAAAAAGAGTTTCAAAACCGGCCCGGTACAGTGCAGTTTCACCGGAAGTGGCAATTGCCCTCCTCATGGGAACTCACAGGAAAGCAGCGGATCAGGCGCTTGTTGCACTGAAAAAACTGGAAAAGGAGAAGGTCCAGAACGAGAAAGAGGAAGCCCTCTGGACCATTTATGGTGAAACGAGCATTGAGTATAAGATTCGTGACCTGTTCGGGAAGGCGAAAAACTATATCCAGTGCATGATCGGAGAGCGTTACCTTCCGATCATTGAAAATGTACGAATAACGGACGTCAACCTGCAGCTTATCGTGATATCCGATACGCCGGGTCTTGAAAAAAAGCTGCGGATGCAGTTTCCGGGAAAGCACGCGGATGTCCATGTGATCTCATCAGAAAAATTCAACCGTCCGCCGCCGTTTGCCCATCCGGATTTCGAGCAGGTCCAGAACCTCATGCGGGTGGAAAATACGCTTGAACTGATTGTCGATGACGATGAACTTCTCATGATCCCGCCGTTTTTCTCCGGCACGTTTTCGGTCCTTAATACCCGCAACAAGGGAGCAATCCTCCAGATGAAAATATTCAGCCAGTTCAACTGGAGGCGACTTGTCAGTGGCGAAGAGTTTCCTTTTCCCCCACAGCCAAAAAAGAAAAAACGACAAAAACAGAAGCTGACAGAAGACCGGCCGGGTCTGTGAAACAAAAATTCTTCCGCGACCTTTTCTGTCCCCTCTTTTAACCGTGTACGGGAAAATTGTCATTAAAAATTTACCGGGACCCCGGCCGCAACGGTATAGATTGCAAGGTGTGCGGCATCGGGGCCCGGATCAGTCCCGGCGGCAGTATCGTTAAACCCGTTCATGGGAACGCCGCCGGGATCGTGTCCGGTCGCTATCAGGTCCTGTGCCCGGCCTCAATGCTTGTGCGTTTGACTGCCAAGTCTGTCCCGACATTCTCAGAAGGCGTGTAGTTTGCAACGATCCCAATCGTTGACTATGCCGAGGGAGCTGTCCTCTTCCCGGTCGCCGGGTCGGGAATTCCCTGCCCGGCCCAGAGGATCTGTGAGACCCGGGCAAGAGGCAGGGGAGTATCCTTGTATTCCCGGACCGACCGCTGGTTTTCAAGCACCGGGTCAAGCGTCTTTCCGGCCGAAAAGTCCGGTTGTGGGGAGGGAATTGTCTGGTTTAGGGGATATGCCGGTGCTGCCATGGCCCCTTCTGTTTCCTCAGGCACAGACGTGCTTTCGGCTTCAGATGATCCGGTATAGATATTTGAGACAAGGATCAGATCGAGTCCCGCGAGGATGACGATCGGGATGATGGCAAGGCGGTTATCGATCCTGTCAATCCACGGTAAAACCGTTCCCGTGAGATTACTTAAAAACGGATGATACGGCAGGACCGGTACGACACTTTTTTTACGGGGAAATGCCGGGGGAACCGGGTCTTGCCCCGGTACGAAACCTCATATAGGGTGACTCGATAATACCCCCAATAACCACACCCGCCACGGGAAAGTGGCGGGACATGGGAGGAAGGAACCGGAGGAAGAATGTATGAAATCGGTTTTTGTCAGGCCTGAACTCTGCATAGGGTGCAGGCACTGCGAAGTCGCGTGTGTGGTGGAGCACGCACAGAGCAGGACTCTTTTTGATGCAATCCACGAAGAACGGGTTTCCCAGCCGCGCATTCATGTGGAGCCCGGCATTGATTACCTGACCTTTCCCAACCGCTGCCGGCACTGCGATCCGGCGCCGTGCATGCAGGTCTGTCCGACAGAAGCCCTGGTGCGGGACGGTCCAACCGGCTCGGTCCTTGTGCAGTACCAGCGCTGTATCGGCTGTGCAGTCTGTGCCATGGCCTGCCCCTTTGGGATCATATCGTTTCACAAGATCGCCGCTCTGTCAGCCGACCGGGAGGTCAACGCCAAGTGCGACAACTGCATAGAGCGGCAGAAAGCCGGGAAGATCCCTGCCTGTGCGGAAGCCTGCAAGACCGGGGCGCTTGAGTTTGGCGACGCAAACGATCTTATCCGCACAAGCCGGAAGGATTTCACCCTGCGGATGCAGAAATCCGAAGGGACCGATATCGAAGTACCGAAAATACCGGAGAATATCCGGGTGTTCAGGGCAATTTTGAAGGAAATTGCCGAAATGTCATCATGAGGAAACGGGAGGAAGGAACCGATGTACGATATTCATGCTGCACAGGATATTGCAAAGACCCGGGCGCTTGACCGGGCCGACCAGGAGATAATAGTAAAAGCGCTTGACGATGGTATCGAAACCGTCTGGGACCGTTTCGCCGACCAGCAGCCTCAGTGCGGGTTTGGCCAGCTCGGCATCTGCTGCAACCGGTGTGCCATGGGGCCCTGCCGGATCGAACCGTTCGGGAAAAAACCCACGAGAGGTGTCTGCGGGGCGACGGCAGACCTCATTGTCGCCCGCAATCTTCTTGATGACCTTGTCGCGGGAGCTGCCGCCCACTCTGATCACGGCCGGGAAGTCCTCGAAGTCCTGCTTGCGACAGCCGAAGGCCGGTCCCAGGGGTACCAGATCCTCGATGAAGAGAAACTCAACCGGGTTGCAACGGAGTACGGCATAAAAACGGGCGGCCGAAAAAAAGAGGAGATCGCCGGCGACCTTGCCCGGGCTCTGCTTGAAGAGTACGGGACGCTCAAGAACAAGATCCAGATGGCTGAACGTGCCCCGCAGAAAACAAAAGATGCGTGGATTAAAGCGGGAATTGTACCCCGCAGTGTCGACCGGGAGATCGTGGAGGCGATGCACCGGATTCACATGGGCGTCGGTGCGGACTACACCAATGTCCTGCTGCACGCAATGAGGACATCGCTTGCGGATGGCTGGGGAGGATCTATGATGGCTACCGATGCGTCCGATATCCTCTTTGGCACACCGACACCGATCTCCACGTGGGCCAACCTTGCCACGCTCAGTACCGACAAGGTCAATATCGTTCTCCACGGGCACAACCCGATCCTCTCCGAGATGATCGTAAAGGCTGCAGAGGATCCCGAACTCGTGAAGCGTGCCATCAAAGCCGGGGCAAAAGGGATCAACCTTGCCGGGATGTGCTGTACCGGTAACGAACTCCTGATGCGCCATGGCATCCCGATTGCCGGGACCCTGCTCGACCAGGAACTGGCCATCGCGACCGGGGCAGTTGAGGTGATGGTGATCGATTACCAGTGCATTTTCCCCTCGATCACCCACACGGCTTCCTGCTACCATACGAAAGTTGTTGCGACAAGCGAGAAGTCGAAGGTGCCGGGCGCCCTCTACAAGGAGTTCCGGCCGCAGACCGGCCTTGACACGGCAAAGGAGATCGTCATGCTTGCCATCGAAAACTTTGCAAACCGAAACCCGGACCGGGTCAGGATCCCGCAAAAACCCATGCACATGATGGCGGGATTCTCCGAAGAGGCGATCAGGAAAGCCCTTGGCGGGACCTACAAGCCCCTCATCGATGCAATCGTTGCCGGGAAGATCAAGGGAGCAGTCGGGATTGTCGGTTGCAACAACCCGAAGATCAAACAGGATTACGGCCACATCACGCTTGCAAAGACGCTTATCGCGCATGATATTCTCGTAGTCGAGACCGGGTGTGCCGCGATTGCGAGCGGAAAGGCCGGGCTGCTGGTTCCCGAGGCAGCGGACCTTGCCGGGCCGGGCCTCAAATCGGTCTGCAACGCGCTCGGGATTCCCCCGGTGCTCCACATGGGGTCCTGTGTCGACTGTTCACGGATCCTCATGCTTGCGGCAAACATTGCAAAGGAGCTCAATGTCGGGATCGGCGATCTGCCACTTGGCGGAGCCGCTCCGGAGTGGTACTCGCAGAAAGCGATCTCGATCGGGACGTACTTTGTCTCTTCGGGTGTTTATACGGTCCTTGGCATCCCGCCCAAGATCTTCGGCAGCGCAAACGTGGTAAACCTGCTTGCCGGCCAGCTCAAAGGCGTCGTCAATGCCTCGTTTGCGGTCGAGCCGGACCCGGTCAAAGCAGCAGACCTTCTCGAAGCAGAGATCAACCGGAAGAGAAAGGCGCTTGGGATCTAAAATCCCCCTCCTGGAAGTTTTTTATTTTTTGTGGGGGTATCATGGAGGAAAAAACACTCGAAGAGATTATTGCCCGGTACGATTCGCCGACAGGAAAAGTCCTGGGAATTCTTGGCGATATCCAGCGCAGCGAAGGATACATTCCCCGCGAAACGCTGGAGATGCTCTCGGAAAAGCTTGACGTGCGCCTCTCGCAGCTGTACAGCCTTGTCACGTTCTACTCGTTCTTCAGCACGAAGCCGGTCGGGGAGCACGTGATCACGGTCTGCATGGGAACTGCCTGCCATGTCAAAGGGGCTGTCGGGATTCTTGAGACTCTGGAAAAAATGCTTGACATTACCAGCGATGTAACCGATGACGGCAAGTTCTCGGTCACCACAAAGGACAACCGGTTCACGGTTGAGATTGCCCGGTGTTTCGGGGCATGCAGCATGGCGCCGGTTCTCCAGATCGATGGCATTCTCTACGGGTACGCGACACCGGATTCCCTTCCGGCGATTCTTGAAAAGTACGGGTGGAAGGCATCATGACCCGGCAAAAATCATTTGATCGTGCAGCCGGAGAGGCAGCCGGAAAGAAAAAATTATTTCCCGGAAAACCCCGGATCGCTGTCGGCCTTGCCACCTGCGGTATTGCGGTCGGCGGAAAAAAAGTGTACGACCGGTTAAAGGAAATTATCGAAAAAACCGGCGCTGATATCTGCCTTACAAAGACCGGCTGTATCGGTTACTGTAGGGAAGAGCCGCTGGTCAATATCGCGATCCCGGGGAAACCTCTTGTGATCCTGCATAAGGTAACAGAAGATGATGCAGAGGCTATTGTTGAAGCCGTGGGGAACGGCATGGTGCCGCACGAAAAGGTGCTCTGCCGGGTTCCCGTGTGGGATCATTTATCCGGCACCGTGATCACGTACGGGAGCGGATTTAAAGAAATCCCGCTCTATGCCGATATCCCGTTTTTCGCGCACCAGAAAAAAGTGATACTCCGGAATGCCGGGTTCATCAACCCGGAAGACATCGAAGACTATCTCGCTGTTGGCGGGTATGCGGCGGCAGAACAGGCACTGACCCGCATGGATCCTGAAACCGTTATTTCCGAAGTTGAAAAATCCGGTCTCCGGGGCCGGGGCGGTGCCGGGTTCCCGACCGGGACCAAGTGGCGGATCACCCGGGACGCACCGGGCAAAGAGAAGTACATCATCTGCAACGCAGACGAGGGCGATCCCGGGGCGTACATGAACCGCAACGAGATGGAAAGCGATCCCCACATGCTTATCGAGGGCCTGATTATTGGTGCATTTGCAATGGGGTCAAAAGAGGGCCTGATCTATATCCGGGCCGAGTATCCTCTTGCTATCGAACGGCTCAAAACTGCCATCGGGCAGGCCCGGGCCCGCGGGCTTCTCGGGAAGAACATTTTCGGTACCGGGTTTGATTTCGATATCCGGATCGCAACCGGTGCCGGGGCGTTTGTGTGCGGCGAATCGACGGCGCTTGTCGCCTCTATCGAAGGCCAGACCGGCCGGCCTCATCCCCGTCCCCCCCGGCTTACGGATCCCGGCGGCGGCCTCTGGGGCATCCCTTCCGATCTCAACAATGTCGAGACCTGGTGCAATGTCCCGGTGATTATCGGGAATGGCAGCGGGTGGTACGCGAAGATCGGCGAAAAAGACAACACCGGCACCAAGGTCTTCTCGCTTGTGGGAAAGGTTGACCGGGTGGGTCTTGTCGAAGTCCCGCTCGGGACAACGCTGGAAACAATCGTTTTGGACATCGGAAACGGCGGGGCCGGTGGGAAAAAAGTAAAAGCAGTCCAGACCGGCGGGCCCTCCGGAGGATGCATCCCGGTTCGTCTCTTTGATACTCCTGTCAATTACGAGAGCCTCAATGCGGTCGGGTCGATCATGGGTTCGGGAGGACTTGTCGTAATGGACGAGGATACGGACATGGTTGATATCGCCCGGTATTTCATCAACTTTGCAACCGGTGAATCCTGCGGGAAATGTGTCCCGTGTCGGGAAGGACTCCGACACATGCTCATCCTGCTCAACCGGCTCATCGCCCGGAAGGGAACGGTAAAGGATCTTGAAACGCTTGCGCTGCTTGCCGATACGATCAAAAACACATCGCTGTGCGGCCTTGGGCAGTCGGCGCCAAACCCGGTGCTCACAACATTAGCATACTTCCGCGAAGAATACGATGCGCTGGTGAAATCATGACCCGGGAGAATACAGGTACGGAAAGTGCAAAGCAACCGGGAAAACCGGTTACGGTTTCCATCAACGGGAAAGCCTGCCGGGCAAAAGAAGGAGAGATCCTTCTTGAGGTTGCAGAGCGGGAGAATATTTCAATTCCCCATCTCTGCTTCGAACCGTCGCTTAACCCGTACGGTGCCTGCCGGCTCTGCATGGTCAGTGTCGTCTCCCACGGGAAGACCCGGATGGAAACGGCCTGCACGCTCAAGGCGCACGAAGGCCTGTGTATCCAGACCGACACCCCGGATATCGTGAAGTACCGCAGCGTCCTCTTTGAGCTCTACCTTGCCGAGGCCCCGAAATCAAAGACGGTAAAAGAGATGGCGGCCCGGTACGGCGTGACAAAGACGCGGTTTTTAAAAAAGATCGACACTGATGATCCGCTGGGCGGGTCCTGTGTCCTCTGCGGGCTGTGCGTCCGGGTCTGCAACGAGATCATGGGCGCCGGCGCGATCAATTTCATCAACCGCGGCCCGTACACCGTGGTAAATACCCCCTATGGCGAACCAAGCAAAGACTGCCTTGGCTGTGGTGCCTGTGCCGCCGTCTGCCCGACCCATGCGGTAAGGATCGGGGATGCCGGGGGGTACCGGGTCATGCAGTCCTGGAGCGGGACAAAAGTCCCCCTGTTGCAGTGCCGTGCGTGCGGGACGTATTTTGCGCCGGCAGCGCTGGAAAAATCCGTGCTTGCGAAAGTCGATCCGCCGCTCCGCGAAGATCTTGCAGGACTCTGCCCGGCCTGCCGGTCAAAGGAACTTGCACGCCAGGAAATCCGTGCGGCGACCGGGGGCGATCCCGATGCCTGAAAGCCGTGCGGAAAAAGAAAAGATCCTGAACGCCGCCCATGCGATCGAGAACAACACGCACAAGGGTAAGGAGAACGGATTCCGGGTCATTATCACCGGCAAAGGCGGTGTCGGGAAGACCACGATTACCGCACTCCTCTCCCATCTCTTCGCAAGGGGCGGGTATACCCTTCTTGCGGTTGATGAAGATCCCCAGATGAACCTGCCCTACGCGATCGGGGTGCCAAAAGAAGAGAGCGATGCGATCGTCCCGCTCACAAAAAACCTCGATTACGTGGAGGAAAAAACCGGGGCCCGGCCGGGAGCCGGCTGGGGCGGTTTTCTCAAGCTCAACCCGGATGTCTCTGACGTTGTGGAGCGCTTTGGGATCCGTGGCCCGGCCGGGATAAACATTCTCGTGATGGGAACGGTCGTCCGGCCGGCGACCGGGTGTCTCTGCCCGGAAAACGCCCTGCTCGAAGCCATCGTGCGGTACATCAACCTGCGGGAGCGTGAGGTGATCCTCATGGACACCCAGGCCGGCGTCGAGCATTTCGGCCGCTCGCTTGCGCAGGGGTTCGACCAGGCCATCCTGGTTACCGACCCGACCTTCAACGCGGTCCAGGTTGCCCTGCATGCAGCCCGTCTCGCAGAGGAGCTCGGCATCTCCCACCGCCACCTGGTTGTCAACCGGGTCAGATCGGAAAACGATCTCAAAAAAGTCCGGTCGCTTATGGAGGGGTCAGAAAAGTTATTTACCGACCGGTTCATCCTTCCGTACGATGACCGGCTCCTTGAATGCGAACCCGGTGTCGAACCTCTGCTCAAAGAACCGGAATCGCCGGTTGTCCGTGCGGTCCGGGCACTACAGTCCGAACTGGTGCGTGAGGGGACCCGCTGATCCCGGTCATCTCTTTTCTTACCGTTTGGATACGGTCGGGAGATCCCGGATTTTGAGATCTTTTTTTCATTACTGCGTTTTCTCACTTTGACATCCGGATACGCACCGGTATTTGGTTTTGTAGTGTGAACCGGTTTTCCGATTCCTGTGAAGATGCGTAGTCAGATGACCCTGGTCATTGTTGAGACCGGCAAAAAACAAAAAAAAGTATACCTGATTATGCATTGAACGGCGCAGATACGCTGTTGATCGATACCAGGGATACGAGGAGGTAGGCTGCAAGAATGGCGATAAGGATAAGCGGGATGAGGATAGCGATGACAACTGCAAGGATCGCTTTACCGGTGCTCAACTCCTGGAGCTCGTGGACACCAAGGGCCCACAGGACGACAGACCAGAGAGTAAAGAGAATGCCGATATACGGGATCCAGCCAAGGAGCAGGCTCGGGGTACTCCCGTGGATTACCGAACTGATGGTCTGCATGATCCCCTTGCGCCCTCCAAGGATGTAGACCCAGAGGTGGAGCCAGGCCCCAAAGATGAGCGTGCAGAGAAACTCCGCAACCAGCACGATGAAAAAGACCAGGACCGGTCCGGCTGCCCCGCCGAACATTGCCGGGTACTTGGACGAACTGCTGACCCAGAACACTGCAACAATTGCGGACAGGATGGCGTTTATCACGACAAGGATGGCAAAGTACGTCAGAATAGTACTCAGGTCCGCTGACCTGACCTTCTGGAAGGCCTCAACCGGCGTCAGGAAAAATCCCTTTACCTTCTCGACAAATGAATCTGTCATACCCTCCGGTATATAGCCTGTAATTATTTAAATTACGCCGTTTTTCTGTCGGTACTTTCCATTTTTCCGGGTCTGGACGGGTTTTTTTTATGATTTTTCCGGATATTTTGTATATTTTACCGATTTTTGTAAAGTTTACCTGTCGTCCACCGTAATGCAACCCGGCGGTCTCACACAAATCCTGTTTGGGATACGATCGTTTAGAGTTCTTCAAGCGTCCGCAGGCTTGCGACGCTTCCCTCAAACGTGCTGACTTCGATGACCGCAGAGGCCCGGGCATGTTCCATCGCCGCAAGGACCGGGACAAAATCGATGGTGCCTTCCCCCACCGGGCTGTGGGAATCCCTCCGGCCGTCGTTGTCGTGGAGGTGCATATGTACAAACGGCGTCCCTAAAAATGCCGGGAGGCACCGGTTGAGATTCGCGTGCCCGACATCGAGCGTGAACGGAATGCCCGAAAGGGCTGCCAGATCCCCCGGGGTCCGCAGGTTGAAAAAGTTCGTGTTGCTCATATTCTCAAATGAGAATTCTGCTGAGAATTCGCGTGCGAGGTCACGGAGTTCGGCACAGGATTTTCCAAACTGCCGGGCAGCAGTCTCCTGCTCGTTTCTCCACGCAAAATAGCCGGGGTGGATGACAACCGGTGCCCCTATCTCTGCTGCCACCGCAAAGCAGTCAGCCATGACCCCGACGCTTGCCCGCCGGATCGGCTCAAAAACGCTTGCGATGTTCATCCCGTGGAAGGGAGCATGGAACGAAAAGTCTGCCGTGTAACTCTCAAGGACGGCCGGGTCGCTGACATGGTGGAGACCTTCGTCCATGATCTCGATCCGGTCGGTGAGTTCCGTGAGCCGGTCGAGGGCTGGTAAAAGAGGCTCTTCGATCAGGCAGAAGGTCGAGATGCCGATCATTGGTGAGCGGTAGTGCCGGACGGGATAAATAGGTATGGATTTGTGTTAGGTCGCACACCGTTAAGAGGAAGATACTCTCTACTTGAATTTGGTTTCTGAAAATGGTTGTCTTATAATTGAGATCTTTGTTGTTTCCTTCTTTTTTGATGTGTATCCCTATTACTTGGATATGGTTTTAGAAGTATTACAAAATCGTAAATATATTATTGTGAGGATCGATATTACCCTCATGGTTTTTTAGGGGATAGTGTGTTGTGTCCATGGAAGACGGATCAGAAATTAATCGTTTATTAGAGGCATTAGAATTTCAGATAGATGAGGCTGAGTATCATCACAAAAGAAAGTGGAAGGAGATATGGGAAGAAATTAAAAATCTTAATCTGTCATTTAAGGAATCTCAATTTCCAACTGTGAATGACCGAGAAATAGCGTGGAATCGCTTTCAAAAATTGATTGGTCATATAAAAACCACTCAAGAGGCTGTTGCATAACGCCACGGGCATCAATTAAATATAACCGAAAGTACTTTACCGGAGTACGTACAACCAATGGATGATGTATCATACGAAGGGTCGCGACCTCGAACAACAATATCTTCTTCCGGTTAACATTAAGGAATGGTTACCGGAAGATGATTTCAGTCATATAATAATCGACATCGTATCAGTTCTCGATCTAAGCGAAATCTATTCAGCCCATCGGGAAGATGGTCAGGGCGCGGCATTTTATTACCCGGAAA
>JBAZFZ010000008.1:0-73179 GCA_041653075.1 Methanoregula sp.
CTCTCGATTTACGATAGACGCCGCCGCCCCCGAAGGGGCGCCCCCGCGGCGGTTCAAGGGACTTTCTCCCTGTAACGATTGCGAAATCATTGTTAGCCGGGAACACCCACTTTCTTTCAGCCAGTGAGATCTTAGCCGATTTTGTGACACGACCAAAGGATTTCGATATCTCACTTCTGGGTTCGAAACTCCACGCGGACAATACACCATACCAGTTCCCCGTGAAGAGAGTTGCCAGTTTATGTGGATCCTGTAAAAGCGCAACACAGGTTGTTGCAATCTGCACATCCGGGACATTTTTAACCGATACCCACGTCAAAATTGGAGTGTACACACACAGATTGTTGAATAATTCCAATTTCAAAAATCACTGAAGAGTACAATATAAAAAATCAGGAGCTCGGCAAAATATCAGGAGAACCGATTAAATGAGAATTGCTACAAGGCTATTACTAAAAACAACACAGAGAAAACACATCAGAATCTCTTCATAACATAGCCATAAATATATTCAAGTTGACGAGAACTGCAGAACTGACACACAAGGGACTTGGAAAATCTTGAAAAAATAGTTAGTGTTGGATTATCCAAGTAATTTTAGCCGAGTTCATCCCACCGTGAACGCTTGCGGTAGATAATGATTCCCACAATCACAAGAACAATCACGATGACAACCACAACAATGATAAGCGCTCCGGAACCGATTGAGGGCAGGGATATACCACTTAAGGGATTCCAGCCAGTGGTTATCGATGACTGCCACGTGAGAGCATCGGTATAGGATTCATTTGCCTTTGAAAATGCATCTTCCGCATGAGTACGGGCGGTAGGATAATTACCACTGGTCAGGGCATCATTTGCTGCGGAGAGATAACTGACGGCCACCTCACGTTTCGTGATAATAGTTGAGAGTTTTGAATCTTCAGATGTAGAGGTATTACTCTGGAAAAATGATATGAGAGTATCGACATTGTTAATCGGGACCTGAGCATCAGAGATCTCTTTCTGGGCCCAGGCCTTGTCAAGAAGCGTTTCCCCATCGCTTATCGCCGTCGTTGCCGTATTGATATAACTCTGTGCCTGCGTGAACTGGTTTGCAGAAAGTGATTGTGCACTGCTGATTGCCTGTTGTGCCGCATTATATTTTGCTTCAGCAGAAGAAGTATCTACATCCAGTGCGGCTTTTTCATCAATATCACTTCTGAATGTCTGGAGGGATGCTGATGCCGATGAAATCGCAGATGAAACATCGCCGGGATTAACAACTAGAGTAGTATACGTCACAGTTGTCCCGGATATCACATTACTATTACTGTCAAGTTCCTGTAACTTGACCAGTGTCTTGTTGGTGGTAGAAGATACCGAAGGTGTAGTCCCTTCAAGAGTAACCTTTATAGACTCAGACGTAGTGGAAGGATACGAAATATCCCAGCCGGTCAGGGACATAATCTTTGTTGTGACCTGAGGTCGGGAATTCTCGACATCGTTTAAGACCAGTGTCCATGTCCACGTTGGATTGTTAAGATCGGTCTGCATCTGCAGGGTATCCGAGGCTGAAAACGTTTCAGTTCCGGAAGCTGCAAATTTGATCGCAAAAGATATCGTCACAGCATCCCCGGGCACCAGATCGCCCGATGGATTTATTGTCACCGTAGACATGGTAAACGATGCTGCCGCTACCTGAATACAGGCAGCAAGAAGTACAAAAAGAGTCAGACTTTTTACTAATCCCTTCATCCTCAACCTCACTCAAATAATGGCTCTATACTTTCCTCAAACATATTCGATTTTTTCTCCTTGGATTTAATAACATCTTCTTTGGTTTCCCTGGCAATATCAAGCAGCTCTTTGATACGGGGAGCATTTCCCACCGTGGCAAGCATAACCACTGCTGCCACATATTCACTGTTCACCGGATAATCCCCGCCACGTACCTCAACACCGGCAATATTTTCTTCAACCCAGCTCTTTGCCTTTTCAACCCCTTTACGATCCATCTCATCCGGGGGTCCTGCCACGAGCACAAGTGCACGCTCTGCTGTGGAATAATCACAGGGAAGGGTAAGACGCCCAAGCATTGCACGGCGCACAAGACCAACAATCTTTGCTGACCGATCCTCCCCCATCAGCACTTCCTCGTTTGACTCCTTTTTTGCACCGAGTGTATTTTTGAGGTTATCCTTAAGGCCGCCAAAAATACCCTTCTGCTGTTTGGTACGGGCGCTCGTGACCTCACTGATGGCATAACCCACAGAAGTTATACCACCTCCTCGGAGGGTGTTAATAATTTCACTGGAATCAACGACCATCTCACCAACACCCATACGACCGACTTCCCCGGCACGGAACAAAATGGCAAAACGCCGGACAACTTCGTTATTCAGACGCATGAAAGCACTCTTGACGCTTTCACCTTCGTTTTTCCATGCACTATTATCAAAAATGAACGTGTTGTCGGCTTCGTTAACAAGAGTTGTAAGACTTCGGGCTGCATTGTAGGAGTACAGTCTTCCCTCTTCAGGAGCAGGGATGATTCCCAAGGCATAGACTGGCTCACGGTAAATCCGTTTGAGATGCCGGGCAAGGACCGGAGATCCCCCGGAACCGGTCCCTCCTCCAAGACCAGCCACAATTACAAACGCATCAATATCGTGTGTCCCTCGGCAATCAACGGCATTAATGATACTGTCAATCTCATCAGCTGCCACACGGGCACCGGTTACATTATCGGTACCTACACCATGTCCCTTGACCAGGGTCTGACCAATGAGGATGCGATCTTTCATTTCAATGGTGTTTAAGCCCATCAAATCGGTTCTCGCAGTATTTACAGCGATTCCCCGAAAACTGTTGGTCCCGAGCTTTTTGTCCTGTTCAATGAACATGTCGACAATTTTACCGCCCGCCTGACCAAAACCAATGAAAAAGACCCGCATCTGGTTACACCATCCAATGGGCTAACGGATAAATATTCTCATTTAATTCTTTTAAGTCCTTTGTTTTATGAACTTTGATTTCGGCAGTACAAAAACTTTCTTATGATTTAACGTCAGATTCAGTCGGTTTTTGCCATTTTACGTTCCGCAGGCTTTTTCACGTTACTTGGAGTAATAATACAGGAAAGTATCATGAAAATAGGAATTCTCGGCGGCGGCCTCACCGGACTTGTCGCGGCCCATGTGCTCTCCCGGGACAACGATGTGCAGGTGTACGAAAGACAGCCGGTTCTTGGAGGCTGCCTTTCCTCATATCATATAGACAAATACTGGATTGAACGATATTATCACCATTGTTTTTCAAACGATCATGCTTTTTTTTCCCTTCTTCAGGAAATCGGATTATCGGACAAGCTTGAATGGCATTCAGGAAGCACGGGATATTTCAGCAGGAACACAATTTACCCACTGACCACACCTTTGCAGATCCTGAAATGGCCGGAACTCTCGCTTATGGATAAAGCCCGACTGGCATGGCTCACCCTGCATGCAAAGAAGACCGATCTCGAAACTCTTGACGATATTTCTGCAGAAACCTATATTCTCGATCATCTTGGGTCCCGGATCTATTCCGAATTTTTTGAACCATTGCTCAAAAGCAAATTCGGGAAAAACAGAAGCAAGGTGTCAGCAGCATGGCTGATCAGCCGTATTGCGATACGATCCGACCGGGGAGTCCATGGCGAACACCTCGGATACATGAATGGTGGTTTCCATCAGGTTATTGAGGAACTGGAAAAATCAATCCAGAAAAATGGAGGATTAATTAATCTCACGTCCCCGGTTACATCGATAGTCCGGGAGACTGATACCTGGTGGATCAATAATGATCGGTTCGATGCTATTATTTCCACGATCCCACCTCAGGAACTAGGCATTCTCGCAGGTATTCCCCTGCCGGAGATACCATACCAGGGAGCAGCCTGCATGACACTGGGACTTGAAAAGGATGTCTGTGACGGTATCTACTGGATCAACATGAAAGATGAATGCCCTTACGGGGCCGTTGTCGCCCATACAAATTTTGTCCCGAGAAGCCGCTATGGGGAAGACATCGTGTACCTTGCATCGTATTTTTCCGGAATTCCCCCGACGCGGCTCGACCAAAATATGAAAGATGATTTCTGTAAACGGTTCGGTATCGCAAAAGATGATATTCACTGGAGCAGGATGGCAATCGATCCCTGGGCAGGACCGGTATATACAACAGGTTACCGTGCCCGGATACCACATTATGAGGAGCAGGGTATATTCATGGCCGGTATGTTCTCAGAAGAAAATTACCCGGAACGAAGTATGGAAGGATCAGTACGGGCCGGGTACAAACTTGCCGAATGCGTAAGGACAACGTGTAAACATGGCTGTACCTGAAGTCACTGCGATTATCCCGGTCTATAACGACAGGATCTCCCTTGAAAAGGCAATCCCGGAATCACTCAGGGTACTGCCATCAATAACGAATAATTTCGAAATACTGGTTGCAGAAGACGGGAGTACTGACGGGAGTACTGAATTTGTAAGAGATTATGAAAAAAAATCCCCGTTTGTGCATCTGCTACATCATGATGCCCGCCAGGGCCGGGGTACAGCACTCAACCGCGCAATCAGGGAAGCACAGGGTTCAATCGTCTGTTATTATGATGTGGATCTGGCAACGGATATGCAGCATCTCCCCGAGCTCATTGACTCCATACGAAAGGGGGCAGATATCTCCACCGGTTCGCGCCTTCTCCCAACAAGTGATATCCGCAGGACGGGTGGACGCGAGATTGCAAGCAGATCGTACAATTTCTTGGTAAGACATATCCTTGACAGCAGGCTTTTCGATCACCAGTGCGGGTTCAAGGCATTCAACAAGGCGCGTATCCTGCCGGTACTTCCCACCATTCACTCCAGACACTGGTTCTGGGACACCGAAATACTGGTCAGGGCACAAAAACTGGGATATACCGTAACAGAATTACCTGTCCGCTGGCGAGCAGGCAAAGGAACGACAGTACGGGCAAAAGACATCTTTAGTATGGGTTCGGCAATCCTGATGCTCTGGTGGCAGATCCATGTATCGAAAGATTAGCGCTATCGTTATTCCAACCCTTGTTGCAGTCGGCATCCTTGGGTACATGCTCTTTCGGGTATGGGACGATCTTCTTGACGCCCTCCAGCACATCGTGCCGGAATACCTGATTGTCGGAATCCTCATCTGTCTTTGCGCATGGTGGTTGAGAGGATGGAGATATCATCGCATCCTTCTTGGACTAAACTACCGGGTCAAAGTTGCAGCTTCAACAGCGTGTGTCTTTGTAAGCCAGTTAGTCAACCTCGTTGTCCCGGCCCGCCTGGGGGATTTTGTCCGGATCTTTATCCTGAAACATGATTATAAGACGACATACTCAGAAGGCATTTCCTCCATCGTCGTCGAACGGGTCTTTGATATCCTTGCAGTCGCCCTGCTCGGGGCGGTTTCATTTCTCTTCATCCCCAACGTCCCTGAATGGGTTTATCCATTAATCATTATTCCCCTTGCTATAGGCTTTGCATTTTTCATTTTTTTGATGTTTGTCGGGAAGCTGACGACGAAAAACAAATATGTCAAGTATATCCTTACGATGCTTGATGAAATACGGAGAGCTTCGGTTACTCTTCGTTCAATCGTAATTCTCGGGGTATCCTCAGTTATCATATGGATCCTCGATACCCTTGTCTGTTACTCGGTCGTATCAATGTTCGAGCAGCAGATTCCCTTTGCTATGATTGTCCTTGCCATTGTTATCGGGAACTTAGTAAAGGCCGTGCCTATCACACCCGGGGGTATCGGGACATACGAGCTGGCCGTTGCGGCCACATTCGAAATTGCCGGCGTCGAACCTGCAGTGGCATTTCTCATCGCGGTAATCGATCACCTCATCAAAAACCTGGTCACCCTTATTGGAGGGATCATTTCGATGTATTATCTCGGCGACTGGGTAATACCGACCATCAAATCCGCCATCCATGACAAACTGAACGGAGGGGCGGCACCTGACTCCTGAATTCCAGGTGTACTCGGTGCTTATCTGGCTGCTGGCTCTCACATTCCTCCAGCTTTCCCTGTACCCCGCACTCAAAAAAATTCTTCATGCGTATGCATTCCCGGCGGCGTTTGCGGTCTCATTATTGCTCTTCACATTCATTACCTGGTACTGCGGACTTGTGCGTCTTCCGGTCCAGCTCGCCCTGATCCCATTTGGCCTGCTTTTGTGTTACCATATCTACCACAAAGAATACATCTGGTCCGAGCTTCGGAAAGAATGGCGCTGGGAACTGGTTTTCCTTATCTTTTTCTTCCTGATGCTTACCGTACGGTTCGTCAACCCGACGATATCGTATGCAGAAAAATTTATGGACCACGCATTCCTCGCATCGGTCATGCGGGCCCCGATTGTCCCCCCGCTTGACCCCTGGTTTGCCGGAGGGACATTGGATGTCTATTACTATCTGGGCTACTGGCTCTTTGGCTGCCTCGGGATTGTTGCGGGAGTGCCCTCGACAATTGCATTCAACCTCAGCCTGCCGACAGTTCTTGGAGTTGCAGCGGTGACCGTATATGCAATCGGAACCCTCCTGCTCGACCGGTTCCGCTGGCTGCCGCTCATCCTGTTCATTATTCCAAATCCCTCATTTGTTTACCAGCTCGCACTTGGGAAGGGTTTCAGTTCGGTTTTCTGGGACAGCACCAGGACCATTACCAACACCATCAATGAATATCCACTTTTCTCGTTTACCTGGGGGGATCTCCATGCGCATGTTATATCGATATTTAACCAGACAATCCTGATCTTCCTGCTGCTGTACCTTTACAAATTCTGGGACACGCTGAATACCAAGGCACGATGGATCATCTGCCTGATGACTGCACTCAGCCTTGGATCGATGCCCCTCATCAACACATGGGACGTCCTGATCTATGCACCGATCACCGTCATCTTTGCACTCCTTATCATGGTAAGGTACAGGAACCAGGGACATGATTTCCACCGGGAGATCCCGCTTCTGACAATTCCCCCTTTTGCCGTGCTGACGTACCTGCCATTTTACCTGATGCTGAAGACCAGCACAGGGGGAATTTCTGTCGTCAGGACTCCTTCCGATCCCTTCCAATTCCTTCTTGTAAACGGCTGGTTTATCGCGGTCTTTCTGTTACTCCTCTTAAAAGATATCAGAAAAAAACCGTATCTCCTTCTTGTCACGGTCCCGTTTATTCTCGCGGGTTATATCGCAGCGGCAATAGCGGCAATCCCGCTGATCTATTTTATTGCAAAAAAGGATCGCTCATTACCGGACCTCCTTGCCATTCTTGGACTTCTGCTCCTTATTGTTGTGGAACTCTTCTACCTCAGGGATAATATGGGCGAGACCTACTTCAGGATGAACACGGTCTTTAAGTGTTACCTCCCGGCATGGCTGATTCTTTCCCTCAGTGCCTTTTCAATGGCAGGCAAGTGGCTAGCAAAAACCGGATGCATCCCAGTTTTACCGCCAAAAAAAAGCGGGATGCTGGCAGTCATCGTCATCTGCATCCTCTTTGTCACACCCTTTGTTGTTCCGCTGAATAACAACTATGAGGGCGGAACTCTCGACGGACTTGCATACCTTGGTTCCACGCACCCTGGAGACGCAGGGGGGGTTGCATATCTCCGCAACCTGACCGGAAATGAGATTCTTGTGGAAGCTGAAGGCGGGGATTACACCTATTATTCCCGGATCGCTTCGTTTACCGGGATTCCGGCAATCATCGGGCAGCCATTCCACGAATATATGTGGCGGAACGATAGCACAGGATGGTATAATACGCGACTCTCCGACATCCGCACAATATATGAGTATCCGGATAAAACAATTTCGCTGATGAAAAAATACAATGCAACCCTACTCTATGTAGGGGATTCTGAACAGGAACGGTACAATGTCAGTCTGCCGGATACCGGTCTTATCCATATATATTCTGATCAAGGAACGAATATTTACCGGATTCCTGAATGAGAGCTGCGGTAGACCTGGTACCGTGACCCGGCACATTGATCCGGCAACCCGGGATTTCACAAACCTTTATTTCTCCTCCTGATGAAATGATATGGCTGCATCACTACTGACTGATGAGTGATGAAGGGGCATTTATGCCCCGGAATGAGGTGAGTTATGGCAAAAGGATACGTTAAAACCGAGGCTCCTGAGGAGCTCCAGAACAAGGCGCTTGAAGCCCTTGAAGTTGCAAGAGATACAGGTAAGATCAAGAAAGGTTCAAACGAGGCAACAAAAGCCATTGAACGCAGTGCCGCACTTCTCGTTTTAATCGGCGCTGACGTCGAACCTGCAGAGATCGTCATGCACCTTGCACCATTGTGCGAGGAAAAGAAGATCCCCTACATCTTCATCAACAAACAAAATGACATCGGTGCCGCGAGCGGTCTTGATGTCGGCTCTGCCGCCGCAGCAATTGTAAAGCCCGGCAAGGCAAAAGAAGTGGTCGACGATCTCGCAAAACAGCTGGTTGCCTTAACGGCATAAGGGTGCTATCATGGCAGACGACGCAACGCCCGCTGAAGTCATCGAGGTTGTCGGTTCCACCGGTATGCACGGGGAAGCGATGCAGGTTAAGTGCCGGATCCTTGATGGCAACAACAAAGGGCGCATTATCACGCGCAACACGGTCGGCCCGATTCGGGAAGGAGATGTTATTATGCTCCTTGAGACCGAGCGCGAAGCAAAGAAACTGTCGAGGCGGTAAACCATGGTCGAACAGCACATCTGCAGTTTCTGCGGTGCACAGCTTGAGCCAGGCACCGGCAAGATGCTTGTCAAAAAAGACGGCACGATTTATTATTTCTGCAGTACCAAGTGCCAGAACAACCATAAGCTGGGCCGGGTGCCCCGCCGGGTTGAATGGACCGCTGCAGGTCAGAAGGGTACAAACAAGGAGTGATATTTTTTTATGGATCGCACCTTTGTGATGGTCAAACCTGACGGTGTCCAGAGGGGCCTAGTCGGTGAGATTGTTTCCCGGCTTGAGGCAAAGGGATTAAAGCTTGTTGCCGCAAAGTTTGAGAAACTTCCCGAGGCCCGGGTGACCGCCCAGTACGAAGAACACCTTTCAAAACCGTTCTTTCCGTCATTAAAGACCTACATCATGGGAGGTCCGTGCTTCCTGATGATCTGGGAAGGCAGGAATGTTGTCGCGATTGTCCGCAAGGTCATCGGAGCGACAAACCCACAGGAAGCAGCACCGGGTACCATCAGGGGCGACTTCGGGATCGATATCGGCAGGAATGTGATCCATGCCTCTGATTCCCCCGAGAGTGCCGCACGCGAAATCGGCATCCATTTCAAACCAAATGAAGTATTCACCTACACGCGGATCGACGAATCCGTGCTGTACGAATACTAACTATCCTATTTTATTCCGAATTCTTTAATATCGCGCAGAGTGTACCAACATTCTGCCATTCCCATGACCCAACCATAATAACTATTACCTCATAAAACGGTGCTTAAACAATGGCCGGCGATCTACTGTCATTTACCCTGCTGTGCCTTTCATCGGTCCTCATTATTACAAACCCCCTGGGAGCGACGCTCACGTATATCTCCCTTACCACAAACCTGGAAAAGGAGATAAAAAAGCAGATAGTAAGGGATTCCTGCACCCTCGCCCTTGTCATCCTTGTTTTCACGGGATTATTGGGAACCCTGATTCTCCAGGTGTTTGGGATAACGCTTGAAGCATTCCGGATTGCAGGAGGAATTCTTCTTTTCGGAATTGGGATGGAAATGGTCTACGCCAAAACCTCCCGGACCAAAATGACAGCAACGGAAAAATACGAGTCGCAGGACACCGAAGATATCGCTGTCATGCCTTTAGCGATCCCCATGATAGCCGGGCCGGGTGCGATCACAACGATGATTGTCCTGACAAACGAAGCCGCCGGAATGTCCATTTTCGCCGAGGTCGTCATTTTTGTCTCGGTACTCGTTGCAATCGGGATCACGTATTATATGATGCGGAATGCAGACTATATCATGCAGAGGATTGGCCAGCGGCAGTACCGGGTGATTAACCGTCTTCTCGGGATTCTGCTAATCGCCATTGCCGTGCAGTTTGTCATCACCGGCATAAAACTTGCATTCCCGGTGATGGGTGGCTAAAAGATGTCTGAATGGGATATACCTTCTGTTGCTATGGTTCTGATCGGATGCAGCATTATTGCGCTGGGCATTATCATCGGTGCCCGGATCCTCGGGTTTTTGGGTCCGCTCACACCGTTCCTGCTCGTCGCTGTGATAATTCTGGTTGTTATATGCGCTGCCGCGATCCTCTATTTTACCCGGGAACCCGGCAAAACAGAATAAAGATCAGTTCATTTTTGAGGTTTTTTTAATGAACTGCTGTGCTGCCCAGGTATCCGGGTCATGGGAAAAACCGGATGAATCCCTCAGGACAGCACGGGTCCTGATCCGGGAAGCCAAAGAAGCCGGCGCAGCGCTCATTGCATTTCCCGAACAGTATCCTACGGGATGGAACCCGCTCTCCCGAACAAATATTGAGGATTCCGGGGGTTTTGTTGTCTCCCGGTTCAGGGAACTGGCGCGGGAGAATTCAATTGCCCTTCTCGGATCATTCAGGGAACTGTACTCCCCCCGTCCCCGGAATACCGCTGTCGCAATGGGAAAAAACGGTTCAATTCTTACCACGTATGCAAAAATGCACCTTTTTACCCCGGGTAACGAAGACCGGGCATTTACTGCGGGCGACAGTATCGCTACCTTTTCCCTTGACGGAGTGCGTTTTGGCATTGCAATCTGCTATGACATTCGGTTCCCGGATCTCTTCTGCATTTACCGGTCCGCAGGAGTCCATGCAGTCATTGTCCCGGCAGCATGGCCACAAAACCGGATCAAATACTGGGAACTTTTCATCCGGTCGCGGGCTGCTGAAAACCAGATGTATATCATCGGGGTCAACACCACCGGGACAAACCCGGTCGACAGCTATTCCGGCCAGTCCATGGTTGCAGACCCCTACGGGAACATCATCGCCCGGGCAGGAACCGGGGAGGAACTCCTGTACGCAGAGATCGACCCGGACCTTGTGGAACGGACCCGAAAAGATTTCCCGGTTGCAGAAGACCGGCGGGATGCACTCTATTCAGCGCTCAGGAATTGTTCCAGGGCTTAAACATGACCTTTCGGATCCGGCAAAACGCCGGATTGTTGATGCTTGCCTATATGTAGCCAGAAGACCAATACATTTCCATGTACCATCTCGTGTGCGTTCACTGCAAAGCCACGTACCCGGCTGACGAGATTATCTATAACTGTAAAAAATGCGGCCACCTCCTCAAGGTGGAATACCCGCTTGACCAGCTCTCCGTGAAAAAATCGACCTGGGACGCCCGGCCGCTCACCCTCTGGCGATACAGGGAACTCCTGCCGGTCCGGATCGACCCGGTCACCCTCCACGAAGGGGGAACGCCACTGTACCACTTAAAGCGCCTCGGTGAAGAGATGGGGCTAAAACATCTCTACGCCAAGCACGAGGGCATGAACCCCTCCGGATCGTTCAAGGACCGGGGAATGACCGTCGGGGTGTCCATGGCGCTCCAGCTCAATATGAAAAGCGTTGCCTGCGCAAGCACCGGCAACACTTCGGCAAGCCTTGCCGTGTACGCAGCAAAAGCCGGGATTCCCGCAGTCGTCCTGCTCCCGGCAGGCCATGTAGCGCTCGGGAAAATTGCCCAGGCGCTGATGCACGGGGCAAAAGTCATCTCCATCCGCGGCAACTTCGACCGGGCTCTTGAGATGGTCCACGAGCTCTGCCTGACCCACGGACTTTACCTTCTCAACTCGATCAACCCCTACCGGCTCGAAGGCCAGAAGACAATAGGCTTTGAATCCATCGACCAGCTCGGCTGCGTGCCGGACCGGATTGTCCTCCCGGTAGGAAATGCCGGAAATATCTCGGCAGTCTACAAGGGACTGCTCGAACTCGAAGCACTTGATTTCATCGACCGGCTGCCAAAGATGACCGGGATACAGGCTGCAGGAGCATGTCCGGTGGTCAGGGCCATAAAAGAAAACCTGCCCGCAGTTGTGCCCGATAAAAACCCCGAGACGCTTGCATCGGCAATCCGGATCGGCGCCCCGGTAAATGCAGAAAAAGCGCTTGTCGCAATCCGCAAGACCGGTGGGACTGCCGAATCCGTAACCGATGAAGAGATCCTCACCATGCAGCGGGACCTTGCACGAAAAGAAGGGGTAGGCGTCGAGCCGGCATCGGCCGCATCAGTGGCCGGCATCCGCAAACTCGTTGAGATGGGCGCGATCGATAAGGACGAAAAGATTGTCTGCGTTGTAACCGGACATCTCCTCAAAGACCCGGAAACGGTGATCAAACAATGCGAACCCCCGACCGAAATCGACGCAGATCTGCCCTCGCTGCTCTCTGCGCTGCACTTATAATTGCACTGATCGTCCCTTCAGCAGGGGCACTCTCTGCCAATTATACAGTTCTTTCCAATGGTACGTCGTACGCCGCATCGCTCGATGTTTCCGGTGTTTCACGGTACATGTTTGCAGACTCCGGGATGCTTGGCGAGAGCATCCCGGTTTCCGTGACAAACGTCTCACTGGTTGCAGAAAACGGCACACCTGTGGACTACAACTGGACAACGCAGTGGAACTCTCCTTCAACGATCTCCTTCCCGAAAGGTAACTATTCTCTCTCGTATCATGCGCCGCTTAAGGATTACCACCTGCAGGGGCAGTTCCACGCGCCATATAATGTAAGTGTATACCTGCCGGAAGGGTATTCGGTGAAAAATCCACTCCTTGCCGGTTTAAGTACAGGATCAAACGTAACCTCATTTGCAGATAACACAACCCTTGTGACCTGGAAGGGAGTCGGGAGTTTTGATATCAGGTTCTACGATCCAGGCCGGGAGGAACTGCTCTACCTCTTTGCGCAGTTCATGGTCATCATCGCCATAGTCCTGCTCATGCCCTACGTCCTGATGAGAAAACCACCCCGACTATGACCGGGATGGATGAACACGTTCATTTTTATAGAAACATATCCGGGTTGGCCGGATCAACGATCGTTCCTAACATGAGTTGTTACCCGAAGCTCGGACCGGATCGGTAATATTTATACCTATAAATTCCCAGTTCCGGAGTAATGATGAGGGTTACCGCAGTGGCAACCGGAAACGTTCAGGGAGTGGGATACCGGCATTTTGTTGAAATATGCGCCCGCCAGCTCGGACTGCATGGCGTTGTCCAGAATATGTCGGATGGTTCCGTCCACATGATAGCGGAAGGATTGCAGGCTGCGCTTGATGAGTTCACCCGGCTCATCTGGGCCCGGGAACAGCCGCTTATCCAGGTAGAAGATCTCAAAATTACCCCGGACACTGGCACCGGGGAATTCCGGGGGTTCTGGGTGCAGGGGTAAAACACCCGGATACCGCCCTGATTTTCGATAAGAACTTTCGCAGGACCGCAGGGAATGCAGATCCCGCATTTTGCGCGTTCCGACACCGGGAACTGGCCGGGCGGTGGATTTTCCAGGGAAATGACGGATTTTTTTAAATCCCCTGAAACAGCCCTGATTAATAATCTGAACAATTATGAACGATACCACGCCGAAAAAATTCCGCAGGAACAACCGGGATTCTCCTGAACTTTGACGGCATTTAAACAATCCCAAAAAAAGTATGTACCAATGGCACATGCGCCAAATGGAGATCTAAAAATGAAAAACAAACGCCTGACCCTTGGGGTACTGGTGCTGCTGGGATTGTTGTGGTGTGCAGCAACCCCGGTTCTTGCAGAACCGGCCTGTGATACCGTGAGCGGAAACTTCACGCTTCCGCAGGACCACCAGGCGACAGACCCCGGAAATCCCCTGTACGGATTGAAGATCGCACTTGAAAATATCGATGAATCCTTCACTTATAACTCAAGCGAACGACTCCAGAAAGAGATCTGCCACACAAACCTCAGGCTGTACGAATTGCAGCACGCACTCGCCGGAAATGATACGGAAACAGTAAACAAGATCCTGGATATTTACCAGGCAAAATATAACCAGACAGAAATCTCAATGGAAAACCTGGATTTTAACGGGACCAGGCCTATGACGGTGTCCAATGATACCCGGTCGCCAGAAATGACCGGACTCCGGAACTCATGGGAGATGCTCTACCGGCACCAGGAAGTATTACAAAATCTCTCACAGAATTACCCGGACAACCCGGGCCTTGCACGGGCGTACGACAACAGTCTTGAAAGCCGGTACCGGTTTGAAGAGAAAATCCGTGAGCGTGCGGTGACGGGGGAAATAACAGGGAACGGAAACGGGAAAAACCAGCCATATGGGACACCTGCGATCTCCCCGCCGGGCAAAGCTACAGGTTCCACGAGCCCGACAGGAAACGTGACGGGTGACGCACCCCGGATGGGAAACAACGGTCCCACAACAACCACACCGGACAACAACGGAAATCAGGCTGACAACGCGATCCGGAATACCTCCGGAAAATCCGATCAGACTACCAGTAACCAGGGAAACCGGAACAGCAACGCGGACAAACCACAGGGAAATTCGGACGGAAATAAAAACAATACCGGGAATTCCCGACAAGCCGGCAGGTAAGATCCGTTTATAATGTCTGATGACCTTGTAGCCCCCGGGACACAGGATTTTTTAAAGGAGATGGCAACCATGAATCAACAGGGAATGCTCATGAAACAGATCAGCGGAAGTATGGCGTTAGCAATCTTCCTTCTGGTCTGCTTAAGCCTTTTTCCGGCTGTTCTCGCAGCAGATTCCCCGGATTACACAACCATCTATACCATTAACCTCGATGGCGACGGGGCGGCCCACTGGACTATCGAGTACCGGACCCCCCTTGTCCAGGAAAGCGACGCCCGGACTTTTGCAAACTATTCCCGGGACATGGAAACACGCTATCTCCCGGAAATTGAAAATCTCATGAACAGTTCTGCAGCACAGGCAGCAGCAGCCACATCCCGTCCCATGACGGTGGAAAACTTTACAGGGACCGCTGCAATCCAGACCACACCCTCCGGAAAATCCGGGGTCGTCACCATCTCATTTACCTGGACCGAATTTGCTGCCCGGGACAACGGTCTTGCCGCAGGGGATGTTTTTATCGGGGGAATGTACCTTTCAAAAGACGATACGCTCATTATCCGGTATCCCCCGGGGTATCAGCAGGTTTCAGCGGATCCCGAACCGGACCGGCAGGATCGCGACAGTAGTACCTGGTATGGCGTGCGATCATTTGCGACCGGCACTCCACGGGTAGCCCTGCAAGAAAATACCCTGTCGGTCATACCCCTGGTACTCGGGTGCTGTATTGTCCTGATCGTGATTACGGGATACCTCGCCTTCAGGAGGAAAAAATCAGAACCGGAAACCTCCGGGGAACCCTCCCGGGAAGATGATGATGCCCCGCCGGAATTACCGGCAGCTGATATACTGGACCTTGAAGAACGTATCCTTTCCAAGCTCCGGGCAAACGGTGGCGAAATGTACCAGTCGGAACTGGTAAAAAACCTTGGCATCCCAAAATCGACCTTAAGTTCGTCCTTAAACGACCTTCACCAGAGACAGGTCATCATAAAAGTTAAAAAAGGGAGGGAAAACCTGATCCGGCTCGCGGATATTCCGCACCAATAATCCCGGTTTTTCAAAGAAACTGGTCGTCCGGATTTTGCGTGTGAAACATTTGTCCCGGTTTTTTGTGCAGCTCAAAAAATCCCTGCGATCCGGTCAGCCAGGCGTTTTTCTTAAAAATCCTGGATCTGACCGAAAAATAACGACGGAATCGTAAAAAATGACATAGATTCACATCCAACCCCATTTTTCCGGGCCAAAACATTTTTCCCGGAGTTTTTTTGATTGCCATAATTTTTGCACAGCAAAAACCCGGCACGGATCAATTCCAGAATGCTGCAATGCCTAGGTTACCTGAGTATCGGACGAACCACGGAAAAAATTAACCAAAAAAGATGAAACTTACTGTAACCCGAACGATTTCAGGGTTACATCAGTGTTGACCGCACCGACATGGTACACACTGCCATCGGAAAGTTCGTTGATGATAACCTCGGCAGGAGAGAAAAGCGAGGTATCGATCTTGTAGAAATCATACCCTGCTTCCTTGAAGATGTCATTGAATGGTTTACCGTATCCCTTCGACTTGCAGCTCGGGATCTTCTCAAGGTAGTCCTTGATCTCGGGTGCGTTCATCGTAAGCTGGATCTGGCCGTGGTAGATGGTTGCATCGTTTGTCACACCCATCGCACGCTTCGCTCCACGGACCGGTGGAATCGGGGCGGTACCGATGGCAGATGTGATCTTCCGGGTATCAAAACCAAGCTCGTTTAACTTATAGATGGCCGTCTCGACGCAGCGTCCGGATACCTGGATAGACCCGACAATCGAGGATGTCGGGGCGACAACCGCACAGGTGTTTGCCACTTCGACATGGCATTCCTCGGCAATCTTCTCCATCACTTCGCCGTTTGGCAGGTGGTCGGACTCAAGGCAGATGACCGCACAATCGTAGTCATCCTCGTAATCGATGACCTCAAAGGTGTGCTTTGGCTTGAGCGAGAGAGCCCGGGCCGGGCCGCTTCCCATCGCAAAATAGTTCCCGACCTTCACAGTCCAGCCGGCTTTCTGGGCGCCAAGGCAGGCAATCGACGGGAAATCTGTATTGACATCAATAAACGGCTGGGGGAACTCCTTAATCTGTCCCATCCGAAAATTGACCTCGCCAAGACCGCCCATACAGATCTCGGTGAAGGCCCGGCCGGCCGCATAACCGCCCCGGGTGCTTACACCGCAGTCAACAATCCGTGCGCCGTTATCAAGTTCATGATAGGCAGCATTAAATTCCTCTGCCAGATCGGCAAGATTATCAAAAATCTCCAGTGCCAGTTCGTTAACACTTAACATGGAAAAACCCCTCTTTCATAAGATGAGGGGTTGCTAAATAGATAATGTTTTTGAAAACTAATTTGACGGGGATATGCGGCTCTTTTTTGAAACGTGCAGATAATGCTCCCTTATTTTGACATCGGACAATTTTAAGACAGGTATTCCAGGACCTTTTCGGGCTCGTACCTGAGTGTTATGACCCGGGTCCTTCCCTTGCCCTCCCGGTACTGGAGGTTTACGAGACGCATTGCGTCCATTTTCTTGACAATTTCATAGAACCGGGTATACCCTACCGGGACCTGTTCTTTGATGGTCTTGTAAACCTCCCCGGCGTTCATCTCCTTTCCTTCAGTACTTGCCCCGGCAAGGCCCCGGAGGATCTTCTTTTCCTCGTCCTTGAGTGTCCGGATCGTGTATTCAAGGTGAAGATACTTCGAGACAGCGTAGGCCCCGCAGATATCGGCTTTCTCGATGCTGCGCCGGGCGGCACGTTCGGCATTGAGCGCTGCACGCTTCAAAAGGTCGATCCCGACCCGGAGATCGCCACTTTTTCGGGTCTGTTCGACAACAAGGTCCAGCATCCCGTCATTTAAGACACCGGTAAAGAACCCCTGCATGACCCGGGCTTTCATGATCTCGTGGACTTCAGCATCCCCGTAGGGCGGGAAATAGATCTCGCTTGGCCGGAACACCGAGGCCACCCGGGCATCCACGGCGCGGGAAATATCGACATCCGGATCGCTGATAATGACAATGACACCAACCCGGACTCCCTCGTAGGTCTCATGTGCACGCAGAAGTGTGTAAAGGACCTTGTTTATCTCGTTCTCGTAGAGGAGATAGTTCGCATCGTCAAGAGCGACAAGGAGAACCTTCTCCTCTTTCTGGAGGATGCGGGCGACCGCGTCAAAAACCTGCTTAAACGACGTCCCCGAAGCCGGGGGGAGATGACCGGAGAGTTTCCGGTAAATCTGGGAGAGAACCGCAAACTTGGTGTTGTCGATCTGACAGTTGACATGGACCGGGACAAGGTTCTTGGTGGTCTCCTCAATTTCCTGGAAGAGTTTTTTGATACTGGTGGTTTTCCCGGACCCGGGCAGCCCTTTGCAGATCGTATTGAGAGGCCGGCCGCCGCGGATGCCGGGCCGGATCTGGAATGCCAGTTCCCGCATCTGGTCGTCACGGAACTCGAACTGCTCGGGAATGTAATCAATCTCGAACACCTCGGGGTCGCGAAAGAGCGACTCGTCCCACATCAGCAGGTTCTTTTTCATAATCCAGAATTCCCCAAAACCTGTCGGATTACTGTTTTTTCCGGCTCGTAATCATGAGATTGTTTCCGAATCTTATCAAATCTGTCGTTTCAGGACACCATAGTTTAGGATTGCCAAAACAACAGATCCACAGACATCCGGCACAAATATATGATTGCGGGAGCAAAACGGAAGTGCAGACTGCCGGCAGATGATGAAAGTTACCCCATCTAATTTTGTGGGGGGTAACTATGTATTTTTAGGGCTCAAATTGAGCCCGGATTCCTCCTCCATTTTCTTTTACCGACAATGTTTTTTGAAAAAAGAGGACCGTATTTCGTTCTAATGCGATCGCAACATATGCGCGGAATTAAACGGGGATAATCTTCCGGACCGCCCACCCTGGAGTCCCGCCCACCACCCCGAGGGCGGGAGCCATCAGGTCCGGTTGACAGGATATCGGTCGGTCATGTTCACTCATCTGCGTTCCGCTCGCTAGCGCTCACTGCACTCCGATTCGCTTCACATCACCTCCCTTGCTTTCCCCAATCGGTTTCCCGTTGAGATGCAGTACGCCCCTGGCTTGTCGCGTTGCTCTGGCGCCAGCGGCTGCTCCCGCCCGCTCCTCACATACCGCTTCGCGGAATGTTCGTCGCTGTTGATCGTACTCATGAAGTACGCTCAGTGACTCATCCGCACGACGCATCAGGGGCTCGGACTCACCGCTGATGCGGCTCGTTACCTTCGCGCCCTGAAGCGGTGCTCCTTCGGGCCGCTGGGCCGGGCTAGGATAGCCTCCCTGAAGGGAGGACGGGCTTCTTGTACGGGTGGGGGACAAAGCGACGGTTACAGGGCGCATCAGCGACCTGTCGCTCGCTTTGTCGGGTGGGTAAACCGATGCAAATCAAATTTTCCGATAAACCGGAACCGGGCCCCGGTTCGGGTGGGAGGATGCGAGCCGGAACACGGCGACCTTCGCCGTGTCGCGTGAGCATCGGGCGGGCCAAGGCAGATCAAAGCGGCTCAACAGGACAGGCACACGGCAGCAGTCCGGGCGGGTCATGGCTACACGGCGCGGTTACGGGGCGCATCAGCGACCTGTCGCGCTGTGTGCCTGGGTGGGCCAGCATGAACAAAAAAGATAATGCCGGACGACGAATATTAGATCAACCCGGCAGGACTCTTTGGTAGGCATCATGGTGTCCCTGTCCGGGCCACCGTTTACCCGCAACGAAAAAAGATTTTTTTCTTCATCCGGTGCAGTTGCCATTTCGCATATTTCCACAGTCCCCAGATGGTGATCCGGTTTCTTTTGTGCTGCCGTATTTCCTTCATGGTCAGCATGCTGCACCCTCAGTACTCCGATGGCAACATCAGCACGCCATCGATAAGGTACATCTTCCAGGTCCCGACCGGGAAATCGGTGTACTCGTATGTCTGTTCGTAGATAGCTGGTGTATTACAATCTTCCCGACAGGTCAGGATCGCTTTTCTCTCTTCATCGACAACGAGCGTCCACAGCTGGAACGGCATTTCTTTGACTTTCGGGTGATGCCCGAAGACCGCGCCGATATCGGAGAGTAGCCAGTGTGCCTCCGCACGGTCGGCCAGGTGCCCGATCCCGTCCGTGTGCATCAGACCGGTGAACGGGTCCCGGATGTACCGGGAAGTTCCGGTAAAATGGGAAAGGGAGGATTTCAGATCCAATGCTGCGATCATCGCTCCCGCCCCTGCGCCTCTGCTGGAATCCCGCTTGGCAGCGGATCGCAGACCCATGCGATCATATCCTGCTGCTGCCGTTCTGCGATAAGGTTGTCGAGCCCTTCCCGCTCGGCCCGGGCTTTCCACGATGCGATAATCTCATCATGCCTTAAACGGAGTTCCTGCGCACCTGCCTGACCCAGAAAAGCCCGCCGCTCCGTCTCATGTATTGTGATTTCGATGCGCTCGAGTTCTTCAAGGACCTTTACCGGCATAGCATCAAAAATAGTGTTCATGCCGTCACCCCTTCCGCCGCATCGGTCCCGGTGGCGCTGGCAGGGGCCGGGGCCGGAGCCCCGATCATGAAATCTGCTGCCTTCTCTGCCCGGCCTGCTGCATACATCACGAGATCGGCATCGGCCTTAATCGCCGTTGCCCAGTTCTGGAGATAGGCTGCCTGATTCTGGACAATTGCGGATGAATCAATGCCGGTGAGAGCTGCCAGGTAAGCACTCCCGATCTCGGCGACCAGTTCCTCGCGTCCGTAGGTGTCGGAACCGAAGCAGACCGGATCAGTCTTCTTGAACCGGTCGAGCCGTGGCCCAGTGGAGTGGACGCACTCATGAAACATCGTCGCGTAATAGTGCTCGGATGTTCTGAACTGGCAGATATCCGGGATGGTGATCCTATCCATCTGCGGGAGGAACGCGGCCCGGTTTCCTGCAGTGATTGTTATATTCTCCCGGCCAGTGTAGTCATGAATGACCGCATCGCATCCGAGAAGGTGAGCGTTTTCCTTAACATCGGGGATCTTGTATCCCTGCTCTTGGTAATCGGTCTGTGCGACGTTGAAGACAACGAAAGCTTTCAGAAACCGGATCTGTTTTTTATTTTCCGTTTCCTTCCCGTTCTTGTCAGTCTTCGTCTCGGTCTTTACGGTCCGGCCCGCGTAGATAATCCCGTGGCCGTGCTCACCCTTCTGGACCTGTAACCCTGCGGCGAGATATTGCCGGTAGGTTGCCCAAAAAGGAAGAGGATAGGGACCGAGCCCGAGAATCAACCGGTTAAGCCCGGTGTATGATCTGCCGCTGAAAAGATTTCGCGGGCCGTTCTCGGTCCACGGTTTCAGCCAGGGGATTTTTCCCTCTGATAACGCTTTGATGATCCGCTCGTTGATCTGCGCTTTTACATCAGCGGCTTTCATGCGTGCACCCCGGCGGACTGGGTTGCTGTGGTCATGGGCTGCATGGTTGAAACGTTCGCATATTTTCGCTCACCCTTAAGCATGCCTTTTACCTGCGCGAGCGGGGAGATGTACTGCACATCATTGATCGTAATCATCACGGCTTTACCGGACCGGGTGATCCATGCCTTCCCGACCGGTGCCGCTTCCGAGTTTTTCATTACATCTGATATGTCAAAGACCGGTGCGGGCCAGTGGTCTTCGAGCCTTCGGACTTCCCCGGCAGGGATAACTGCCTGCATGGTCTTGACATCGATACGGACCGAGCCGTTATAGAGACGCGCGGCCCCTATGTGCTCGAATTTTACATCTGTTTTTGTTGTAGGCATCATGGTGATTTTCACCATACATTTATCGACGTTAGCGCTTATATGTCTCCGCCGTGCGCGGTGTGAAAGTGAAAGCGCTGCGTTGTTGAATTTACGAAAGAACGTTTTTGCGTAGAATTTTGTTATGCTTGGCCCGCCCAGGCACACAGCGCGACAGGTCGCTGATGCGCCCCGTAACCGCGCCGTGTAGCCATGACCCGCCCATGCTGCAGGAAATTTTTACGTTGTCCAGTTGGCATGCGTTTGTTCAGGTAGGACCCACCCGACAAAGCGAGCGACCGTCCGCTGATGCGTCCGGTAACCGTCGCTTTGTCCTCCCCCCCGTACACCGATCCCGTGCCCCCATCAGGGGGCTATCCTAGCCCGGCCCAGCGGCCCGAAGGAGCACCGCTTCAGGGTGCGAAGGTAACGAGCCGCATCAGCGGTGAGTCCGAGCCCCTGATGCGTCGTGCGGATGAGTCACTGAGCGTTAGACACTTGCTCAGTAAACAGCGACGAACACGATGCGAAGCATGGTGTGAGGAGCGGGCGAGAACAGCCGCTGGCGCAGGAGCAACGCGACAAGCCAGGGGCGTCATCCTACCAACAGGGCAACTCCGGGAAAGCAAGGAAGGTGATGTGAAGCGAGTCGGAGCATCAGCGAGACGAGTGAACATGACCGACCGATCTTCATGAACCACAAAACAAGTTCCCGTTGGGGAAGCCCACGCGGCGAGGGGCGGAGCCCCGTTGAGTGTAACCTCCTCCGTAAATTTCTCGCTGTTTTTTGTCATACGCTTGAACCGCCGCCCGCGTCGCACGCTTCGCACAGCTTCGCCGTGCTTGCCCACGCTCCGCGACCGGCTCCCCGTATTCCAGGCTAAAACCCTGTTTTTTAGATATCCCCGGAAAAAACGACCCTCATATTCGCATTCCGGCAGCCTTTTCAGGGTCCGGATGGGGTAAATTAAGAGGCGAAAATAGCATCGATTTAAGGGCCTTTGGCGGGCTTTTAACGAGATGCATTCCTGCCTTATTTTGGCAAAAGGGGCAATAATT
Source organism: Methanoregula sp. (assembly GCA_041653075.1). GTDB lineage: Archaea > Halobacteriota > Methanomicrobia > Methanomicrobiales > Methanospirillaceae > Methanoregula. Next base: position 22,563 of record JBAZFZ010000008.1, read on the forward strand.
AAGCGTATTTTTCAAACATAGCAAAACGGACGATTTTACGGGGTTTTCCGGTTAGGGGTATGACAAACGGAGCCCGAATTGGGCGTATTTCCCCTCAGGGTTCATACCTCCTGATTATCGGCATCTCCGACGAAAGATAAATGAGAGAAATGTCCCATACACTCCGGTCCCTCACTTGATCAATTTCATCTGAACCTTTTCCGGAGACGACGGGGAGAAACTACACGACTCCATAATTTTCTTCTGTGCCAGATTCATTTGTTCGCGTGCCCGGTCGTCATGCGAATGTATCTTCAGAACTTTGTTAAATGCACGGATCGCCTCAAGATATTTTCCGAGTTCCATAAGGGCCATCCCCTTGTTGTACCACGCCTCCGTGAATTCAGGATCGATGTCCGCTGCCTGGGCAAATGCATTGAGGGCATCCTGGTATCTGCACATTTTGAAAAGAATTATGCCCTTGTTATACCACACATTCGCATTGTTGCCATCGAGTTTAATGCCCTTGTTCACGAGATCGAGTGCCTTGTCGTATTGACCGGATTCGGCGAGTTCAACTCCCCTGTGGGACAATTCCCGGGCATCAGGCATGATAAGGTAGTGTCGCGGTCGGACCCGATGAACATTCTGATGATGAAGTCAGAGGGGGTGGCTATCAGGCCGCAGCGGCCCGCGTTCGCACCGGGCGAGTGCATCAGCGCGAGGTCGGGGTGAATGTGTCACTGAGCGTTCGGCATGAGTACGATCAACAGCGACGAACATTCCGCGGGAGCGGTATGTGAGGAGCGGGCGGGAGCAGCCGCTGGCGCTGGAGCAGCGCGACGAGCCAGGGGCGTCATCTTACCAACCGGGCAACTCCGGAAAAGCAAGGGAGGTGATGTGAAGCGAGCCGGAGTGCAGTGAGCGCGAGCGAGCGGAACGAGGACGAGTGAACATGACCGAGCGTTCATCAGGCCAACCGGGCCCCGGGGTCCCTGCTCACGACACCACGGGGATCTCATGCAGGAACACTTCCGCCACACCCGGCTCTTGGCATTATCTGTGACAAGCCAAAGAACAACATCATGGTATCCCTATGGTGCGCGGAAAAAATCGATAGTGGAGATTTTATCAGTCCTTAATTTATTCTTTAGAATCGAGAGTTATCTATGAAATTTGAATATGCGATGGATGAACAACTGGGTCCAATCCTGTATATTCAAATACGAAATCGAAAATATGGATTGTGTTTTTGCCATCGAAGAAAAGATCGCTCAATACATTTTTTTGGACTTGAAAATTATCTTTGTTCCAGATGCATGGGACTTCTGTTTGGGGGGATTCTTGGAATACTATTGATGTGGATTCGCATTGAAATACCGGTAATTTTACTGATTTTGTTAATGATTCCATTGATTATTGATGGTTTCTTGCAACTTTTCTCTATCAGGGAAAGTAATAATTTTATCCGGTTAATAACCGGGTTTGGGTTTGGTCTATCTTTGCCATTGTTGATAGATTTTTTATTAACTTACATGCTGTAAAAAAATTTGTCCAATTTCCATTTATTATCCTCAAAAACCAAGGGTATTTCCTCAGTACGACTAATTTGAATGCCAGCCTTCGATTGCCAAATTATATCGACGGTTACTGTGGCATATTTCCCCTGTTTTTTTGTTTCCCCAATTTTATAATCAAAGATTGTCCATTCTGATCTCACGGCAGAAACCACAATGCCCACCTCTTGTTTCGACATGGTTGAGGTTGCATTTTTTGATAAATAATCATATAACGAATCAGCAGAAATTTTCACTGGAAAGGTCGAACCGACATGCTGATACGCGAATAAATATGTGCTTAATGCCTCTCCTGGCTCACCCGATTTTGCCGTTGTTGAACTTACCGCGGATGACGCTGAACCTGTCAATGTATTGGAATTAGTAGATGAGGATGTAGATCCATGCGTTATCGCTGAAAAAATCGCACTTATTACTATGAGTAAAATTATTCCCCCACAACATAGAGCCGCGATGCTCGGTTTTTGTTTTGATATTGTCGGTAAAGAAAAATTAAATTTTTTTGCAACCGGTTCATTATTGAGAGAAATATTTCGCGATTCTTTTGGTTTTATGTAAGGAATATTAGGATCGGCATATTGTGTTTTCCGGGCGGGTAAGGTAATTTTTTCAGTTGATATTTTTGAAGATTCTCCAGCAGATTTTACTTTAACGTCGTTCTGATAATTTACAATTTGTTGGGCGGGAGGACTGATTTTTGTGCCACAACGATTGCAAAACGACGAACCATCGGTCACTTTATTCCCACACCGGCTGCAAAAAAAAGTATCCGATTGCTGATCAGATGCATAAGCATTTACGGCAGATCCAGCAATAAAATTTGAAGATTTTGGGTCATTGAATACGAGTAACTTATTAATTTCTGTAACCCACTGATTTCGTTCGTTCTCTTGGTTAGGAGAGAAATTAAAAATCATTTTCTTATTTTCACCAGATTGTGAGAGAATGAATAGGAGGATGGTTGGATCTCCGACAAGCCCATATTCTGCTTTTACTTTTTGAACTTCGGATAATGTGATGTCATTTTGTTTTTGAGTGGAAGAATTATAGAGGGCAATTCGATAGTTTGTTAAAATTACACGAAATTGAACCCCTTTTATCGAAATTGACGAAGAGTCCAGAATAATTTGCTCATCTGTATCAGAATTGGGATTTGTCATGCTTGTAAACTCTAAATTGCGAATAATTCAATATGAAGATGTTGTTTTAGTCGTAAAACTGAAATCAAGAATATTTAACATTTCAATATCCTTTTTTTTTTACAAACCTCGGCAAAAATTCCGAAAAAAAGCCATTTTTGTTTTACACGATTAAATAGCAGGATTTAAGCCCATTATTGAATGATTCATTTAATGAGCGAAAATGGTTAAAAAATGCACAAATTGTGGTGCTCCCGCAAAAGACGATCAAGCACTTTTTTGCAATAAGTGTGGTTCTAAAATCCCCGAAGGGCCATTTAACGAATTCCCCATTTGCAATAATTGCGGAACACCCGCAATTGACGATCAAGCTGTGTTTTGTAACCGGTGCGGGAATCCATTTAGCGGTACTCCTCAAGATGAGAAGATTACTTTCAATAAAATCGAGACTTTACCCAAAAATAGGGGAACTTCAACTAAAAAGATTGAAGAAACCCGATGCACATGTTCTGCTTGTGGAAATGTTTGGTTTTTTGGTAAGAAAGAGGTCTATGAGAATTATTCAAAAATTCTAAGAAACGCCGGGAAAAACATTTCTGGAGTTACATGTTGTTGTTGGCCAATGTCGTATATGGGTCGGGAACAAACGGATATGGGGAAATGTCCACGTTGCGGTTCAAAAGCAGTAAAAAAGGAACAAATATTCCATGAAGTTGAATGAAGTACCGGTTTTTATCTGTATTTATTTGATAAAATTATATCAAAACTTTTTATCCCCACACTTAAGAAAACGGGGTGTGCGATGTCGTTTTTATCCCACTTGCTCGAATTATGGAATTTTGGCAATTCAGAAGTATGGGGTATTCAAGGGTATCAGAAAAACCTGGAATCGGCTTTACCGTTGCCGTCCAGATAATTTTGAAAGTTGTATGGATTATCCTTAATTTTTTCAAGCGACAAAAAAATTAAACGGTGGATGATACAAGCACAACGCCATAAGCGGCTGTAGTGCTCCCCGTTTTAATAACACTTCCATCTTTCACTATTTCTACCCGTAATTCCGAATTGGAATTATCTTTTTTCTGGAATGACGTTGATACTGCATAGTTTGGATTAGTGATGGTATATGTTTGAGATCCTGAACCATCTACAGATTGCATTGCGCCAACTTCCCCGTATGCACCCTGCCATAACCCATCATAATATACTTTGATTTGAACAATTTTTGAAGATGCTGCAGTTGGCAGGTAACTGCTCGTTCCTCCATAAATTGATGATGCAACTGCAACAACCCCATATGAGGCAGTTGTGCTACCTGATTTCAAAACTTGACCATTTTTGAGAATTTCGACCTTTAATTCATCGGGTGAATTATCCTTCTTTTGGAATGATGTAGAAATGATGCTACTGGGGTTATCTAGTGTAATTGTTTTCGAACCGGTACCATCAATGGACTGCATTGATCCTGCATCCCCATAAGCTCCAGACCACAACCCACTATATGTAATTCTTATTTGAACACCAGATGAGGATGAGCTTGAAGTAGTGGAGTAAGTCGTCGAATATGTGGATTGAACAGTACTTTGGACGACATTTGATGTGCTGCCGACTCTCGCTATTTTTTTCGGATAAATTTTTTCAACAGCGGTACGGGTTAATGTACGTTGTGAAGGGTTTGTTTGAGACTGCCATCCGCCATTGGAATTTTTCGAAACATCATAAATTTTGTACGAGTCCGTCGCTGCATCATAACTGGCAACAGCAACAGTAATTGTAACGGACGAATCATCTTTCGCCAAAACATCACCAGAATTAAATTTATGCTGTGTAAGCGTTGGTGAGGGAGTTGATCCTGCATTTGAATTACCTGCATCGGAAGTACAACCCGCTAAAAAAATACATAATATGCAAAGAATCGATAATACTAAGAAAATAACCTTTTTCATCTTCGATACTCTCTTTTTACTCACCTTAAGTATTGTTATTCTATTTTTTCTCCCTTTTTTTGAAGGAGTGAAACTTGATTCAGCCCAACACGGGAATAAGAGGGAAAAAATTATGCTCCCTTACCCTCCCGCTCCTTTTTGAGATCCTGCAGGAAGGCAATGAGTTCATCGGGATTTTCATACACATCCCGTTTCATCCGTTCCATCTTGGTCAAACTATCACCGGTCAAGGAGCGCCCGCACTTGTAACAGAACTGTGCCCCCGGTACGTTAATTACAGAACAGTCCTGGCATTGAACGGGCTTCATGCTCGGACCCTTGGGCCGTCCTACCCGCTTGACCCCGGCAGTCTCTAATAAAACATCATCCATCTGGTCATTGCTAAGATGGGTATAGGTTGCCATCATGGGTGTGGCGATGTTGCCCCATGCCTGCAATTTAATCACGGATTCCGGGATCTTCTGGGTGACCATAGCAGTTATCCGGCTATGCCGGATGATGTACGGGAACACATCTTTGAGGCCCGCTGCCTGAGCTGCCCGGGCAATAATGTCATGGAAATACTGCCGGGAGAGTATTTTACCCGGACCCGTGACAAATACCCGGGCATCACCTTCGGGGACTCCCGGGTGATAGTCCGCCTTCCATGATGCGAGATACCCGTAATAGCGGATGAGCCGGATATACCGGGGTTTGCCGGTCTTTTTAGAAGTGTTGAATATTGCGCCGTACTGGTCAAAGGTGATCTGGTTCCAGGTTGCTTCCCGTACTTCGATTGGCCTGAGTGCCCCTTCGTACATGAAAGCGATTAATGCCCGGTCCCGGGAGGTCTTGCAGGACCGTATCATCTCATCGATTTTTTCTTCGGAGATCATCTGCGATGCAGTTTTTGTTGCCTTGTCTGCCGTGGGGGGTTTGATGCTATCCAGTTTCTTGATATTGATGGTTGAATTATATCCCTCATCTACCAGCCAATGCGCGAATTCTTTGAGATAGTAAATTCGTAACCGCCGGTGTTCTGTTTCCATTTTGTTTCCACGGAATTGATACCCTTAATTATGTCTAAAGTCGTACACTGTTTGAAGGGTGCAATCGATGGCGCAAACTTTGATAGACCCTTCGAAGTGACTAGGGCGGTTGCCTCAGCGATATGCTTTGTTGCTTTCCGCTCTTCGCAAAATTCATGGATAAGATCAGAATCTTCCTGGGTTATGATTCCAGCCCGGACCTGCCCGTTCAGGTACGCACCGGCATCGATGATCTGGTATGGCATGGATGATAATTGAAAGTTCTAGAATACATAGTATCCGCTGTAAAAGTTTGGCAGATGATGAAAGTTACCCCCACTGAAAAAATGATGATGCAGGGGACTGATGCCGCTTTCAGATTGCAAAACTATCAGGCAAACAGAAACGACAGGAACTCTGTCGCTTCCATCGTCCCGAATTTTCCCGAATGCGCCTCTTTTTCAGAAAATACCTTTGTCCCGTCCGTTCCTTTGCCGGAAACCACAAACGGCACCGGCTCGCGCGAGTGCGTCTTTATCCTGATTGGCGTCGGGTGATCGGGCAGTACCGCGACAACGCCATCAAAATTGCTGCGGATCGTGCCCACGACCCGGTCGACATTCTCAATTGCCCGGACTTTCTCCACGATGCTTCCCAGGTGGCCGGCCTCATCCGGGGCCTCGATGTGGACATACACAAAATCGAGGTGCTGTATTGCATCAAGGGCATACCGGGCCTTCGCATCGTAATCGGTATCGAAATACCCGGTCGCTCCCGGGACCGTAATGATCTCCATCCCTGCGCAGCGCGCAATCCCGTTTAAGAGATCGACCGCAGATATCATCCCGCCCTTCTTCTGGTACTTATCGGAAAAGAGCGGAAATGCCGGCTTCTTTCCTCCACTCCAGGGCCATATCTGGGTCACCGGAGTTTTACCGGCTTTTTCACGGGCGGCATTCACCGGGTGACCGGAGAACACTTCCCGGCTTTTGTCCATGCAGGACAGGAGAAGCCCGGCATCCCCCTTATGGGGGAGAGATCCTTCAACCGGCTGGCCTACGATATCATGGGGTGCTGTGGAACAGGCAGGGGTGCCGTCAGGGACGACAAGGAGGTTGCGGTAGCTTATCCCGGCCTGCAGCCGGACCCCGGGCACCTCCGGCTGGAGCGAACGGAAAAGTTCTGCCCCTTCCGCGCTTGTTATGTGGCCGGCGGAAAAATCCGCCATGACCCCGTCACGGATGGTCACGAGGTTGCATCGGTACGCAACATCGGTGGGGGCGAGGTCGATTCCCATACTCACTGCTTCAAGCGGACCGCGACCGGTATAGTATTTTTCCGGGGAATACCCGAGGATAGACATGTTTGCAATATCGCTCCCCGGCTCGAACCGGTCGGGAACGGTATGCAGGATCCCACAGGCTCCATCCCGGGCCATCCGGTCCATATTCGGCGTTTTTGCATATTCCAGCGGAGTCCTGTTTCCCAGTTCGCTGACTGGCTCATCAGCCATGCCATCCGCAAGGACAAGAATACACTTCATGGTAGTCCCGTTCAGTATCCCTTTTTAAAAAACCGGATTTTGTATCCGTGCACGGTTTTTATTCCCCGTCAAGCATTGCCCTTACGGCAATCCTGACACTTTCCGCAGACCCGAGCCGGGGGGTCCACCCCAGCGTTTTGAGCTTGTCCACACCAAGCTGCATTTTCGGGACATCGCCCACCCAGCCTCGTTCGCCGCCGGTGAACCGGTACTTCACATCATGCAGACTCATTCCATCGGTAACGATACCGGCAAGCGTCTTAACATCGATCCAGTCCTCGGACCCGATGTTATAGGTATTGACGGGGTCCCGGGAGTGATTGATCACAAAAAACATCGCTTCGATGCAGGCATGAACTTCGAGATACGACTTGGTCTGCCGACCATCACCGAGGATCTCGAGTTCCTTTGGGTTACTTTTGAGTTTCCGGATAAAATCGGTGATGACACCGTGGCCGCTGCGTGCGCCGATAATGTTGGCGAACCGGTAAACCCATGACCTCATGCCAAAGGAATAACAGTACGCCGAGATCAGGGCCTCGCAGGCAAGCTTCGAGCCGCCATAGACCGATATCGGTTCAAGCGGCGAGTAACTTTCGGGAGTCGGGATGACTTTTGCATCGCCATACACGGTGGATGTCGAGGTAAAGACCAGTTCCTTTACTTCCTGCACCCGCATTGCATCGAGCACCCGGTAGGTTGCAACGACATTGTTCTGCATGGTCGGGTCCGGGGTCATGGCACTCTGCCGGACATCCGGGTCAGCTGCAAGGTGATACACCCGTTCCGCGCCTCGGATCTGGTCCTGCCAGCCATCTTTTAGCAGGTCAGCCTCCAGCAGCCGGGCCTTTCCCGACTTCAGGTGGCCGGCAATCATCTCTTTTTTCCCGGCAGCAAGCGAATCGATGACGAGAACCTCGTCCCCCTGCGCCACCAGGGCATCCACCAGATGGGAGCCGATAAAACCTGCTCCTCCTGTCACTACCGCAAACATCTATACCTAATATGTGATCCATGCTATAGGATTACTGCTATGTTCATCGGCATCGACCACGGCACCACAGCAATGCGGTTTGCCACAGGGACCGGCCAATTTAAGATGACACGGGAAGAGGCCACCGGGTTTACGGTTGCTGACCTTGAGAGGCTCTGCCCACGCGAAGAGATCGAAGGAATTGCGCTCTGTTATTCCATGGGCGACAATTTTTCAAAAATCACCGCCATTGAAAAAATCAGAAACCGGGGGGTCGTCAGCCGGGAGGGCGCCGGGAAGCACATCGGGGGAGGCACCCGGGTTTTTGACGAGATACACAAGAGCGGACTTCCCACAATCGTCATGCCCGGCCTGCACCGGGGTTCACCAACCGATCCCCGGTTCAAGGCTTATTCGCACCAGACCAGTCCCGAAAAGATCGGGATCGCATACGAAGTCTGCCAGGATCTCGGGGACGATATCGTGGTCTCCGATGTCAGCTCCAACACGGTCACGCTTCTTGTAAGCGCGGGAAACGTCGTCGGGGCGTTTGACGCCTGCATCTTTGCGCCCGGCACCCGGCACGGCGCCCTTGATGTCGATGCCATCCGGCAGGTCGATGCCGGGGAGTTCACAGCAAACGAAGCATTCCAGCATGCAGGGGTGAACTACTCGATGCCCGGCGATGCAGATCTGCGCATCAGGACTCTCGCCATGTTTTCCGCAATGGAATGTGCCTCCATGCTGCTCCTCAATTCCCGCGCGCAGGTGGCCCTTGCCGGATCGCTTGCCCCTGCCATTGCACCTGAAGTCGAATCACTTCTGGGGCAGGATGTGGCCGTTTACGATGAATGGTGCGCATCCCGGGGTCTGGCAAAAATTGCACATGACGTTTTTTCCGGTTCGTCTGACATTCTCGGACTCGATGTAGATCTTTAGATTTATATCGATTTATCATGTAAAATTACTAGGGGATTTTTCCTTTGAGAGAACTACGCATCCACGGCAGGGGCGGCCAGGGTTCGGTCACCGCTGCGGAACTGATTGCCGTTGCTGCTTTTGAAGGAGGCGTTTTTTCACAGGCGTTTCCGGCATTTGGCGTTGAGAGGCGAGGCGCACCGGTCCAGGCATTCGTACGGTTTGACGACCGGAAGGTCCGTCTCCGCAGCCAGGTCTATGAGCCGGACTACATCATCGTCCAGGACAGCACACTCATAAAAGACGTAAACGTCTTTTCCGGGGTAAAGAAGGGGGGGATTGTAATCGTCAACACCGAGAAGGCACCGGATTACAAGGTGCCCGAAGGTGTCAGGCTTATCACGATCGATGCCACGTCAATCGCGCTCAAGGTAATCGGCCTTCCGATCACCAACACGTCGCTCATGGGCGCATTTGCCGCGGCAACCGGGGAGATCAAGTTTGATGCACTCAAAAACGCGCTCACCCACCGGTTCCCAAAAGAACTTGCGGAGAAGAACATCGAGGCTGCCCGCCAGGCTTTCGAGGCAGTAAAAAAGGAGGCTGCATAATGGCGCTTGCCGTAGGCTGCCGGGCGCGGCCCGGAAAAGCCCGGGACAACAAGACCGGCTCATGGCGTGTCTTCAAACCGCTCTTTGACCATGAGAAATGCAACAAGTGCGGGACCTGCAGGACGGTCTGCCCCGAAGGATGCATTTACGAGGATAACGACGGATTTTTTGATCCCGATTATGCATTCTGCAAAGGGTGCGGCCTGTGTGCAGAAGAGTGCCCCAAGGACGCAATCACCATGAAACAGGAGGAGAAGTAGATGCTTGGAATCACCGAAGGTTCGCAGGCTGTCGCCGAGGCGGTCCGGCTCTGCCGCCCGCAGGTCGTCGCGGCTTACCCGATCACCCCCCAGACCCATATCGTCGAGGCACTTGCAGATTTCGTGGCAAACGGGAAACTCGACGCGGACTACATCACAGTCGAAAGCGAATTCTCCGCACTCTCTGCCTGCCTTGGGGCGAGCGCGGCCGGTTCCCGGACGTACTCCGCAACCACCTCGCAGGGCCTTGCCCTGATGTTTGAGGTCTGCTTCAACGTCGCCGGAATGCGCCTTCCGATCATTATGACGATTGCAAACCGGGCGCTGGGAGCCCCGCTCTCAATCTGGAACGACCAGCAGGACTCGATCTCGCTCAGGGATGCCGGGTGGCTCCAGTTCTACGCCGAGGACAACCAGGAGGCAACCGACCTCCACTATATCGCATACAAGGTAGCGGAAGACCCGTCAGTCCTCCTTCCGGCCATGGTCTGCTTTGACGGGTTTATCCTCTCGCATACCTACGAGCCGGTTGATATGCTCGTCCAGGCCGATGCGGACAAGTACCTCCCGAAGTTTGCGCCAAAAGAACGCCTGGATGCAAAAGACCCGATCAGTTTCGGGATGTATGCGACACCCGAGTATTACCTCGAATTCCGGTACGAGAACGATAAGGCACTCAAAGACGCAAAAGCGGTCATCGCCCGGGCCGGAAAAGAATTCAGCGACCTGTTCGGCAGGGATTACAGCTCCCTTGTCGAGAGCTACTTGCTCGACGATGCCGAGACCGTCCTTGTGGCAATGGGTTCGATCTGCGGGACCATCAAGGACACCATCGATGAAATGCGTGCCGAAGGAAAGAAGGTTGGCCTGTTAAAGATCCGGGTTTTCCGGCCGTTCCCGAGCGAGGATATCGCAAAGGCGTTAAAAGGGGCAGCAAGGATCGCGGTGCTCGACAAGGACATTTCCCTTGGTGCAAAAGGCGCTGTTGCCCTCGAAGTCAAGGACGCGCTGTACGGCTCGGCCGTCCCGGTTTACGATTACATCCTCGGGCTTGGCGGCAGGGACGTGCGCAAAAAAGATATCCGCGAGATCGTGACGCTTGCCGAAAAAGGCACCGGCGGGAAATACATCGGGCTCCGGACGGAGGTGCTCTAAACATGGCAGACAAAAATGCCGAACTCTTCGAATGCGGCCACCGGGCCTGCGGCGGGTGCGGGGCTGCGCTTGCCGCCCGGCTCATGCTCAAGGCAGCGGGGACAAATTCGATTGTCGTCTCATCGACCGGGTGCGCGGAAGTCTTCTCCACACCCTATCCCGAGACCGCATGGAAAGTCCCGTGGATCCACTCGCTCTTTGAGAACGCATCGGCGGTCGCCTCCGGTATCGAGGCATCGCTCAAGAAGCAGGGGCGAAGCGAGAAAGTAATCGTCATGGCAGGGGACGGCGCGACCTTTGATATCGGCGTGCTCTGTATCAGCGGTGCGTTTGAACGCGGCCACGACATCACCTACATCTGCTACGATAACGAGGCCTACATGAACACCGGTATCCAGCGGTCGGGTGCGACCCCGTACGATGCGAGCACCACCACGAGCCCGGCCGGGTCGCACTCGTTTGGGAACAAACGGCCCAAAAAGGACATGCCGCAGATCCTTGCAGCACATGGTGCACCGTATGTAGCGACCGCATCGGTTGCCTATCCAACCGATCTCATCCAGAAGGTGGAAACGGCGATCAACACTCCCGGTCCGACCTATGTCCAGCTCCATGCACCCTGTTGTACCGGCTGGGGTTTTGATGGCGACCAGACCATGGCCATCGCAAAACTGGCCATCGATACCGGTCTCTGGGTCAACTACGAGATGGTGGATGGCGAAGTAACCAGGGTCAAAAAGGTCGTCAGGAAACCGGTCGAGGACTACTTAAAGACCCAGAAAAGGTTCCGGCACCTTTTCAAGCCAAAAAGGCAGGACGCCGAGATAGCGACGATCCAGGCCATCGCCGACAAGAATGCAGAGAAGTACGGCATCGATATCAACCTCAGGAAAGAGTAAGCGGGATCGTGGCATTCCCGCCGCCATTTTTTATCCTGCGGGCAGGATCATCACGACAATTTTAATAGGTTATACTCAGACATTAGTAAGCTACGGGCTCGTGGTCTAGCGGTATGACGTCGCCCTTACACGGCGAAGGTCGCCGGTTCGAATCCGGCCGGGCCCATCGTTTTTAACATCCTAAAAAAAGATCTGCACGAACCTCTCGTTACAGACGACCGGGTAGAATCACACGATTACAGGGCATTCGCCCAGGCAACGCGTGCAGGTGCCGGATCAAAAAAGGATCAGGGATTTATGATTGACGCGAGTTTTATGGTAAAAGTCAGGTCCTGTCCCGCCAGCTCGTGATTTGCATCGATGGCAACGGTGGTCCCGGTCACATTGATGAGTTTGACGTACGCATTGGCATTGTCAGAAGACCTTGTGAGCGTATAATACGCGCCCGGGACCAGGTCAACGTCAGCCGGGAACACCGACCGGTTCAGGGTCATGACAAGATCCGGGTTATACGCGCCGTACGCCCGGTCCACCGGGATCGTGACGGTCTTTGTCTCCCCAACGCTCATCCCTTCGATGGACTTCTCAAAGTCTGCAAGGTATGCTCCGTTTCCAAGCGTCAGCTGCATCGGCGTCCCGTTCATGTTGGAATAAAAAACGGTGCCATTGGAAAGGGTACCGGTATAATAGATCCCGACGGTATCCCCGGATTTTGCCGCGAACGGATTTGCCACAAAAAACACGCATACAAAAATGACGATGATGACAACCGCAACAGCAATACCGATAATTTTGTACTGCTTTTTGCGGACCGCCGCCTTCTCCTTACCCTTCTGCTTTTCAGATTTTTTCATGGTGTCCTCACTTATACTACTCCCGGAAATCATATTACCCTTGCTTTTGCAGATAAGTACTAAGCGTACACCTCAGCATATCACAACCAGAGACTATCCGATAGAATATCTGGAAGACCGCACAGTAAATAAGAACAAACCTGATACAATACAGACGAGCAATCCATGAACGGGAACGGCCCCATCAGTCAGACAATCCGGGACATGCACACAGTCCTGACCAGGGAAATACACGAAGAACACGATAAATACAAGACCCTTTACGCATCCGGGACCCGGGGCAGGCTGACGCTGGCCATTCTCGGTGGTTCGGTCCTCTTTAACATTCTCCTGTTCTTCATTGTCCCTATCTACTCCATGCTCTTTATCAGCGCAAGCTTTGTCCTCTTCATGGTCTATTTTGTGACGCTGCTCATTCCCCACGATATGAGTGGTACAGCAATTTCCAAGGACGATATCACCCGGTATTATGCCGGCCTGAAAAACAACGGGATCTTTAAAAGTTCGCAGAAGTTCACAAAAGTCTTCCTCAACGCATTCTTCATCAACTGCCGGCCGCTCTTCCCGGGATTTGCCCTCATCTTCATCCTGGACATCATCATTGTCCTTGTCAAATACGCCCATGGAACCTTGTCCCTGTCCCATACGTGGATTATCCTCGTCCAGTGCTGTACAATTCTGGTTTTTTATGCAGCGATCTGGAAATTCGAACCCTACTCAACGGCTTTTTCGACCGACGTGAAGGGAATGAGACAGCGCCTGATCTACAAAAATATCCCGGAACAGGTTGTCACGGTGCTGTTTATCATCGGGGCCGGGCTTGCCATTGCAAGTATAATCCTTGCTATTTTCCTGCTGCCCGGGATTACGTTCTCCAATGTCCTGTCCGTTGAAGAGTTAAACGACATCGGCCATGTCTTTGTCATAATCTGTGCTGTAGTGGCAAGCCTGTATTTCATTTTCCGGTACATCCACGGAATCACAAGCCGTGATATCCTGACCCGGTTTTCAGAGAGAAAGGAAGAGTGCCTGCTCCGCCAGATAGAAATCACGGGAGGGGACAGTACAGGCACCGGTGAGGGTACAGGAGAAGATACCGAAACGCTTGCTGCCGCAGCCGAACTCCTTCTTGAATCGCGGATCTACCAGGTTGAGAAAAAGACGATTTTCGGAACGTTCCCGGTATACATCGTCAACCCGGACTTTACAGTAATTCTCGAAGAAAACGGGACCCCGGGAAGAGAGTCCTGATTGCCCGCGCCGGCACCGGGGGGCAGGCAGGGGCCGGCTGCCGGATATACCGGCATCCGTGCTCCGATTGAACTTTATTTATACCAAAAGAACGCACGTAAAACGTAGTGCTTATGTCCGACGAACTACCGACTGCTGACGTGGCAGGGAAAAAAGTCCAGTGGGATCCCGCGCAGATGCGAAAGATCCAGGAGCATCCCTGCTACTCCGAGAAAGCCTGCCATTCCTTCGGGCGCTGTCACATTCCTGTTGCACCGAAATGCAACATCCAGTGCAACTACTGTATCCGGGACTTTGACTGCGTCAATGAAAGCCGCCCCGGGGTGACGACAAAGATCCTCAAGCCCGGCGAAGCCATGGATATGGTAAAAAACGTCGTCAGCAAGTACGATTACATCAAGGTCGTCGGTATTGCCGGGCCGGGCGACCCGCTTGCAAACGAGGAGACCTTTGAGACTCTGAAAAGGCTCCACGAGGAGTACCCGGGCGTCATCAAATGCATCAGCACCAACGGCCTGCTGCTGCCGGACAAGATCGACCTCCTCCAGGAATACGACGTGGGAAACATCACGGTCACGCTCAATGCCATCGACCCGGAGATCGGGGCAAAGATCTACCAGTTCGTGGACTACAAGGGAAAGCGGTACACCGGGCTCGAAGCGGCAAAGCTGCTCTTATCCCAGCAGTTAAAAGGGATCAAGATGGCGGTCGAGCGCCATATGCTCGTGAAGATCAATACCGTATATATCCCGGGCATCAACGAGGACCATATCGTGGATATCGCAAAGAAAGTCGGGGAAATGGGCGTGTATACCTTCAATATCATCCCGCTCATTGCGCAGTACAAGTTCGCCGACATCGTCCCGCCGACACCCCAGATGAAAAAGAAGATGCAGGACGCCTGCTCGCAGTATGTCCGCCAGATGCGACACTGCCAGCGCTGCAGGTCGGACGCAATAGGGAAACTGGGGCAGGATATTCAGGCCTGCATGTACCGGGACATGGAAAAACCGGACAAGTCCGCGTAAGGTCCGGTTCAGGTCTTACCCGGAAGAGGATTCTTTTTTTTGTTTTGATAATTTCCGGATACGATTTTTTACGAGTGAAACGCCATCGGGATCTGACGTACCCGTCGGCACACGACTTCGCGGATTCAGGAAATCAGGTTTTGGAAATTCCACGGGGATTATAATCAAGACGGCAGGTCGTACCTGAAAATTTCCAAAAAGAAAAAAGTTAGTTATAGGACCGGAAGGGGACATATGCGTCGTAAACCTTGACGCGGTCTCCCTGCGGCGAGGTCACATACACTTCTGCACGGTTGTCGTTGCCGGTCGTGCTCTTGAGCGTGACGCTCTTTCCGATGTAGAGCGGCTGGGACATGCTGTCGCTTACCACGGTTCCATCCGCATGGGTGACAATGACCTCAATCAACGGGATCACGTTCATGCCTTTACCGCCGCGGAAGGTTGCAGTGATCTCCGGGTCGATAGACTTCCCGTTGCTCTGGATCTGGATATCTACAGCCCAGGTAGACTGGAGGGTCTGGGTGGGTCCCGGGGTTTCAAGGGTTGCCGTCGTTGTCGTCGTCTGCTCCGTTATCGGTGCTTCCGTTGTTTCCTCCGCCACCGGAGCGGTCGTTGCTACCGTTGTTGCAGGAGTTGTGGTAGTGGACTGGGTACAGCCCATCGCTGATACCAGGAGCACAAGAACGGCAAGAACGCCAAAGAACATTTTCAGATGCATACAGATGTGTCTACCCGGCAGATATTTAGGGTTGTGCGTATGGAAAAACCAAAATATCTGTCAGGAATTGACCTGACATGATTTTCCGGCCCAAGGAAAAAGGAAATGACTGCTTCGACACAACAGGGCACGGCCCACGAGACCGTTCCATGATCGGCCTCAAAGGATTGCGCGATGCAGGGAAGGGAGAAGTTCACCATCATTGAATCAAGGGATGCCATCAGGACGGCAAATGCAATAATGACAAGGGATACGCGCTGATCGCGGGATGAAGGGGACGGGACGGGGTCCCTACCAGGAGTTGGGGAAATCGCGTTAACAGGGATTATTATCGGGGTTCCGGAAAACCGGTGCACCATACCCCGCCGGTTGGGATTTTTTAACGGCAGGTTGAAAAAAAACGGAGGCCTCCTGGTGAAAGGGGGAGGGGCCGGATCGGAACGGGTCAAAAACCCGACGGGACTTATTCCCGCCGGCCCTGGGCCGGTTCGATGCCGGTGGGCTGGCCCCGGATCGTCCTTTCCTTCATAATGGTATAGACATCCTCCGCACAATCGCGGGGGACTTCTACAAACGAGTAGGTATCAAGGATCCGGATCGCCCCGATGGATTTTCCCGGTATCCCGGTCTCTCCGGCAATGGCGCCCACGATGTCCTTGGGGGCTACGTTGTGGTCCCGGCCAAGGCCGATAAAGAACCGGACCATGCCGGCCTCTGCGCCCGTGTCGCCAAAGTCCACTGCCACCCGTTCCCGGTGGGAATCGGCACCCTGTTCCATGCGCATTTTCAAGAGGGCTGCCGCGATCTCAAGGGTGGTGAAATCTTCCTCAATTGCCTGCTCGACAATCCGGGAGTACGGCTCGATGCCGCCAGTCTTGATGAGCTCATGGACTTCTTCAAGGATGGTCTTTGTCTTGGACTCGACCACGTCGTTTGCGGTCGGGAGCGGCTTTCGCGGGATCTGGACTTTTGTGTATTTCTGGATCTCGCGGAGCTTGGTAAAATCCCGGGGCGTGACAAACGTGATGGCCCGGCCGCTTCTTCCCGCCCGGCCCGTTCTCCCGATCCGGTGGATGTAATATTCGACATCCTGCGGGACATCGTAGTTGATGACCATGTCGACATCCTCGACATCGATCCCCCGGGCTGCGACATCGGTCGCGATCAGGATATCGATGGCGCCTTTCCGGAATCCTCCCATCACCCGGTCGCGCTGGCTCTGCTTCATATCGCCATGAAGCTCCTCGGCCCGGTAGCCCCGGGCACGGATCCGGCCGGCGAGATCTTCTGCACCGCGCTTGGTGTTGCTGAAGATGATGGCAAGCTGCGGGTCAACGACATCAATTACCCGGCAGAGGGCTTCGAGCTTGTCGCGATCCCTGACCTCGATGTAGGACTGCTCGATAGCCGGGACCGTCAGTTCCTGGTATTCGACCCGGACAAATTCAGGCTTGTTCTGGAACCGTTTGGAGATATCGAGGATCGGTTTTGGCATGGTGGCAGAAAAGAGAAGGGTCTGCCTCTTCTGGGGGATGCGCTTTAAGATGAGCTCGATGTCGTCCCGGAATCCCATGTCAAGCATCTGGTCTGCCTCGTCAAGGACCACCATTGACACCTCGTCAAGCGAGAGAGTGCGGCGCTTTAAGTGGTCCATGACCCGACCGGGTGTCCCGATCACGATGTGGACGCCGGCCGCAAGAGCCCTGAGCTGGCGCTCAATGGGCTGGCCGCCGTACACGGGAAGGACCGTGATCTTCGGGAGATACGCGAGGAGATGAGAGAATTCCTCCGCGATCTGGATCGCGAGTTCCCGGGTGGGGCACAGGACAATTGCCTGAACTACCTTTTTTGATGAATCGATACTTCCGATTACCGGAATGCCAAATGCGGAGGTCTTGCCGGTGCCGGTCTGTGCCTGGGCGGTCACGTCACGGCCGGCCTGGATGAGGGGGATGGCGAGTGCCTGGATTGGGGTGGGCTCTTCAAAGCCCATAGTTTCGATGGCTTTCGCGAGCTCTTTTGAGAGGGAGAGATCGGAAAACTGCAACCTTGAGTTCATATCGCACGACTATTTGGCGCGCAGGCTGATAAGATGGTAGCCCATCTCCGGATATGACCGCAAAACCCGGCAAACCCGGGACCCGCCCCGAAAGCCGGAATGAAAAAGAGAATCGAGAGGGTTTTCCCGGTATGTTGGAGAATACTGGCACACTTATAAATTGGGAAAGGCTAACAGGGGAAATGAGTGCAGCTAAAAAGGATTTGATCTCCATGAAAGTCGTAGCATTCAACGGGAGCGCACGAAAAGACGGGAACACGGCGATCCTTGTAAAGACGCTGTTTACCGAGCTGGAAAAAGAGGGCATAAACACCGAGCTGGTGTCACTTGCCGCAAAAAAGATGCACGGGTGCACCGCATGCCAGAAGTGCCGGGAAAAGAAGGACCGGCGTTGTGTCATCGACGATTATGTGAACGAGTGCATCGCAAAGATGGACGAAGCTGACGGGATCATCCTCGCGTCGCCGACCTATTTCTCTGATGTAACTACGGAGATGAAGGCGCTGATCGACCGGGCGGGATATGTCGCGCTCGCAAACGACAATATGTTCCGGAGAAAGATCGGGGCCGCGGTTGTTGCAGTGCGCCGGGGCGGGGCGATCCATACGTTCGATACGCTCAACCATTTCTTCTTCATCAACCAGATGGTGGTGCCGGGCTCCCGGTACTGGAACGTGGGGATCGGGCTTGAGAAAGGGGACGTGGAAAAGGACGAGGAAGGGCTTGAAACGATGAAAGTTCTGGGCGAGAACATGGCCTGGGTCATGAAAAAGCTCGTATAATTTTTCAGGTTTGCATGCGGGGCCGGCCATGCTGCCGGAACCGTGCCAAAAACCGGGTGGCAGGATAATCCCCCTGCCGTTCCGGTCCCGGTTTTTGGCGGCCCGGTTTTTGGTTCTTCCTGCTTTTCACATCGGGTTTCCCGTATCCCGGTCGCTTATATGAGTTCCGGGAGGGTGTCTGCCCATGTCTCGACCCGGCTCTGGATCTCGTCATCGGAGAACGATGAGAGGCGTACCTGGCCCCGGGTGATGTCCACGAAGTAGAGCTCGCCATTGGAGGCGTGGCACTTGAGTGTCGTGGAGTACGTCTCCTTGTCGAGGTCCCGGACCGGGGTTCCGCCAAGGGCCGAAGAGACTTCGGCGTCCGCGATGACATGGTTTGCGACTGCGGTAAACGCTGCCACGGTGCCGGCCCGGATTGTAATTACGGCAACCCCGTTTGCATCGGTATCCTGGTAGAGGATCCGTGCGTTGTATGCCTGCTTTGTGCGTTCGACCGGCGGGTGGTTCACTCCTTTTGCGTTGTAGGTAACGCAGCCGAAGGGGTTTGTCGAGATGACGCCCGTGACAATGTTTTCAAAGGCCGTCACATCTGCAATAGGTTCCGCGAGTTTGCGGATTGCAGTCTTGGTTGTTGCAGTCTGGATAAAGTCTGCCATTTTTTTCATTCCTCCTTTGTTGGTTTTTTCCTTGTCTCGGGGCGCCCTTTGACACATACCTGTTGGCAGATTGGGATATTATGGGTGAGCGGGGGGTTGTAATCCGGATACATAATGGCCCTCATTTTTGGATCCGGGCGGATTGGCGTGCAAAAAGAGGGTTCTGAGCACGCACCCGGGCCGGAACGTGCGCAATGCCATATGCTTCAGGGAATGCCGGGCCGTTCCGGCAAAAAAGCAAAACACCGGAAAATTTTTTGCCCGTTTTGGTTTCGTGCCGGATCCAAAGGCCCAAAAAAAGTTTGGATGCTTCAGGGTACGGCCCCAAAATTTTTTCAAGACGAAATTTTTGTGCCCAATTTTTTTTCAGGCCAAAAATCATGCGGCCAAAAAAGTTTCAGACCGGAAAACGACCGCAGGATCCCGGACCAAAAAACCCGGCCCGGAACCGTTGTTTACGACGACCCATGATCCCGGCACTGCAGAGGGATCCCCTCCCAATATTTTTTCGTGCCGTTTTTTTTGGTCAAAAAAAAAGTTTCGCGGCAGGATTTACCGGGCCAAAAAAGTTTTGGCACAAAACCGGAGGGGCCCGGAATTTTTTCGGGCCGGAATTTTTGCAGCCATTTTCTTTTGGAACCAAAAAAAATATGCGGGATTATGTTTCGGCCCGGTCCGGGAAAATTGGATCGGCCATTTCAAGAGATCGGGAAACCCGGTTGTCCCGTCGGAAACCTGATCCCCGGGGGGGCTTTTTTTTATGATTGGCGCCAGTGGGCCGGATCGTTATGGGCCAAAAAAAGTTTCGGGCGCGAAAAAAGCCGGCCTGAAAAAAAAACGGAGGGGGACCCCATCACCCCCACCCTGTGCAATCCGGTCCCGAAAGCAGGCCAAAAAAGGAAAAACAACACAATGCTCTTTTTGTTCCCGGTGATAATCACCGCCGATTATCCACCAAATCGTTTCGATTCGTTTAAAACGTCTTGTTTCACAGAGATAGCATCGACCTTTGCAGGGATCGTCTTTTGGGTTACTGACTATCACCGTGCCGGAGGCTGTTTCCTGACGAGACTGCAACGGTTCTTTTAAAAGGAGAGAATATGGTGCAACACGTTTATCCGCGTGGGAACTGGTATAGCGTTGTTCTGGTAACCTTCCTGTTTTTTGCAGGGACTGCTGCCTGTGCAGCAGACCCCGGCGCAGCATTCAGCGGCACACCGGTTTTTGGGACCATACCCCTGACCGTGACCTTTACGGATGCTTCGACCGGCATCCCGACCGGCTGGGCCTGGTTTTTTGGCGATGAAACCTATACGCAGCCGTGGACCGAAATGAACGCAAGTTCCGGATGGTCGGAACGGGAAGGCCAGGCAACCGTCGCATTGCCGGATGGCAGCATCGTTCTCACGGGAGGCAGCAATATGGGACTCTCCACGAATGACACGTGGAGGTCTGCGGATAAGGGTGCGACATGGACCATGGTAAACGCAAGTTCGGGATGGATGACAAGGTACGGTCACACCAGCGTCGTGCTACCTGACGGCAGCATCGTCATTATGGGAGGATATGCCAAACCGGCAGTCCTCGGGTCGGGCTTCAATATGAACGATACATGGAGGTCAACCGACGGGGGCCTGACGTGGACCGAAGTGAACGCAAGCTCAGGGTGGGCCGGCAGATCCCGGCACAGCAGTGCGGCACTGTCCGATGGCAGCATCGTTCTTATGGGGGGAATGAACCCGGACGGCCTTTTGAACGATACATGGAGATCGACTGATAATGGCGTCACATGGACGCAGGTGAACGCAAGTTCCGGGTGGCCGGCACGGTACTGGTACAGCAGCGTAGCGCTGCCGGATAACAGCATCGTTCTCATGGGCGGCGATACCGGCTCGACCTATGTGAACGACACGTGGAGATCCACGGATCGCGGAGCTACCTGGACGCTCCTCAACGCAAGTTCAGGGTGGTTGCAAAGAAAGGGACAGGTCAGCGTAACGCAGCCCGACGGCAGCATCCTCCTGATGGGCGGGGAGAATAACAACGCCTTCAGGTTCAACGATACGTGGAGGTCGACAGACGACGGTCTGACATGGACGCAGGTGAACGCAAGCTCAGGGTGGACCGTGCGGCACGACCATTCAGCGGTCGCCCTGCGGGACGGCAGCGTCGTCATCATGGGCGGATATAATTATGATGCATACGGCAGCGGGGATGATTTCAGGTTCAACGACACGTGGAGGTTCCAGCCTGCCGGGTCCCCGCAGCAGAACCCGTCGCACACCTATACATCGGCGGGCACGTATTCCGTGGCGTTGCAGGCATTCAACGCCGGCGGATACGACCGCATAACAAAGACCGGATACATAACAGCGTCACTGACAGAACCCGGCCCGGACAGCGGCGATGGCCAGGCGACTGCGAAAGCTGCCCTGGAATCTGCCACAACGGAAGTGAATGTTGGAGGGGACTCCGCGGTGAGCCGTGTCGAAGTCACCGGCACCGGTATTTCCGAACTTATCGTTACCGGGACGGTCCAGTCATCGCTCGGCTCTGGAATCCCCTCGGCCCCGGGAAGCGTGTACGAGTACATCAGCCTCGTCCCGGCCCGGTATACGACCATCACCGGCGCAGCCATCATGTTCACCCTCCCGGTTTCGTGGCTGGACGAGCACCACATGTCGCCGCAGGATGTCGTACTGTACCATTACACCGGTACTGCATGGACTGCCCTGCCGACAACCGCCGGGACACAAAGCCAGGGACAGGTCACGTTTACGGCAACAAGCCCCGGGTTCTCGCTTTATGCAATCAGCGCGGTACCCGGAACCGGTGGAAACGGAACGGATTCTGTATCCGGGTTACCTGCGGACACCCCACAGACAACAATCACACCGGTAAAAATTACATCGGCTGAAACACAGGCTCCCGGGGTGCAGCAGACCACGGCGGTCCCGGCCCCGTCATCTTCACCCGGTTTCCCGGTGGCATTAATCCTGATCATAGGGGCAGTCGTCCTTGTGATCATCGGTGGCGCTTTCCTTATCCGGCGCTGGTGGATACGGCGGCAGAACCCGGCGCTGTTCCGGAAATACGATTAACCCTTTTTTGGCCGGGGGCAGATTATCCCCCCTGGCATCATCTGCGATAGTTCACGACCGGTATCACCCGGGCAGATTTACACGTCCACCTGCATCCCGTCTTCGGACACGATAAGCCCCGGGCATTCCTGCCCGAACTGCGTGGTGAGCTCCCGGCGCTCTTCGATTGTCTTGTACACCTCGGCTCCGAAATGCATCAGGGCAAGACGCTTTGCCCCGGCCTGTTTTGCGACGGAGATCGCGTCCTCGGGGTTCATGTGCGGCCAGAGCGGGCTCTTCTCCCCGGGTTTGAGCCCGCATTCCGTGATAAGCAGATCGGCACCGCGTGCGAGGGTAACCGCATTGTCGCAGATCCCCGTGTCCGTGCAGTAGGTCACCACCTTCCCGTCCAGCTCGAACCGGTAGCCCATGCACGGCACCGGGTGGACAAGCGGAAGGCAGGTGACCTTAAACGGCAGCTCGTGGGAGCCGTGCGCAAGTTCGAGCACGGTCACCGCAAAGTGCATCCTTTCTATCGGGACCGTGTACGGGTCGCGGAGGAGGCCGGCAAGATCGGCAGTCACCCCGGGCCCGCCGCAGATGGTAAGACCCTTTTTAAACCGGAACTTCACAAGCACGTGGAGACCTTCCGTGTGGTCGAGGTGGAAATGGGAGAGGAAAATAAAGGCCGGCTTGTCCCCGGACATGTACCGGTCGGCTTTTGCGATCCCGTTACCCGCATCGAGGATGATATCATAGTCCTTTGCCGAGATAAGCGCCGAGACCGTGTTTCCCGTCTCCGAATCGTACCAGCCGTTTGTCCCAAGGAAGGTAACCTGCATGCCCTGAATTTGACCTTCTTCCCACATCAAGGTACAGGAAACACTCAGGGCCGGTGGCGAGCCGAACAAAGGGCCGTCCTTTTTTCCAACACAGGCGGCTTTTTAAGCGCCACGGGTCAATGACAAAAATATCCATCAGGATGTGTATACCATGACACGATCTCTTTCCCTTGTACTCTGCACCGCCGTTATTGCACTCATTGCCTGTGCGATCCCGGCCGGGGCAGTTGTTCTTGAAGTGACCATGAAAGGAACGGTTGCGGACGTATCTGCGGCAGACAACACCCTCACAATCGCAAACCCGTCGCAGTATGGCTGCGTCTATGTGTCCGGAGGCATACCTCCGACATGTTCGTGGACACCGATGAACCAGACCTCCGTGTCCGGAACGGTCCCGGACAGCGCCGCACTCACGGTCTTTAACAAAGGCGATTCCGTAGTCGCCGTCAGCCTTGGCGGCACCGGCGGGACCTGGATCTCACTTGCAAAACTCTACGGATCCGGTACCTCTGCGGACTACGCGACCGATGAAATCGGAGACATCGGGAGCCTCCCGGTCAGCCTTATCGGGGACTACGCAGTAACGGGGGACACCGTCGCCAACTGCTCGGCCTGCTCCGGGACGACCTGCACGGCAACGTCTTCGAAGGTCGTAATAACGAGTGGCAATACAACCGTGTCAGAAAAAACCCTGCTCCCCGGGGAGTCCCTGTTCTTTAACGGCAGGAACGACGCGTCAAGCGTGAACGTCACCTTCATAAAAGGCCAGGCCCTCTCCTCGACATGCCCCGGTGACGCCGGCATGGTCGGCGGGGTCCAGCCGGTCTCGGACTATATCGTCCATGTCGTGCCCCCGCTCTCGGTAACCGTAACGACCCACGGGACCAGTGACCAGGTGACAGGTGAAGCAACAGCGGCAGTCACCTCGGCAGCCCCGTCATCAGCAGGAACGGCAGCCGCAGCAACGACGCCCCAATCCGGCCTGCCAGTTATGGCCCTCGGCCTCATCAGCGTGGGTATCGCCGGCCTTATCCACCTCGGCCGGGACCGCCGGTGAATGAGCACCGGGCCCGGCTCCTTTCCTTTTTATTTTCATTTCTTGTCCAATCACAACCTCCATCTTCCAGTACGCCGCAATGGTGATCTGACGAATCATGAGCTTATACCCGGAGTGTGACCCTGCATGGCGCCGGTGACAGTTGGCGTCCACGTCTCGATTGCCGGCTCGCTCGACCTTGCGGTCGACCGGGCGCACGATGGCGGCTGCGATGTCTTCCAGATGTTCTCCCGCAACCCCCGGGGCTGGGCATCAAAGCCGCTTTCCGATGGCGACTGTGACCTTTACAAAAAGAAGGTCGCAACCACCGGCCTCCTCCCGGTTGACCACATGCCTTACCTCCCCAACCTCGCTTCACCCAAGCCCGAGATCTGGGAGAAGTCAGTCCAGACGCTCACGGCAGAGCTCGACCGGTGCGGAAGGCTTAGCATCCCGTATCTTGTCACCCATCTCGGCCACCATCTCGGGGACGGTATCGCAGGCGGAAGGGCCCGGGTCATAAAGGCGGTGACCGAAGCGCTCGCAGGCTCCTCTTCACCGGCCATGCTCCTCCTTGAAAACACGGCAGGCGAGAAGAACAGCGTCGGGAGCAGCTTCGAGCACATCGGTGCGATTGTAAATGCACTCAACGATGACAGGAGGATCGGGGTCTGTTTCGATACCTGCCACGCTTTTGCGGCGGGCTACGAACTGCGGACCGATGAGGGCATCGCTTCGACCCTTGCGCAGTTTGACGAGCAGGTCGGCCTCTCGCGGCTCAGGGTCATCCATCTTAACGACACAAAAGGCGACCTCGGAAGCGGCCTGGACCGGCACGAACACATCGGGCTGGGGTTTATCGGCGAGGACGGGTTTAAGAGAATCCTTCACCACCCGGTCTTTGCCGGGCTCCCGCTTATCTGCGAAACCCCCGTGGACGACCGGAGGGACGACCGGGGCAATATCAGGAAAGTCCGCGAGCTTGCGGCATAATAGGAAAAATATCCCGTCACCGGGAAACCATAAGCATTCCCTGTGGAGCGCTTAAATCTTCCCGGGAGGGTAGATATCCGGGGGACGTGCAGAAAGCGGCATACCTAAAGGATACAATATGGTCAGGAATGTTTGTTTTTTTCCATCATATAGGTAACGCTCAGGGCAAACGTAATCTCTATGGATTATGTCCGGTTTCCGGACCTGCTGCACCGGGCCACGGATCTCCCCCGGCAGGGCCTTCGCGCGGCGGCCATTCTGCCGGCGTCCTTATTATAGTATACCCCCTATAGTTCCGGCACGAAAGCGACATTTGACGGCACAGCGGTGAAAACCGGCAGGGACGGGAGATCGCTCTACGACCAGAGCGGCTACGGAAGACCCGAAGGCGAGGGGTTACGGCTCGCACCGCAGGAAGCGCTCTACCTTCTCCACCGGCAGAAGATCGAGATCCCGGGTTTTACGTTCGATACGCTGCTTGCCGAATATGCCGACCAGCGCAATTTCCTGCGCAGTTTCCTTGTGTACCGCGACCTGCGCGAACGGGGATATGTCGTCCAGACCGGACCACATGACTACCGGGTCTTCCGGAGGGGAGAAAAACCGGGCACGGGAGAGTCGCTGTACCTTGTCCGGGTCCTTTCCGAGCGTGACCCGATACGGTTTGCCAAGCTCATCGAGGAGGTCGTCACATCAAGGAATATGAGGAAGCAGTATGTCCTTGCGGTCGTTGACGACGAAGAAGAGCTCACGTATTACGAGATAAAGCTCCAGAAACTCGAAGACTCCCCGGTCCCGACCCCGACCATCGCCCCTGCCGTGGCGATCCTTGTCGGCAAGTCCGCAATGGTCCTTGCCGCCCCGCACTCGGACCTCGAACAGGCAGGCTTTGGGAAACGGCTCGACAACGAGCGGCTGATGATATCCCCGGTCGAACTCCTCTACCTCATGGCAGAAGGTCTGATCACGGTCAAAAAGAACGGAAAACCAATCTCTGCCGACGAGTATTTCACGTTTGCAACGGACTCCGACCTGGAGCTTGCAGAGAAAGACAAGGTCTACACCGAGCTGCGCAGGCACGACTTCACCCCCCGGACCGGCTACAAGTTCGGCCACCATTTCCGGGTGTACTGCGGGAGGAATGTCCACTCCGACCTTCTTGTACATGCCATCGAGAAAGAAGCCGTCATGCCCATGAGCGTGATCTCCCGGTCGGTCAGGATGGCGCACAGCGTCAAAAAGAAGATGTTGTTTGGCTGTGTACATACTACCGGCATTCAGTTCGTCGAATTCGCCCGGATCAAGCTGTGACCTGTCGGGTACAGCCACCAGGCGGGGCGATTCCCCGTACCGTCAGACGGACGGACCACCCCTATAACCCACGGCCGAAGCGTTTCCATCATGACAGAACCGCAGATTAATCCCTGGTCAAGCACACCTTCCCTTGATATCGAAAAGACCTTTGCCGAGTTCGGCATCGACCCGATAGCCCCGGTGCTCCCGGAACTTCCCGAGATCCCGTACTTCATGCGTCGGGGAATCGTCCTCGGGCAGCGTGATTACCTTCCGATCGCCCGGGCGATCCGGAACCACACGCCGTTTCATCTCCTGACAGGATTCATGCCGAGCGGCCATCCGCACCTCGGTCACCTGTTGCTGATGAAAGAGATCGTCTGGCACGTGCAGCAGGGCGCAAACGGGTATGTCACGATTGCGGACCGGGAGGCGCATGCGGTCAGGGGACTTTCCTGGGAGAAGTGCAGGGAGTACGGGAAGGAGTACCTCTCCTGCCTCTTTGCCCTCGGGTACAATGGCAGGTACTATTTCCAGAGCAAAAACGAGCGGCTCAAGGACCTCGCGTTTGAGGCGGCAACGAAAGTCAACTTCTCGGAACTCTCGGCAATCTACGGGTTTACCCCGGAGACGGCGCTTGCCCATGCTGACAGCGTGATAACGCAGGTCGCCGATATCCTCTATCCCCAGGTCGTTGACGGTCCGGCCCCGACGATTGTCCCGGTGGGAATCGACCAGGACCCGCACATCCGGCTCACCCGGGGGATCGCCCACAAGTTCCGGATGTTTACGGTCGAAGAGCGGGAAGGTCTCATCAGTGTGCGCTCCAAAAACGCTCCAGAAGGAGCGCTCGAAGCTGTGAAAACGGCGTTCCCGCACGCGAAGAAGTACGAGGGCCATGTGGACATCAAAGGCTTCGGGTGTGCCGATGTGAGCGCAAAGGTCAGGGAGATCGAGATCTCCTTTGGCGGCTACGGGTTCTATACACCCTCGTCGACTTACCACCAGTTCCTCCCGGGTCTTTCCGGAGGGAAGATGTCCTCAAGCGTCCCGGAAAGTTTCATCTCCTTTTTTGAGCCGGAAGCGGCGGTAAGAAAGAAGATTATGAGCGCCCTTACCGGCGGCAGGATGACGCTTGAGGAGCAGAAGCGTCTCGGCGGCGAACCGGACAAGTGCATGCTTTACCTCCTCAACATGTTCCACATGGTGACCGACGATGCAGAGCTCGCAGAGATCCACAGGAAGTGCAAAGCCGGCGAGATCACCTGCGGCCAGTGCAAGAAGGAGACGGCAGAACGGGTTTTGGCGTTCCTCAAGGACTTTAAGGAGAAGATGGACGTGGCGGCAGAGACAATCGAGGTGTGAATGGAATGGCGGAACTGACATTAAACGAGAAGAGGCTGCTTGCCGCGCTTGCAAAGACGGGGACAACAACCGTGGAAGTCCAGAAGGTCGCGGCAGCGATGGACGCAACGCAGGAAGCGGTTGTTCAGTGGGCGCACCTTGCAATGGACAACGGGCTTGTAACGCTCGAACGCATTGTCGAAAAATCGTATGCGTACACCGAAGAGGGTTTAGCATACCGGGCAGCAGGACTTCCCGAGACACAGCTCCTTTCTGCTATCGGCGATGCAGGCACGACACTTGCGGAGCTCCAGAAACACCCGGCGTTTAAGATCGGGTTTGGCCAGCTCAGGAAGAAAGGACTCGTTACGGTCAGCGGGACAGGGATCGCAAAATCCCCCGGAGCCTCGACTGCCGATGACGAGGCTGCACTCGCAGACCCGAAAACGGCCGGGGAGAAGGCAAGGGAACTTATCAAGCGCAAGCTGCTTTCCGAGACCGAGACTGTCAGGTACACGGTCGCCCTCACCCCTTCGGGAGTGAAGACGTCGGCGGCCGGCCTCGACCTCACGGAAGAGATCGGCACCCTCAACCGGGACCAGATCCTCTCCGGCTCGTGGAAGACCGCAAACCTGCGGAAGTACGACATCCACAAGCTCCCAAAAACAGCCTACCCGGGAAAATCCCACCCGTACCAGCGGCTCATCGATGAGATGCGCCAGATCCTCCTTGAGATGGGCTTTACCGAGATGCACGGCGGGATCGTCCAGAGCGCATTCTGGAACTTCGACGCCCTTTTCCAGCCCCAGGACCACCCGGCCCGGGAGATGCAGGATACCTTCTACCTCAAAGAAGAAGCCCCGCTGCCCGAAGGCTGGGAACGGCTCCGCGACATGCACGAGCACGGAGGGGAGACTTCATCAACAGGCTGGGGAGGGAAGTGGAACCCCGGGAAGGCCAAGCAGTGTGTGCTTCGGACCCACACGACGAGTCTTTCCATCCAGTACCTCGTAAACCACCCGGAGCCGCCGGTAAAGGCGTTCTGCATCGGCCGGGTCTACCGGCGCGAGGCAATCGATCCCACCCACACGCCCGAGTTCGAGCAGCTTGAGGGGATCGTGATGGACAAGGGGGTCACCTTCCGTCACCTGCTGGGATTCTTAAAAGAGTTTTACCAGCGGATGGGCTTTGAGGATGTCCGGTTCCGGCCCGGCTTCTTCCCATATACCGAGCCTTCGGTCGAACCCGAGATCTGGGTCGACGGCCTTGGCTGGGTCGAGATGGGCGGGGCTGGCGTCTTCAGGCAGGAAGTCACGGCGCCGTGGGGCGTTACCTGCCCGGTGCTTGCCTGGGGACTTGGCGTGAGCCGGGTCGCAATGCTCCGACTCGGGTTAAAGGACCTGCGGCAGCTCTACCAGAGCGACCTTGAATGGATACGGAACAGTCCCGTGCATGCCCCGGCAAAGGCCGGGAGGAAGGCGTAACATGGCAATCATCAGCCTCTCGTACAAGTATCTCGAACGACTCACCGGGACAGACAGGGAAACGATCCTCAGGCGCATTTCGATGATCGGCTCCGAGATCGAGAGAATCGAGGAAGACCACGTGGACGTGGAGTTCTTTCCCAACCGTCCCGATCTTTTCTCGGTCGAAGGCGCGGCCCGGGCGATGCGGGGATTTCTCGGGATCGAGACCGGCCTCCCGAAGTACACGGTCAGGCCCTCAGGCATAACATTTTCCATCGACCCGAAGCTCGCAAACATTCGGCCCTGCCTTGCCTCGGCGGTAATCCGTAATGTCTCCTTTGATGACGAGTCAATCCTCTCGGTCATGGCGCTCCAGGAAGCGCTGCACTGGGCGGTCGGAAGGGGCCGGAGCAAGGTCGCCATCGGCATCCACGACCTCGACACGGTAACGGCACCATTCCATTACACGGCATCGCCGAGGGACCGTAAGTTTGTCCCGCTGGATTTCACAAAAGAACTTACGCTTGATGGCATCCTTGCCGAGCACCCGAAGGGCCGGGACTATGCAAAGATTGTAAAAGACTTCCCGCTCTTCCCGCTGATTACCGACAACGAGGACCATGTCTGCTCGTTCCCGCCGATTATCAACGGCGAGCGGACCCGGGTGACGACAAAGACGAAAAATATCCTTCTCGATGTGACCGGTACCGACCAGCGTGCAGTCAATGTTGCGGCAAACATCCTCTGCACGGCGCTTGCCGAAGCCGGTGCGACCATCGAGAGCGTGGAGATAGACGGGAAGACCTGCCCGGACTTAGCGCCTGCCGGGCGCACGGTGAGCGTCCGCGAATGCTGCGACCTTGTCGGGATTGAAATCACCGCACAGGAGATGGCCGCACTCCTTGAAAAGATGCGGTTTGGCGCACAGGTCGCCGGGCCGGACAAGGTCAACGTGCAGGTCCCCTGTTTCCGTGCCGACATCATGCACGACTGGGATCTCTTTGAGGATGTCGCGATTGCCTACGGGTACGAGAACTTCGATGTGGAACTTCCCCCGACGTTTTCCATCGGGAAGGAACACCCGGCAAACCATATTGCCGGCCAGGCCCGGTCCGTCGTTGCCGGCCTGGGATATCTTGAAACAATGCCCTTTACGCTGACAAACGAGCGGGTGCTCTTCGATTCCCTCCGGCGCCCCCGACTGGCAGAAACGCTCCACCTCATGCACCCGATAAGCGAGGAATACACGGTCGTAAGGACTGACATCCTGCCGCTTCTCCTGGAGATGCTCCAGGTCAACCGGCACCGCGAGCTCCCGCAGCGGATCTTTGCAACCGGTGATGTGATCGCAAAGCTTCACACAAACCAGAAGCTCGCGGCGGCAGGCACCCACCCGGCAGCAGACTTCTCCGAAGCCTACGCCCACGTCGATGCCGTGCTCCGCGAACTGGGGATCAGTTATACCGTGGAAGAATCAAACGACGAGGCGTTTATCGAAGGAAGGAGAGCCGACATCCTCGTGAACGGGAAAAAAGTTGGCGTGTTTGGCGAGATCCACCCGGCAGTGCTTACCGCTTTTGAACTCGAACACCCGGTAGCGGCCTTCGAGCTCGATCTCAGAGCCGTACCGGGATATCCCGACGAGCCAGATACTCTTTTACATCGCGGACAGTAAACTCGCCGTAGTGAAAGACGCTTGCCGCAAGGCAGGCGTCGGCCTTTCCTTTGGTAAACCCGTCATAGAAATGTTCGAGCGTCCCGACACCGCCGCTGGCGATCACGGGGATGTTTGCCGATTCCGAGATCGCCCGGGTGATGGCGATATCAAACCCGTTCTTGGTACCGTCGGTTTCCATGCTCGTGAGGAGGATCTCCCCGGCGCCGCGTTCCTCGGCTTCCTTTGCCCACCGGACGGCATCGATCCCGGTCGGTTTGCTCCCGCCGTAGATCACGACCTCGTACCAGCAGGTCCGGCCGTCGCATAATTTTACCGGCACTGCATCGGGGTTTTCGGTAAAGTTCCGTTTCACGTCCATCGCAACCACGATGCACTGCGTCCCGAACGCTTCCGCACCTTTGGTGATAAGAGACGGGTCGTGGACGGCACTCGTGTTCAGGCTGACTTTGTCGGCCCCGGCCCGGAGGATCTGCTGGATATCCTCAAGTGTCCTCAGACCGCCTCCGACCGTGAGCGGCAGGAAGAGACGGTCCGCCGCCCGTTCGATAAGGTCGATGATTATGCCGCGTTTCTCCTTTGAAGCCGTGATGTCCAGGAAGACAACCTCGTCAGCTCCCTGTTCGTTGTACCGCGAGGCTAACTCCACCGGGTCGCCGGCGTCCCGGAGGCCCAGGAAATTTGTCCCTTTTACGACCCTGCCGTCTTTTAAGTCAAGGCAGGGGATGATCCGCCGCGTAAGTACCATTTCATTCTTGTTTTCTCCTGCAAGGGCTATTTACCTATCTGCATTTTCCGTGAGGTTTGCACTTGACGAAGTTTATGTACATTGGTCGCCCTAAGGATAGGGTACGAAACGAACCGGTTCCTGCATGGGGCAGGAGCCGGTCCTGGAGTCTTTTATGAGTAATACCGGGAAACTGAAAATCGACTGGGCGGCACAGTACATGCCGGTGCTTGCCTCGATCAAAAAACAGTTCGAGAAAGACAAACCGTTCAAGGGTATGACCCTCGGTATGGCCCTCCACGTGGAAGCAAAGACGGCAAACCTCGTCCAGACGCTTGCCGCCGGCGGGGCAAAGGTCTATATCACGGGCTGCAACCCGCTTTCGACGCAGGACGATGTCGCAGAAGCCTTAAACGATGTAAAGAACGTGCACTGCTATGCAAAGCGCGGGTGTTCTGTTGATGAGTATTATGCAGCCATCGAGCAGGTGCTTGATGCAGCACCATCCATTACCATCGATGACGGGATGGACCTTATCCACTACCTGCACACAAAGAGGCGCGACCTCTTAAAGAACGTGATCGGCGGATGCGAAGAGACAACCACCGGTATTCACCGGCTCCGGGCGATGGCGGCCGAAAAGAAGCTCGAATTCCCGGTCGTCGCCGTGAACGACACCCCCATGAAGAGGTTCTTCGACAACGTCCACGGGACCGGGGAGAGCGCCCTTTCCTCGATCATGATCACGACAAACACCCTCATCGGCGGGAAATACTTTGTCGTCGCAGGGTACGGGTTCTGCGGACGCGGCCTTGCAAAGAAGGCCCACGGCCTTGGCGCAAAGGTCGTTGTCACGGAAGTGGATCCACGCCGTGCCCTTGAAGCACACATGGACGGCTACCATGTCATGACCATGGAGCAGGCAGCGGAGATCGGGGACATCTTTGTCACGACCACCGGCAACACCAGCGTGATCAACAAGAACCACTTCGGGAAGCTCAAGCCCGGTGCGATCCTTTCAAATGCCGGCCACTTCAATGTCGAGATCGATATCGCGTGGCTTGCAAAACACGCGGACTCAACCATCGAGCGTGACGGCATTGTCACCTACTTCCTGAAAGGAAAACCAATCCACGTTCTTGCCGAGGGCCGGCTCGTAAACCTTGCAACGCCAAAAGGCATGGGCCACCCCATCGAGGTCATGGATTTAAGCTTCGCGCTCCAGGCGCTCTGTGCCCGGTACATCGCAGAGAAAGGCCCGTCACTCAAGGGTGGCGTGTATGAAGTCCCAAACGAGATCGACGAACAGGTCGCCCGGCTCAAGCTTGCGTCGCTTGGTCTATCTATCGACGAGCTGAGCTCGGCGCAGAAAAAATACCAGTGCAGCTGGGATATCGGGACGTAAAAGGAATCCCATTTTTTAGAAATTTCCCCCGGCTCGGGGCTTTTTTCACACTACAATTCTCCGGGGCGTCAAGAATCGTTCAGGCACGTTCTTCCCGTAATCCCGCTCCGTTCCCTGCCCATTGGTCATGGATAATGATCATGGCGCCAAAACCAAACAGAGGTACAGCCAGCCAGAAATTGTGGCCGAGCGGGTCTGAAAAGATGACAAGCGATGCGACACATCCGATGAAGGGCGCTGCCGCATAGATCGCCCCGGCCCTTGCTGCGCCCATCTCTTTTAACGCAAAGATAAAGAGCAGCAGTCCGGTGCCGTACGAGAAGAAACCGGTAAAGATCGCGATCCCGGCAAGCCATGGGTCGGGAAGGGGTTCACCAAGGATAATGACGACACCTGCGGCAAGTACCCCGCCAAAGACTGCCTTGAAGAGCGCGATCTTCTCCGGGGAATAGGCCGTGATATGTGCCATGCAGTTATTGTCCAGTCCCCAGAAGACACAGGACACAATTATTCCGATGGCCCCGACCGAGAAACCAATGACGCTCTCCCCGTTCCAGCCAAGGATGAGGCTTGCGGCAAAGATCAGGACGAGGGCAAGACCCGCTCTTTTGTCTGCCGGTTCGCCAAAGAAAATGAATGCAAAGATGACGGTGGCGACGACCTCGAAATTCAACAGGAGAGCAGTCGTCGCCGCAGGGGTCACGGCAAGGGAGAGGTTCTGGAGGACTGGTGCAATAAATCCACCGGCGATGACTGTGCATGCAAAAAGTATTCTTTCCCGTTTCCCTGCCGGGGCCGTACACCGGGAAAACCCGGTATTCCGCACCATTCCCCAGAAGAGCACGGCAAGACCCGCCCCGAAACCAAGAAGCGCGACAAGAACCAGGGGTGCCATGCCGGAAAGGAGGATCTTTAAGAGCGGCGTTGCCAACCCGAACAGGATGGTCGCGGCAGCAAGGGCGATAAGGGGTTTTGGCAGGGCCGAAAGCATGATAACCATCCCTGAGGTTACCCGTGCAGGGGGGGCTATGGAGGGGGGGTTAGCCCTCCCGGGCCGCGTAGAGGTATTCCTGGGCATACCCGCAGTATTCCCCGAAATGCTTCCGGGCAAACCTGCGGATCGTGTCGTACTCCCACCCGGTCAGGGCCGAACCCTCTGACAGGTCCGGCAGGTAGTTGTCGCGCATGATCCTCCGGATCCAGACATCGACCGGGAATGCTTCGTACTTCCGGAATGCAAAGAGAAGAACGCAGTCCCCTGCTTTTGGCCCGATTCCAGAGAACTTCATCATCTGCCGGCGTGCATCCTCATACGGCAGCGCGTCGATAGCATCGGCCCAGTCCTTTTTTGCCGCAACATCGCAGGCCGTGTTGAATACATATGGCGTCCGGTAGCCCAGCCTGCACCCGGAAAGGCCGGCGTCGCTCCCGGAACAGGAGAGTTTTTCCGGACCGGGAAACGAGTGCCAGACCTCCTCCCCGGACCGGACTTCGTTCCCGAACTGCTGCGCGATGGTCGCGATCCGGCGGCGGATCATCGGGATATTGGAGTTTGTCGCACAAATATACGAACAGAGGCACTCCCAGGGAGGCTGGCGGACAAGGCGCAGGCCCCGGCACCGTTCGATTGCCGCGTGGATGAACGGGTCGCGATCTATTTCGGCAAGGATTTTTTCAAGGTCAAGATCGAGCGAGAAATACCGGCGGACAAATGCCTCGTCTGCCCCAACATATGCAATCTTTCGGCCATCCTGCCGGCACCGGATCACATTGTCACCGACAATCCCGCACCACCAGCCATCCCCTTTGCGATCCCAGCGGAATACCTGTCCGCACCCAAGCGTCTGGTCAAGCGAGAACGGCTGGTCTTTTCCAAGGGTAATCTGATGCATGAAAACCGTCCTTTCCTCTGAGGTATCTTTCTTCACACCTTTGAGGGTATCTTTCCAGGATCCGGATCCGGCGGTTTGCAGGAAAAACAAACGGATAGCCTTTTAATATATCGATTAAAAGTTCTTTTCATGGAATTAACAGATACCCTCAAGGCATTTATCGAAGAGGGCGGGGACTGGGAGCGTAAAGCTACCTCAGTTGCCGGTGTATCCATCATCCGGCTGCCTGCCACAAAAAACCGTCCTGCATCCCTTGCAATAGATATCAACCCAATTGGTCCGACAGGCCTTCCCATGAAAAAGAAAGGTATCATGATCATGAATGCTGCCGAACTTGCAGCATTTCGGGAAATTTTTGCCAGCGAGAAGATGGACAGCCTGGTAAAAGCTCTCGAAACCGTGCTTCCCGATAGGAAAAGCGCTGCCAAAACGAAACAATCAGATGTTGTCCAGATATAGGCCGGATACCTCAAAGGGGTCATCCATGAGCAGCACAGTACGGAGTGATGGGGATTAAAATAGCGGTTTGCATCCTCGCAGCAGTCCTTGTGATCGTGGTGTTACTAAGTGCCGGGTGCATCACCACAAAAATCCCGCCTGTTTCAAAGGACACCCATCCTGCGATCTTTGTCGACTACCACAAGTCCGGAGGCGTTGCCGGGGCGGATAACCGGCTTGTAATCTTTGACAACGGCCAGACGATCTATGCCGGAAAATCAACCGGAACAGAAATCGTCCTGAATACGAAAGAGCTTGAGGATTTAAAGACCCTCTTTAACCAGTCGCAGTTCCTCGAACTCGAAGGATCCTACTCGGCACCCCGCGAGTACACGGATCTCTTCACGTATTCCATAACCTATGAGGGAAAAACCGTGACTGCCGAAGATACTGCTGTCCCGCCCCGTCTCCAGAAGGTGATTGAATCCCTGGACGGGATCACGGAGCGTGCCGACAGCAGCAACGCAACGGATAATACCCTGCACCTGGTCAACCTGACACCCTGACCCGGGCTGTGCCTCTTTTTTTCCGGGATCTTTTTTTCTTGGGCAGGACCTTTCAGAGCGACGCGATTTCTGAGGATCGCATGTTTCAAAACGCGGACATGTTATAAAAAAAGGAAGCTTTCCTGAAGACAACCGCAAGGGCTACCCGACGTTCCGTTCAGGGATCTTTTTTGAGCATATGCAGCCGGAGTATCCCGTTACAGGAATTGCAGAGGTAATATTCCCCCGTCCAGCAGTCCCCGCAGGCCCACCGACCGCAGATTGCGCATTGCCGGAGTTCATGGGCAGGGTGCGGTGTCATGCAGAGATCGCAGACGCACCGGGAAAAACTCGACGAATCCCTGACAGGGCTTTCCCCTTGGGCCCGGACCGGCCGGATCTCCTTTTTTAACAGAGTATAAAGGCTGGTCTTTGGCCCTTCCTCACTTTTTGGCGTGATCAAGGTCTTTTTCCAGGGAAGCAAGCCGCACCTCCAGATTGTCAAGCGTCGAGGTAATCTCCTTATCAAAGACTCCAAGTGATGCCACCTTTGCTTCAGACCGGGCAAGGGCAGGATCGTGGTCCCGTACAAACTGTTCTGCCTTTGTGGTCCGGACAAGCTCCCATTCCCCGATCATCTTCTCGAACCGCTGGTCGAGGTAATCGTCGATCCGGCTTTCCACCGGCCGGGTAAAGGAGATATTCCCCCGGGACCCCCGGAAAAAGTAATAGATCGCAAAGACGGCAACCACAACCAGGAGGATGAGAAGGATTATCTCAAGGGTCGTCATGATCGCCGCTCCTTTAACACCTGCGCCCGCTCTTCGAGCCCAAGAAGCCGGCTCTCGGAAGCCTTGCGGGAAGCTCCAATCCGGGAAACCTCGCGATCGAGCGCTGCTAGCCTTGAGGGAAACGTACCCAGGTCGCCGCTGCGTGCAAGCTGCCATTCTTCGATAATACCGGACATCCGCCGGTCTACATAGGCATTCATGTACCGGTCAATCATACCCGTTTTCCCTCCAGTTCATCGACAAGCGTTCGCAGTTTTTCCACCCGGCCGCGGAAGGCAGCCTCCCCTTTTGTCAGGGTGTCAATATCTGCCATAACTGCTTCCAGTCTCAACTCAAGATCTTCGAGATCTGTCTCACGGACAAGCTCCCATTCCTCGATTATCTCCGGGAAATGCTCGTCAAAGTACCGGTCGAGCGATTTTTCAAAGGTCGGTATTTTTTCATCAAGATAGCCGGTGACATCCGGAAATTCCTGGGGCAAAAACCCGTTTTTATATCCAACTGCCGTCATATTATTTCACCTTCCGCTCTTCGTTTTCGGTCTGCCGGATCATCCGGTCAAGTTTTGCTCCTTTGACAAGGTTCTCCAGCCTGCGGATCCGCTCCTCAAGCTCGAGTTCTTTTGCGTAATTGTTTGTCTCAAGGGTGACATTCTCTGCCTCAAGACCACGCAGTGATCCTATCTGGTTATCCGAAAGCCGGGTGAACGGATGCGACTTTGCCACCATGTCCCGTTTTAAGATCTCCAGTTTTTCCTGTTCGATCTGGAGTTCGAGTTTTCGGGTTCCTGAAGAGAATTTCCTCGCCATCCAGACAATCAACAGGACCACGATAAGGATGAGAAGGCAGAGAATCACGAAGTAAAACCATTCGGTGCTGATGATGGGAAGTTCCATAGGTTATACTCCGAGTTTCTCGATAGCGGCAGCAAGCAGCTCCTCGTTTCCCATGAGATAAACCCGGTCTCCGGCGGCAACGGTGCTGTCGTTTTTCGGGATTAAAAGTTCGTCACGGTCCCTACGGATCGCAAGGATAATGATACCTTCGGGCAGCACAAGGGAGGGGATCGTGTGCTCACCGGATCCTGCGGGAATGAGGATGGACCGGATCGCCCCCTTGTTCTCATATAAGAGAGAGATAAGCGTCCCGGCTTCGTCGGGTGTCACATTGGGAGCGAGTTTCTTTTTTGCCGCATCGAGTGCTTTGTTGATATCATCCCGTGTGGGCAGATCCTTTGAAACCCGGTTGTAGGCATCCTGTGCTGCAGAATGGGCCTTTGTTGCTACGGGCTCCACGCTTTTTGTAATGCGGCCCTTGATATCCTCAAAACCTGTTGCAACATGGTCTGCAGCTGCCTGTGCCGAATCTTTTACCTGATCTGAAAGGGGTCGGGCCTTTTTCACTACCACTTCATCCCCGTTTTCCACGCCAAGCTCACGGAGATCCTCCTCGCTTAACCGGATACTGTCAGGCTGGACCATGGAATCGCCATATCCCGATACCGTGATCCACCGATCCTGGGCGGTCGTCCAGATGTCGAGGGTTCCGCGTTCGTCAACACCGAGGTCCGAGAGGACTGATGCGTGTACACGGGCACGGCCCTTGCTTGGGAACGCCCGTTTCTGTACGGTAAGTCTCCGCTCTTCCATGATGTATCTGAATCACTTCAGGTGCAATAAGTCTTTGGTTTCTGGAATTATCCCCCTGATGGGGATTCCATGGTAAGGCTCCCCACAGAATGCAACAGGACTCATTCCTTCACCGGGGCAGACGAGGGATAACCGGACCAAAACCTGTGCAGGCCCACCGGTTTAGTCACCGATATGGTAGGTCTGCCAGGAAACCCGTTTTTCCTCGACAGCTTTTTTTATGATCCTCTGAGTGCGGTTCAGGGTGCTGGTTCCCTGCTTGACATCCATAAGGACAACCCTGATCCCGGTATCTTTCTCATCGGATACTGCGGTAAGCCCGTCAAAGATGATATAATCAATGGGAGATCCGATAAACCGGGCATCGGCCGGGTTAAAGCCGAAATCGGGAAGAACCGGGGCCATCTGCTCTGCGATCTTCCCTTTAAGCGTTGAGCGCGCGCGGTTTACGGAATCCCTGCGTATACCGGTCTCTGCCTCAGCTTTCCAGCGCTCCAGTTCCGCCCGGTACCGGTCTTCGATTGCCCTGACCTGGGCTTTCACGTAATAATAGCCAAGGATGAACCCGGATACAAGCGATGCGACAACAAGCGGCACAAGCAGATCTGATACCATGGACAGGTGTTTGCAGGGCACGGGTATAATAGCCGGGAGGTGCAGGAGGTGAAAGTAATCGGTAATCGTCTCGATGGTCTCTGGACTACTCGTCAGGTTATCCGTTACAGGGACCGGCTTCAGGTTGTTACAGGGATTTCTGGCGGGAAAAATGAGATCGGTGACAGGAAGTATCAATCTTACCCGGTGACACCATTGGATGCAGAACCACAATTCTTTTTTCCCAGCATGGTAGACTTAGGAGGGTACGGTTATGCAGAAAACCTCTGGCCGAAAATACCAGGTTGTCGAGGAGGCGGAGATCGACCTCGTACTCCAGTGCAGGGACAGCCATGAATTTTATGAACGATATCTCAAGGTATTCCCTGACACAAAAAAAGGTCTCGACAGTATCTCAAAGATATGGAAACGCCGCAGTGAATTTGCCAAAAAACGCAAGCTTACACTTCCCGGTGCGGAAAACAGCGGGAATGCCACCGTGGAAATCGCTGAACTCATGACAGAGCAGACAAAAAAGCTCGGCGAGATAGAGAAACTTGCAAAAGAGAACCTTGAAGTAAACCGACAGATCCTTGCGGCACTCACACACCAGAACGAGATGCTCGCCGAAGGGCAGGGGCATCATCCTGCACGCGAACCTGCAAAGGAAAACTCAGGTAATTCCAGCCAGGCCGTTCCTGCGGATCACCCGGTCCAGAAAAAAGTGCCGGAGAAGCAGGCGCCAATCATGGTAGGGTCGTAATTTCTTACACATTATTCTTATTTTTGTCCCAGCGTGGGCTTGCGCATCCGAAAAAAACTGGTAAAAAACTGGTAAAAAACTTATGATTAGTGCGCAGCCAATTTTTTCCAGTAATTTCAATTTAAAAAACGTATATATTGAGGATATTTTTTGAAAAAATCCGCAATTCAGGGTTTATTGTGAGGACACGCACCCCAACGGATTCACCAGAAAAATTAGTCAGGACATAACAAAACCGGACTTTTTTACATCAGCTAACCCCTAGATATATATATAGATGCCGGCTAAAAATTTGTTATGCCACGCGGACGACCGAAAGGCTCAAGAAATCTGAGTGCATATGAACGCGGAAAAGTAAAGCGGATACATGAAACCCTGGCACAGAAGGGCATTTCGGCATTCGATAATCTGCGGGATCCTCAGGTTCTTCGTAATATTTACATCAGCCCGGAAGGAGAGGTTTTTATCAATTACGATCTTATCAGGAACCCGATCGCAGAAACTTCCGAGAAAAAAAGCCATGTCAGCGAAAAAATAATCGCTAAACTGGAGAAAAACCTCGCCGCGTTACGTGAGGTTATCTAATCAGTTTTTTTAATATTATTTATTCCTCATCAAAGAAGGGAAAAACCGGTTATTCCCGACCGGACCAACTGGTTCCCCAGATGAGGTCGACCGCTGAAAAAATTTACGCTCAAAGACGAGGCAGCCCGGGTACAACCCGGATTTGGCCATAAATAATAACAGCTGCATCGGTTTCCCGCGAGCAATCTCAAAGGGATCTCACTTCCGGAATTTCCCAAAGGGAACGGTGAGTTCAAAACGGGCACCGTGACCATACTCCCCGGTTTCCGTGATGGTGATTCCCGTCATTGCCAGGATTTCCCGGGAAAGAAACAGGCCAAGACCGGTGTGTCTGCCACACCCGCGTTCAAACAGCCGGGCCTTCACATCAGGGCTGATTCCGGTCCCGTTATCCTCAACGATAATAACCCGGCCAGACTCCGCAGGACACGTGGACACCGAGATGCACGTCATCGCCGGACCCCCGTACCGGACTGCATTGTCAATAAGGTTATAAAATACCTTTTCAAACATTGGATCGGCAGAAACCTCGATATTTTCACCATTGAAGGTAACCGAAGTAGTTGTACCGGACTGCTTTCTTGCCGCCTCGACCGTTTTTTCCAGATCCTGCCATACCGGGGCTTCCGATCCCAGCTGTTCGTAATCCCGGGTAAATGCGATCTGGTCGCGCATGGCAAGCACTGCTGCCTCC
This sequence comes from Methanoregula sp., assembly GCA_041653075.1. Classification (GTDB taxonomy): domain Archaea; phylum Halobacteriota; class Methanomicrobia; order Methanomicrobiales; family Methanospirillaceae; genus Methanoregula. The sequence continues at coordinate 63,733 of JBAZFZ010000008.1, forward strand.
TGGTCATTGAGGTATTTCTGTTGCTCCGGATCGACAGCACTCATCCGTACAAGCTCTAGGTAGGTATGCACTGCCTGGAGCTTGTTGTTAAGATCGTGGCGGGTAATGCTTGAAAGAAGGCTGATCTTCTTGTGCGCCTCGGCAATGGCGAGCTCATCCTGCTTTCGCCGGGTGATATCACGGAACAGGAACAGATACCCTTCAGTATTATGCATACCTGCCTTCATCGGGGTGACAAGTACATCATAATACCGGGAGACGCCATCCCGCGGCAGGCTGACCTCGATCTGCCGGTCACTACTCAACCGGTTCTCTCCGGTAAATTCCGGGTCGGTGATCGGAATAAGATCATTGAGTTTTTTCCCGATCGTCAGAGGGGTCGGAATTCCCGTGATCTCTTCGGTGGCAGGGTTGGTATCGATAACACGAAACTGGCCATCTGTTGCGATAACCCCGTCTTTCATGATGGCAAAAAGACGAGAATAGGCAACCGGCATCGCAACAAAGAGCTGGTACCTCAACAGCCCGATAGCCATAATGACACCGGTCAGCACAAATGCAATTGGTGTCAGGTCAAATTCAGGAAATGGAGCGATCTTAAATATATAGCCCATATTGCAGGCAACCGGTATTGCCGCAGCAGCAGTCAGGATGATTGTCTGGCGGCGGTAAAGGTCGTTTGCGCTGACCAGATGACCGGCCATGAGGATGAATGCGGCAAATGATACGACATAAAAATATGAAAGGGCAAGCCAGAAAAGAGGTCCGTGATCGTATATCCAGACCACAGAACCACTGACCAAGACCGCTTGAAAGCCGGTATAATACAAGTGATGGAGAGGATTTGTTATAACAATGAGACAAACAAGTGCCGGTACAATAAAAAAGAGCGGGACGGTCTTTTTCGTGAGCAGATACTCCCTCCCGGTATAATAGAGAACCACAAAAAGAAAGCCAACGGGTACGGTTACAAGACCGAGGTACTCAATGTTATTGACCAGCAGGACCATCTGGAGAGTAGGACTCGATATTTCAATGGCATATCCAAAGATCCAGATAGTTTCGGCCACCATAACAAGGGTAAATGGTCGGCTGAGGGGATTCTTCCGGTTCCGCCACCCGACACAGGCAAGTACTACCGAGATAATGCCACTTAAAAGGATAATCGGAACAAAGGGCGAGTATTGGAATATCATATTTTTGCCGGAACACGATCCAGACGGTACCGGCATTATGTCCCGGAAATCTTTTCAGGACGGCAATAAAACCGGCAACCGGTAATGCGGATGTTGACATATAATTCCCTTTTTTCTGATATAAACAATCGGTACGACAGGTTCAGGAAAAGCCGGTTTAACCTGCGACAATAAACGAGAATACTGTGTAATGCTGAAAATTCTGGTACACGTCCCTCCAAACAGTTTCTGTGCAGGCATACAACCATAAGATGTGCCGGCAAACGTGTTTGTTACTGTACTCTCAGGTGGTTATTGTTTCACTAATCCCGATCCCCTCCCGCATTACAGCACTGAACGAAGAGAAGAATGCCCTTTGTGCTTATCCCCAGAACTGCCTCGCCGGTATCCTGAAGAATATCGGTTTTCACTGCACCTGCTGTGCAAAATGCTGCACCCGCGCTTTTAACGGTCACGTGTTCCTTCTTGACCGGGAGGTTGAAAAGGCACGAAAAATAGATTTGGCGGCCCTCGAACCGGCGCCAGGCCCGGAATTCTGCGACCAGAACGGTACCTTTTACGTATCCGGCTATGCCCTCCGGGTAAAAAACGATCCTGATGGATCCTGCTGGTTTCTCGAATCCGGCCGGTGCCGGATCTATGACCAGCGGTTTGCAATCTGCAGGATCTATCCCTATATGCTCCATCGGGAGCCGGACGAAACAGGAAAAATTGACTGGCGCCAGATCTCGGGGTATGAGCAGCACGGCAATTATAATACAGCAATTCCCGATGAAGAGTGCCAGTCCGCTGCACGCGAAACCATGGATTACGAACATGCATTCCTTGATCACCAGATCGCGTTTCTCGGGTTCATGAATGACTATTTCGCCAAGAATGGCTTGCGTCACGTCCAGAAAATCTATGACACCCGTGTCCGGCAGTACCGGAACGGGACACCGGTTACCGTGATGGTATACCATTACGACAGGCTTGAACAGCACACAATTGAAAAAATACCCTATTTTCCATGATTTTTAAAAACTGAACCGTTTACGATCCGGAAACCGGATCGGTTTTTTTGAGGGTGAACCGGATTGCAGCGCCTTCACCGGGTTTTCCGGCAACCCTGTCATCTGCCCATATCCGCCCGCCATAGGCCTCGATAACCATCTTTGCAATATGCAGGCCAAGTCCATAACTGCTGCGCCGGTCACTTCCCCTCTGGAACCGGTCAAAAATCCCGGCTTTATAGGAACCAGGAATCCCGGGTCCGTTATCCGCAACCGTGACTTCCGTCATATTTCCTCCGATATCGCGGGTACTTACTTCGATCCTGACAGTTTTTCCGCCAAACTTGATACTGTTTGAGATCAGGTTGTCAAAAACGGTAACAAGCATGTCGTCAGCAAAGACCGTCGGGTTGCAATTATTGCACACGATCTCCAGTCCTGAAAAGGATCCTGCGGCTTTCCTAAAGGCTGCAAGCAGATTGACCGGGACTTTTTTCGGCGGCTGTTTGAATATTTTTGAGATTGTCTCGATATTACTGATGATTTCCCGGTTTCTCTGAGTAATATCCGAGATTCTCCGGGCGTAACTATTAGCGGATGCTTCGTCCACACCCTGCTGGATAAGATCGGCAAAACCCCGGATAGCAAGAGTGGAATTCATGATCTCGTACGTTAAGACATCAAGATAGATGTCAAGGTACATCGTAGCCTTCCGGTTTGCCTCAACAAGGGCTTTATCCCGTGCGGCAAGTTCCTTTTCCGCATCCTGAAGTTCGGCAAGCATTGTGTTAAGCGAAGTATGCAGCGATGTAATCTCGTCATCACCGGGTCCTGTAAGCCGGACCGATATATCGTGGTTTTTCCCGATCTCTTTTAAAATCCCGTCGAGATCACCTAATGGCTTCGTAATATAGTGATGCAGCAATACCACGGTTACAAGAATTACAAGAAGACCCAAAAGAACTGAAGAAATAATCATGAAGAGAATCGTTGCCTGGATCTGCGGGTACATGGCCCTCTTTTTATCAACCCTGACAAGCAGCGTGGGTTTTCCGGAAATATCCGGCAGTGCCGTATATCCACTGATGATCGAATCATTCTGAGGGATTGTAACAATAACACAGGAATCCATTGATTCACGACAGGTTTCAAGACCTGGTATTCCCGGATCGCTGACGAGCGATGTCATGTATACCCGCAGAGCGGAACGGTTCTCAAGTGACTGGATCCTGCCCTCATCAAACAATCGTACCATCACTAATGTTCCCTGTCCCGAACCGGTACCGGTGCCGGGAAGAATTGTATGCATTGAAACAAGAACCGCTCCTTCGGGAAGCTGGATAAAACCGGTCTTTTCACCATCCACGGATCCATTTGCAAGAACAGCGGGGTTATCCTGGAAATAGAGAAGCAGGCTCCGGGGAATTTCCTGGCGCGTTCTGTTGTGCAGGTCGTACCATTGCCCTGCAACAAGGTTACGGTTGGAATCAAATAAGAGGATACCGTTTATCTGGAGGTTTTCGTAGGTTGCTACCGGCAGGATATCATTTTCCAGGAAGTCCTCGTTTCTGGTTTCCATAAACTCATACGACCGGTTCCAGATCGACGAGTCCCGCACACTTCGGGAAAGCTCGATCGTTTCAAATGAGATCTGGCTGGTCACCCGGTTTATATCGGCAACAGAATTATCTTCTTCGACATTCTGGTAGGAGGCAAGGATGAAAAACTGGGAAATAAGGTTTAACGCGAAGACCAGAACAAAAACCGTTATCCCGAGAATAATGAGGGTACGCGTCTGGATCTTCATGATGGGCTTATTGATGATAATTGGTCAATACTATTAAATCCCTTGGAATTATCATTCCAGGATAATAGGACTTTAAATCAAAAAAAACATGTTGCATATCCCCCGATCCTTCACACGCATCCCGGGCCCCTCATACTGCCCGGAGTACCATGATGGTTATATCATCGTGTCGGGACCGGATACCAACAAATTCGTTGATGGTCGAAAGGATATTTTCAAGGAGGGTCTGGACCGGGAGATTGCGGCGTTTTGTAATGACCTCAAAGGAAAAAGTGTATTTAGATATTTCCCGGACCAAACTGCTGGCCAGGCACCGAATTCTGCGCTGCAAACGCACCACTGAGGGTCCCGGGTTCAAAGACATCGGGTTCGGAGCCGGTCTTTGCATAGGTGTACAACGCAACGGTAAAAATACCCTGCATCGCCGAGCTGATAATAGCAAGGACTGCAATCAGCACGATAAAGAGGACAATGGCGACAATTAAGAGGGTTGCATTCCCCACCATCATTGCCCCAATACAGAGGAGGAACCCGACAATACCGATTGCGATAAAGATCAGGGATATGGATGCGATACCGACCACACTTTCACCCCAGGTCTTCTTAAAGAGGGTCGCGGATTCCTTCATTGCCTCAAAGACACCCTTGTCCTCAAATGCAAGAACCGGAACGACAAAGAGGGTCACAAGACTCCAGACGCCGCCGACAATCGAAGCGGCGATCTGGCCGAGGAAACCTGCACGGTCTTCGATCATATGCAGGATCAGGCCAACAGTTGCTGCGATGACTGCCCAGGCAAAGATTGACCCCACATGTCCTGCCGCGGCGGACAATCCTTCCTTTATAGTCATATCTTTCCCGTGCAGCTTTGCATTGACGCAGGATATAAGGCCGACATTAAAGAAGATTACAACAAAGTACGTCACGAGATAGAATAAGAAGACGCAGATGATCCCGGCCACCGTGTTTGTGGAAAGGGAGAATATCCCCTTGGAGAAAAAAACCAGCGGGATAAACGAGGCTATCACAAGCAGCGTGACAAGACCGGAGATCAGGGGAAACGCAAGGAGCTTTTTATCCTGCATGAGGATACGCCAGCTCGCCTTTACCATTCTGAGGCTTCGCATTAATCGATCAAACATGGATCTTTGATGTGCGTTCCATGCAGATGAAAGTATTTTTCCCGGGTTTACCCCGAAAAAGGATTAACGCTCTTCCTCTGGACCAGAGGATTTACCGGTTGAGAATATCCTGCACGAACGTCCCGATCCGCGACAGGGCAAGGTATGCCTCCGGCACTTCGGCGCTGAACAACTGCCATTCGTGGAACATGTCTTCCCAAATTTCAAACCGTACCGGAACTCCTGCCCATTTTGCCTTCTTTGCAAACGCGGCGATATCGTTAAAGAGGATCTCGCTTGTCCCGGCCTGGAGATAGAGGGGACACAACCCGGAAAGGTTTGCATTCACAGGAGAAACCAGCGGATCCCGAAGGTCTTTTCCGACATAATAGACCGTCCGGATCTCATGGAGTTGATCCACAGTCAGCCAATCGGTTGCTGCATTTGCGGTGATCGACTCCCCGCCAAAGGTCATGTCCACAAAAGGCGACATGCAGATTGCGGCCGGGGGGATCGGGAGCCTGCGCTCACGGAGAAGGAGGATGAGATCAAGTACCAGCGTCGCACCGTTCGATATCCCCACCGGGATAATATGGTGGGGGAGGTAGTTGTGGCCCGTCAGGTACCCGTACGCAGAGAGGGCATCCTCCACCGGTGCCGGGAAAATGTTTTCCGGGGACAATCGATAATCAACAGAAAAAACCCGGGACCGGGTTACCCGGGCAAGCTGGGTGCAGAGCCCGAGATGATCCACGGTTGACCCGACACAGAATCCCCCGCCATGGAAAAAAAGGATAACCCGGTCCGCCACCGATTCAGGAACCGAGCACCAGACTCCGGAAAGGTTCTCCCGGATCATGACCTCTTCGGTACTGGGACGATCCTGTGTCTGGTACTCCAGGTAAAATTCCGCATAATCGTCACGCGCCCCAGTCCTTGACAATCCGTGGGCATCGGGAACGGACGACTTGAGGACCTGTAAAAAATCACGGGGTTTTTCACGGATCATTATGTGAGGATATGGTAGAGGTGCGAGATAAACTATGAGGGTGATTTTCCTGTCCGGCTTTTACGCGGTGATTTTCAGAACTGATCCCGGGTCAGCCGGTAAGTATACCAGTCGAGCCGGCTGGCGCCACAGCGCTTGTAAAAGCCGATCGCCGGCTGGTTCAAGGTAAGAACCCTCCATTCCATCCGGCCACACCCACGTTCCTGTGCAAGGGTGCGGCAAAAGCCAATCAGTCCCTTCCCAAAACCACGACCACGGTAAGTTTCTTTTACAAAGATATCTTCCACGTACAGCGTCGGCCGGGCAAGGAAGGTGGAATAGGTAAACACGACCGTAACAAACCCAACAGGAATGTCATTATACCTGCCGATGTAGGCTTCAAATGCCGGGTCCAACCCAAGGGCATCGGTTTTTAGCCGTTCTTTTGCTTCATTATCGGGGCCCTGCAGGTTCTCGTACCGGGCAAGGGAGTCTAACAACGCCAGAAAACTGCCAAAATTATCCGCATTGACCCGTTCAGGGACAAGCTCTCCTGCACTCCAGGTCACACACAAAAATAGAGCCTCATTTGCATTTATCACCACCGGTTCTTCAAAAATTGGGGAAGATATGGCGTCCGGCCAAAAAAACCGGATACATCAATCCACCGTTTACGCTGCATATCATTCCTAATCCGGATTTTCAAGCATTGTCATGCAAAACCGCTCTATGACATTCCAGAGGATTTTTCGCAGATCCGGTATGCTTTTCTGCAGGATTCCCCCGTTGGTCGGGTTTCGCATGTCGGGATCGTAGAGAGACCGGTTGATCTCTACCTGTATCCAGGGAATGCCCTTGCGCCAGAAATGGGCGTTTGTAATGAATCCCCCGGAAAAAGGGGTGTTGAGGGCAACGGCACCCGGACCGGGAAACTCTTGTTGGAACAACTCCGCAAGACCCCGGATAAGTACCGCAGGACAGGTTGTCAGGGAACCGGGCTTTGGATTCCCTTCAGCATCGCCGAAATTTCCGAGGCATATCAGTGGTCGGTCTCTCCCGGCGTCAAGCTGCTCGGGGGATCCTTTTGGCTGCATTGAGTGACAGTCAAAACCGATCCGGATTAAATGCCGGTCAATGATTTCATCAATGGTCTGGTGATAAGGGAAGTACCATTTTAACATCAGCCGGTGGATGAGTGCCAGATCCGGAACCTGTCCCGGGCAATAAACTTCCCTGCCGTCAATTGTCCGGGTCTTAATGATCCCATCGGGATCTTTGGGAGGCAGTGGCAGCGGGGGACGGTTGAGATCGATAACCATCCGGGAGACCGGCGTACTCACGGTAGCGGCGACAGCTGTACCGAAATCATACAGCTTTCGGGTATCCGGATCGCAGTACCATGCCAGTTCACGGGCGTTTAGGGCTATCCTGCCCTGCACTTCCTCCGGGATATCCATACCCCCATGAGGGATCGAGATGAGAATCGGGTAACGGTCGTTCACGAATACTCCTTTTTTTATTGAACCTGTGCAGTCAGATTGTGTTAACGTTTGGATCAGGGTAACCGACACGGTTTATCGCATGCACCCGGACACGCCGGGACACCAGTGTTAATATAACGCGATCCGCTGAACTATTGGGTGATGGAGCCACAGCACGACCACACCATTAAACGTCCTGATGAACAGAGCACACCGGAACGTATTTTTGAGGGGATTCTCTGGAATTCCCGCCTGATTGTGCTGCTTGCAGTAGTATTTGGCGCTGCAAGTGCAATCATTCTCTTCATTTCAGGTTCACTTGAGATTATTAGCACTCTGGAACATTCGGTTTCGTTTACACCGATAGCCGTAGACCATACCGAACTGCTGATAGGGATTATCGGTGCGGTCGATTTCTATCTTATCGCCATGGTCCTTTTGATCTTCAGTTTCGGGATTTACGAGCTGTTTATTTCAAAGATCGATATTGCGCGCAATTCAGAATCGTTTCACACGATCCTTGAGATCTCGACACTTGATGATTTAAAAAACAAGATTATCAAGGTAATCATCATGGTACTTATCGTCAGTTTCTTCCAGCGTGTCCTGTCGCTGACCCTTTCAACCAGTTACGATATGCTGTTTATGGCGCTGTCGATTGCCGCGATCTGCATCGGTGTCTTCTTCCTCCAGAAACTGAAGATGTAGATCCAGCGGGTAGACTTAAATTTTCTTTTTGTAGCATTACCTGCGAAATAATTTATTTATAATACTTATCAGGATCTTAAACACGCTCTGTCCAAAATCCTGAAGCATACAACATATAACTCAATAAATTCCCGTTTTTTTGTGATTAACGTCCGCAATACGGTTTGTTCCAGTGGAAACAAAGGGGTATAAAAAGGTGATCAATTTGTCGGTTTGCCATTATATCAAAAATACAATTATAATATGCAAAATGGGGGTTTGAGCAGCCATATCCGGAACACCCGGCAGCCATGTATCCGGTACAAGGTATGCAGGATCCAGGGGATACCATACAGCATTGTGCCATCCCCAGGGGGTGGGGTAAAAAACCTGATGGGTGGGGGTACCCCTCCATGCCCGGCACATGGGGCAGGGGGTGGATACACTATCCCCATCAGAGATTCTTGCAGGGTTGCAGGACCGTTCTCCCCGAAAAAAAAGAAGACCTGGTTATTACGTGACGATAACCGTCATCGAAAAAATAGTCTCATTGCCGGTTACCTGTTCCCAGGGCCGCATGTAGATCCCTTCGATCTTCTGGGTACCGGTCGTTTCAGCCTTGATCTCCCAGATGTGGATACCACCAGATCCCACCTGTTTTCCGGACATCTCAGAGGGCACATAGGTGTCATTGATGATGGACAGCCCCGGGGTGACCGAAAGGTTCCATGAGTAACCGGTCGTCGGGTTCTCATTCAGTTTGACGGTAATGTTTGCAGAGGTCTTCACATAGACCGTCGATCCATTCTGGGCATCAGTTGCAACAACAGTATCTTCCATAACCGGGGTCTCCACAGGATTAGTTCCACCGGCTTTTCCCGTCGGGTTTGCTGAACCGGAGTTCACACAGCCGGCAACAACAATTACTGCACAACAGAGTATGCCAACTCCGATTAATAAGAGGGGTGATTTCATTCCTTTTCACCTGTAGGTTATTCCGATTATAAATTTCCCGCATGATTATAAAGGGTTTTATTTAACTACAAAATTTTGGTTGTGTCACAAGATCGGCTAAGATCTCAGAAGCTGCAAAGTACCTGAGCGTTTTGTAATATCAATTTTATCGAAACTAAGAAAGTCAAGTCAGGAGAAACAGGTTGAAGAGCCGCCGCGGG
>JBAZFZ010000009.1:0-62541 GCA_041653075.1 Methanoregula sp.
GAAAAGGGATGGTCAGATCGGATCTGTCTGTAGGGAATTTCTGGGGTTTGTTCATGTGATGACCTCAAACGTTTTTTTTTTTACATGCCGGGAACGATTGAAATCCGCAAAATCAGCGGAATTTTTGGTTCTGGTCGGTTCATCATAAAAAAATTATAAAACCAGTACCGGTGTCAGGTTCAGAAGGACTTCCGGATCGGTGATGCTATGGTATCCCGGCCCGATATCCCACCCGGAAAACCGATCGGATCTGTATGCAACCAGCGTGTCTGTAGTAACCGCAGGAACGGTTGGTACATCCCGGGCCAGGATATCCTGCATTTTGTATCCCAGTTCCCGGATCAGGGTCTGGTTGGAGGTATTGCGAACCTCCAGGGCAAGTTCGTTGTATTCGGCATTGTTATAATGATAGTAATTCGTCTGCTGGTTCGATACGAACTGGTGGGGGAAAACTGCAAAGTCGGACAGCGCATCCGGATCGTCGTGTTTTGCTACCGGGAATGAATTGATAAACACCGGGTTTTTGTCGATGGCATTGATCCGTTGTGTTTCATCGGGATACGATACGGAGCTTACGGTAATGCCAAGTTTTGCCCAGTCGTTTTTGAGGACTGCGATAACTTTCTGGTTGCCGATACCACCCTTCGGGCCGAGAGGAATGGTAATGGAAACCGGGTTATTGTCCGGGCCGACAAGGAGGCCGTCGCTGTTTTTAACAAATCCCGCGGCGGCAAGCATCTCTGCTGCCTTCGTGAGGTTGTAATCATACATGCCCACATCGGCCGGGTTGACATAGTCCCCGGATAGGGCGGAAATTAAGAATGTCGTCTCGGTCGGAGTACCCGTACCAAAGACCGAGTTCATTGTCTCCCGGTCTACAGCATGGCTCATGGCATGACGGAATGCTGAAATATTTGCCGGGTACTGTTCGACATTGAATGAAACCTCGTAGCATCCAGTATAATTGAATGCATATACCGTGATGTTCTTTTCACCGGCAAGGCTCTGTGCTACTGCCGGAGTCAGGCCTGTGACGACATCGACGTCCCCGTTCTTGAGGGCAAGAACCTGGCTGTCGGCATTCGTAATCGCCTTTAGTACAATACCCGTAATATTTGCTTTTTTACCATGGTAGTTGTCATTGCGTTTCAGCTGGACATACCCGGGAGCGGTCTGGACATACACAAATGGCCCGGTCCCGACGAACTGTGAATCCTGGTAATGCTGGGGGTCGGCGATGTTCTGCCAGATATGTTTTGGAGAGAACGTAATGCCCGGTGTTCGGGAAAGCTGATCGAGAAACATCGAATACGACGTTTTCAGGTTGAACACTGCGGTGTTGTCATCCGGGCATTCGATGGAATCCACATCATCGAGCACATACGACATCGTGAGATTGTTGGCTTTCAGGTAATCGTTGGTGTATTTCACATCGGCGCAGGTGAAGGAAACACCATCATTCCATGTAGCATTTTTTGCAAGATGGAATGTCCATGTCCTGGCATCGTCCGATACATCCCAGCTCTCCGCAAGCAGTGGTTTGAATGTCCCGTTCCAGTCCTTGATAACAAGACCTTCCATGACACCCACCGGTGTACTAGCCTTTTGCATGCTGCTTGTGTAGGCTACCGAAGACGGGGAATCCACCGGGATGATAACATCGGTTGCCGAAAACTGCGTCTGGTTAGCTGAAACAGTCGTTGGCGTGGTTTCACTGGTGCATCCGGCAAAGGCACAGGTGAATGATATAAAGAGGACGCACACGATACCGAAACTCAAATGCTGTTTGTCTGGATCTGCTGGTGAATGATTGTTCATGAAAGAGCCTCGAAATACCAGGGAACTCACAAAGTTGTAGATAATCATCTGCGGCCTTATTTAATTATTTTCATTTAATCGTATCAAAAAGTTTATACTTATTTATTTACTGGCGTGAATCATCTTTGTCGGATTCACATATTTTAAGGAGAAGCCGGTGCTACAAGTGAGTTTTTGGCGGGATAAATGTCCAAAGTAAATAATCGCAGGGCCGTTTATTGGAGGAACTGTATATCAAAATCTTAAATTTCCACATATTATAAATAAACGTTGATCACTTAACAAATGGCTATTGTTAAATACTATACTTTGGAATAGTTATATAATGTGTTGAGTTTATCTCGGGATTAAATATACCCGGGTACTCTCAAGAATTATTCCCGTTGGATACCCTTAAAAAAATTTCAAAATATTCAGCCAATGCGGACAATCCGTTGCGGGAGGATACATGAAACCAGAGCGTGACAATCTCGAGACCTTTCTTGGACTTTACAACAATCCAAACACACGCAATGGTTATTCCGTCGCTGTGCGCTCGTTCATCGACAGCGTCTACGGCAGACAGCGCGAAGGAGCAAAACTTCGTCCCAGTGAAAAAATTGGATATGAACATCTTGTGGACCGCTATCTAAGCGAGAACCGGGATTACAAGGAAGATCTTACACAGTATGCAGTAACCCTTCAGAACCGGCCCCCGTTATCAGCGAAAAAAACATTTTGTTATGTCAAAGAGTTCCTTGCTGCACAGGGCATCGAATTGAAATCCGTTGACCTTAAACGCATTCGCTGCAAACTCCCCAAAGGTGGTCCCCGTACCGTTGAAAAAGATCTTGATACAGAAACCATCAGGACTATCCTCCAGCATCTCGATATCAAGGGAAAGGCACTCGTCCTTGTCCTTGCATCGTCGGGTATGCGAATCGCCGAGGCCTTATCGGTAACCCTTGACGATGTAGACTTAAACGAAGTCCCTGCCCTTATCCAGATCCGTGGCAGCACTACGAAAACCGGGGAAAATCGCTATACTTTCATCAGCGCCGAAGCAGTCCTTGCAGTACGGGGTTGGCTCAAAGTCCGGGATAACTACCTGAAATCCGCAAGAAACAGGAATATGGGATTTGTCCGGACCGGTATGGCAAACCCCCGGGATACCTCTGATATGCGTTTATTCCCTTTTTCCAGCCAGACTGCATCGCAGATGTGGGATACGGCATTAAAAAAAGCAGGCTTGTTTTCGAAAGATTCCGTGACCCGGCGAAAACAGCTCCATTACCATATGTTCCGGAAATTTTTCATTTCCCAGATGTCCCTTGTCGTCTCAAAAGAGATCCCCGAAGTCCTGGCCGGGCATTCCGGTTACCTGACCGATGCGTACCGGAGGTATACAAAAGCTCAGTTGCGGGAATATTATCTCAAGGCAGAACCTGCCATAACAATCCAGCCGTTTGTTGCCCGGCAGACCGTTCCTAACGAAGTCGGGACAACCGTCCAGGAACATGCTGAACTCCTTGATTCTTTAGTAAAGAAGAATGTCCGGCTGGAAGAGGATCTGAAGAATTTAAAACGGGAAATCCGCCTTGTTACTGATTTGTTCCATGATCTTTCAGCATGCTCAAAGAAACCAGTTGTTTTTATCAATCGGGTGATCTCCTTGGAAGCGACGGACTGCCCTTCAGAAAAACCCCGGGAAAGTCTCACCGAATCCCCCTTTGAAGGAGTAGTGTACGAAACAAAGGCCGGACCTACATTGTACCGAATGGTTTATGAGGATAGTTAAGATCCACTTTTGTGACGAGTGATGGTGAGTATGCTGTTCTTCAAAGGGTAAAATCCAATGGTGTTGTGGATCCGTTTGTACTTTGTACGTGGCCTGACAAGTAAAACGTGTCATTGTTACCTATGCTTTTTCCGATTTCCTGTCTCCGATGTGCGGTAGGGGGATATAGGTATCTCCGGACATATCGCAACACGTACTACAACGTGGTGGCACCATACTATATGGAGACCGTGACCAGTATTTTGGAGAGGGACACTCCCGGGATCGCGAAATCCGCTGCAGGGATCAGCACCCGCTCACTGCGTAAGGCCCCGAGAAGCCGGGAGAATATGGGCAATTCAATCAAATCCGTCGATTTTCTGATCTGTTTTTTGCCAGCTGTCAGGATCCTTCAGGATCTCCTTTGTGATCACTAATTGGCAGTTCGTATGATTGCATAAATAGGTTCACAGGTCGTTAGTTCCCAAATGCAGCATCAGTGGACCGGAATATACTGCCTCATGGCATCCTGTCAAAACCCACATAACTTGAGGGTTTCCGAAAATATCAAAAAACGCAACCTTCGGAGTCTCCCCTCCCGAATACTGATGCAGTGTTCGATATTTCTTGAGAAAACAACTGACATACATATATACCGAAACAAAAATTCATGTCAGGAGAGATTATATGGTGGAAAGTGAAGTCCTCAAAGAGCTGTTGCTGAACTGGCAGGATCTGAATACATCCGGACCCACATGGTTGACGAGGACATGATCTTTCCCCGAACGAGAAAACGCCGCTGGATGACTTGGCCAAGACCCGGAATGGCGCTTGAGATCGCTCTGGGCCCAAAAGCAGACCGGTTTCTACAAAATGCGTTTTTATCCTTCTCTCCGGGAGTTCCCCCAAGTGCAAAAATAAAAAAAATTGCCGGTTCATGGAAAGGTGGAAGATCCCATCCAAAGTCCTCACGCGGTGATCTTCACCTCGGTCTGCGAGATCAGGTTCCCGATCTTGTCGCTGGCCTTCAGGATAAACACCTTGCCGACATTGTCAGGGTTCCGGTAACAGAGATACCATAAAGCCATACAGCTGCTTTGACATCCGCGTTCCGGATAGGTCAGGGGATAGACTTTCCAGTTCCAAACACCGTTCCAGTCACCTTCAGTACACATTATCATGGCACACGACCCATCACCCCATTCGATTAATGGTTTGGCAACGGCCGGCTGGAGTAAGGGACACGTCGAATTGTACGCAGTAATGTAAAATGTATCGCCCGGGTTGAACGAGGTCTTTCCACCGTTGGTGCTGCTGTTGAACAGACCATTCCCGTTTTTATCGGTAATAATCGTTGGATCCAGCTGCTGCGTGGTGAGTGCTGCTGTATCCGGCCCGAAATTCGGCCCGTTCTGGGTGATGAAGACCAGATTGTCAAGCGGAATAGCATCTCCTCCAGAATGGGTGATGGTCATTCCGTCCGAGACACTGAATGTCGCACTGATCTTTGCCTGCGGCGTTTTGGACTGGCTGCTTGTCAACCCTCCCGCAAACGCAGAGACGATTGCAGCGATGATGATGGTAACGACAAGCATCAGCATCACTCCAACCACCGGGGAAACCCCGGCATTGTTGCGTTGCGCCGTCATGCTGTCACCACGACGTCCTTATCGAAGATTGTCTTGCCGGTCGGGGTGTAGATCAATTTGACATTCACGGTGTCCCCGGCCCGCAGATTCTCCCAGCCGCAGCCGAGCACGGCCTGCATGTTGTCGACCTGTCCGCCATCTGCAATAATCTCCGCAGGTGTGGTCTTTGTGCCAGTATATACCTTATACACCCAATTGGAGCCTGTATCGTCATTGTATTGGTACAAAAGGGCAGAATTCACCCATTTCACATTGATTTTGTGGTAACCCATCACACCGTAGCCGCCATAATAATCTTCAGTAGTTCCCCAGTTCTCGATTTCAGGAATTCCCCCCACATACGGTGGCTGACCGGAAAGACATCCCCCGATAGGTTTTGCTCCCATAACCGTACCTTGGTTCAGGGTATAATTTCCGAAATAGGCCGTTTTATCATAAGACTCGCGTTCGACGATAGGAACTCATCCGTCTACGCCAACCCCGGAACCGAACGGCGCAACTCCTCCGACACCCGTATAGGTTCTGGTTGTACGGGTATTGTAAACTCCCGGAGTTACTTCGGCTCCTCCGTGATAGACGGTACCGAGCTCCTGGCTGAGGATACAACCAGTGCCGGCAATCTCCTTAAATGGAGGACTTGAATGTTCTCCCCCGGTATACGTATTCGTCTTCACCGTGGTTGTCCACGATGTGACAAGTTTAAGGTCTTTTGTTGGGATTGGCTCACTCACACCGGTAACGGTTGCAAGAAATTCGCTACTTCGCCATGTTCCCGAGTTGGTAATAGTCACATCCATATTCAGGGTGGGGGTCTTTTGATCACCTGTACCGATCAACCCCCCGGCAAACCCGCTGACGACCGCCGCGATAATGATGGTGACCACAAGCATCAGCATCACACCGACAACCGGGGAGACCGCTGACTCGCAGATTCGGTCCCAGGTTATTGCACAGGTTGCCGGAACTTGTTTTACATCAGTTTTCATTTTTTTCTCCTTCAAATCCTAAAATCAGGCCGTGATCAGCACATCATTCTTCGAGATCAGGTGGCCTGATGTGTCGCTCACTTCCAGGATAAAACTCTTGCCAATGTTATTCTCATTCCTGATGCAGTGCGCCCATGCGGTAGTCTGTGAGCCGGCATAGGTGTACCCATCTGATGCAACATTATCCTTATAGTCCGTCGGTGCCACAGCAGGCTGGGAAACATTGCATGTACAATCATTTGGCGAAATCGTGACAGTATCTCCCGGATTGAATGAGACCATATAGAATGCTCCATAACTGGTCATCATCGAGCCGGTTCCGCGTTCTGTCGTTGCAATCATCCTGGACATATCCAGGGACTGCGCTGTTGAAGATTCGGCGTTCGCCCCGAAAGTCGGACCATCCCGGATCGTAAAGACCAGGTCCTTTGTCGCAAGGGAATCGCCGCCGGCATTACTGATGGTCATCCCGTCGGTTATGCTGAAGGTTCCCTTGACATTCGCCTGCGGTGCCTTGGTCTGCCCGCTGGTCATCCCCCCGGCAAAGGCGGAGACGACCGCTGCGATGATGATAGTGACCACAAGCATCAGCATCACGCCGACTACTGGTGAGACCGCGTCGTTTTTGTACGGTTTCATATGCTTAGCCCTCCGTCACAACAATGTCTTTTGTGAAGATGGTCTTCCCGCTCGGCACGTAGATCACCTTTACATTGACCGTATCCCCGACTTTGAGGTTCTGCCAGCCACCACCGAGCACTGCCTGCATGGGATCGGTATATGCCGCACTGCCGGACGTATATGCATACTGTTCAGTGATTCCATACCCCCTGGTGAATGCCGCACCGGTCCCGTCCTGCTTGCTCCCGTAGGGTTTTGCATTAAGACTGACGCCCGGTGTCAGGGCATAGCTGCCGAACTGCTGACCCGTATATTTGTAGGGCGTTTCGGCGCTCGTGTTGATGATGTTGCTGTATACCGTCTGCCCCGCAGCGGAAGGCATCCCGAAACCATAGGGTGCTGTACTCTGGTACGTAACACTGGGCTCGGTTGAAGCATCCGGTTCAACGACATTGACGTTCTGCACGCCACCCAGGGATTCGTTCCCACCGGTCATCACCTCGTGGTTACTGCTGGCCCGGTTCGTGGTCGTCCAGGCAGTTACAATCTTGAGATCCTTTGTTGGAATCGGATCGCTTACCCCGGTAATTGTCGCAAAAAAACCGCTTCCGGTCCAGTAGCCGGTATTTACAATTTTTACATCCATGGTAAGCGACGGGCTTTTCTGGCTGCCACTTCCAACAAGACCTCCGGAAAAGCCGCTCACGACCGCTGCGATGATGATGGTAACGACAAGCATCAGCATTACACCAACCACCGGTGACACGGCCGCCTCTTTTTGAATAGCCATTTGTGATTCACCTCTCTCCATCACTTGGTCCGTATCTCCCTGTGATCAGGGGGAAATCGTTACCTCGCTTCTTGAGATGAGGTTGCCGCTCTTGTCGCTGACATCCAGATAGAATGTTTTCCCGACATTGTCGGAATTGGCAAAACACAGTGAACTATCGGTTGATGCTACAATCGGCTGGAGCGTACTGCACGTGCAGTTGACTGCGGTGATGTAGAAAGTATCCCCGGATCTCAATGCGGTCACATTGGTACTCCCATCGCCACGGTCCAGCGGCTGGTTCTTCCGGTCCATGATATGGGTCTTGTTGAGGACCTGTGCAGTCCTCTGTTCGAGGTTCGGCCCGAACACCTTGCTGTTCCGTACCGTAAAGACCAGATCGTTTGTTGCGAGCGCGTCGCCACCCATATGGGTTATCTCCATGCCCGTCTGAATACTGAATTTTCCCTGGATCGTTGCCTGCGGCGCTTTTTCCTGACCGCTTACTGAACTTCCGGCAAACGCGGAAACGACCGCTGCGATGATGATGGTGACAACAAGCATCATCATAACACCGACCACCGGAGAGACCGCTTCAGTTTTGTATGATTTCATATGTTTAGCCCTCCGTCACAGCAACATCTTTTTCATAGATCACTTTCCCCGTCGGGATATGGATCAGTTTTACATTGACGGTGTCCCCAGCCTTGAGGTTCTGCCAGTTGCTTCCGAGTACTGCAGTGGCTGCGTCGGTTTTACCGTCAAAGCTGGAATAGACATATTTCGTAGTTACCCCATAGCCCTCCGAAACACTCGCCGAACCGGTGAGGACGCTGGGATAGGCAAGTGCAACAAGGCCGGTCCCCTGCGTCAGCGTGAAGTTCCCGAACTGCTGGGCAGTCCCGGGGTTCACCGCATCCTGATTGCCCGTTACTCCCGGGCCTGTACCGTACGGGGCACTGCCAGTGACCGAAGTTAATGTCCCCGTACTGCTGACCTCGTAGCTGTCTACATTGATTTCCAGCGGCATCGATGAACTGCCACCCGACAGGCTATCCCCGCTACTCCGGCTGGTCGTTTTCCACGAAGTTACCAGTTTTATATTCTTTGTCGGTATCGGGTCACTCACGCTGGTAATAGTTGCAGTGAACCCGCTGCCACTGTAACTCCCACTGTTTGATATTTTCACATCCATGGTGAGGGTGGGAGCGTTCTGGTTAGTCGAACCAACAAGGCCCCCGGAAAATCCGCTTACCACAGCTGCAATGATAATAGTCACCACGAGCATCAGCATCACCCCAACAACCGGTGATACCCCTGCGTCTCCATTTTTTAGCGATAGTTTTCTCTGATAATGCATTGTTTTCCTCTGGAAATACAGTATTGACTGTAAAAGTCTTGAATTTGAAAAATCTCGTCCCTGTTTAATAAAATAATTTGAATAAATTCTGAATGCAGTAATTATTATAAAATAATAGAAAATTGCGCCAGATTTTCTATTATTGTTTGGTGATGTATTGGGGAATAGATAGTAAACAAATAAAAATTAACCTTTTGAGATTAACAAAAGATCACAGTTAAATACTGTTGTTAACAATGTTTTTACTGGCATGGTGGTTTGATCCCAAGAAATTGATCCACCACTGCAAACCAGAATTTCCAGAGGAAATCTATGCATTATCTCAACAAATTTTCAAGAAAAAACGGCGAAGATGCAGTTTCACCTGTCGTCGGCGTCATGCTGATGCTCGTGGTGACTATCATCATCGCCGCAGTCGTATCGGCATTCGCCGGCGGGTTGATCGGGGGTGCGAGTAAGTCTCCGTCACTTTCCATGGACGTAAGAGTAGTAAATACCGGCACCTATATGGGAAGTGGTTTCTTTGCATCGGTCACGGGCGTCAGTGATGCCGTTTCCACAAAGGACTTAAAAATCGTGACCGCATGGAAGACGACAAACCGTACTGACAATACGCCACTTGTTGGTGGAAATACTTCCATCGGCGGTATCACCAATTCGAACTGCTGGGTAGGTATGAAGACCACGGCAGTTGTAAACGGAGTTGTCCCCTATGGGTATGGATCCGGGATATCCGGGAGCCAAGACTCAAAAGCTGAAACTTCCGGGGATCAGTTCTTCGGTAATTACAGCCTGATACAGGGAACCACCATGGGAGCGTATCCTTATGGTTCAGCATCGGGAACTGCTATCGGAGGTTACCCAGGGATAGGTGATGTAAATGGATATGGTGTCACTACAGCATATAACTATAACATCACTAGCTCAGGAACATTTGATACCACACAGATTGATCCGGCCCAGGCAGTACTTGGTACCGGCTGGGAGAACCTGCGGGCAGGGGACACCGTGAACGTCAAGGTGATCTATATCCCGTCGGGTCAGACGATCTACCAGAAAGCGGCAACAGTTACGGGGGCGTAAGACGATGAGATATTCCACAGAAAACGCAGTCTCACCGGTTGTCGGTGTCATGCTGATGCTCGTTGTGACGATTATCATTGCGGCAGTCGTATCGGCATTTGCCGGTGGTTTCGTCGCAACACAGTCAAAGCCATACCAGGCTACAATCCAGGGTACATATAGTATCTCGCAGGGTATGACCATCACCCATGCCGGTGGCGACACCCTCCCGACAAGCCAGCTTGTCTTTACCATCTATGATGGGCCAACGTTTGGTCCCGGGCTGAAAGAGCAGACTACCCAGACGCTCGATCTGAAAAACATCACTGATGCAAAGGGTAACCCGGTTCAGTGGTCTGATGGCGGGTACAATATAACCTCGTTTAAATCAGGAGACTCGCTCTATATTAATGGAAGTCAAACGACCTGTAATGTTTTCCAGCCGATTAATATGCCCTCTCCCTGGGCCCTTCAATCAGGGAGTACGTATGCATATACCGGTTTCAAACAGGCATTCTGGAGACTGTGTATCCGGAACGATGACAACGTCGGCAAGACTTTCACGCTTGTGGTCAGTGACACCAAAGGAAATATGATTTCCAGTTCTGATGTCACAATCACATCGTAATCTGCTGATGCAAAGGAAAATCTTCAAGCAGGAATCGCCAGAAGAATAACCGGGAAGATGCAGCCAGTGTGGACATACCAGGTCCACACCCGGTTTGATCTTCCGGTAATTTTTTTTTAATTTTGCGCCGGATACTCCTCGTTTTAGTGCGTGATTAGGGATATCGGAATTATTATTCCTGTGATTAAACCGGTCCTCTTCACAAACGTGTTAGTCCCTGCACTATATGCCAAAGAAAATGTTTGCGGATTCGTTGGTAATTCTTTGAATCAACGGGTTGCAGATCGTGGTTTCTTTTGTTGTGTTGCACGTCCGTTCGTGCTGGAACAGGCTCACCATTACCACGCTTTCAAATTTCTGGTATACGGTAACCCGGCATCCTCAATTATTGGGGAGGCCGGGAACTGCCGACAAGGAAAAAACACGGGGGCAACCCCAGATATATTAGTATCGGGATGGGAACCTGCTGCGATCAAGTGCCGGAGAAATATCAATGATCTGACGATAGCTACCGATGAGTTCGTGGACACTCTACGCTTGCGGAAGGGACTGTCCGGAAAAAAGAACTATCCGTGAATGTTATCTCATTCTTTTGTTTCTTTTTTTGCATGACTTCCCTCTTCACAGCTGTCACACGCCCAGATCGACTGGAAACATTCTCCCGCCTTTGCCCATTGATCCGTCATGTTTGGGTAATGAACGGATGAACTATAGCGAATTAATGACAGGAGCGGAGGAGTTTTCGGAACGGGTTTTTTCAAGAGCCTCTCCATTTCCTTTGCAAGGTCAAGGGTATAGGTAAATCCCAGGGGTGGGTCGTGATGACAGAGGAATCGCAACTCCCTGAATGCACGGATCCCCTCCCTGCGACAGAGCGGGATATTCGAGGGATTAATTGCAATATCAATATCGTTTTGTTTTAATGCTGCAATTTCTTCCTCAATGGTTGGATCTTCAAGAACCAGCGGGTCAGAATGCTGGCACTCCCTGATGATCTCAAGCCGGCCCTGGATCATGTTATCCATCGTTTCTTTTTTAAGAAAACTCCATTTCGGATGTTTGACGATAAGGACTCCGCATTCCATCCCGAGTTCCCGGACCATGAGTGTTCCAAGATTGTGGCAATCATGGGACGACATTGAGATCCGGGTTCCTTTGAGTTTTTGTTTCCAGGTTCCCAGTTTTTTTTCTGCATCTGTCTTTAGTGCATCAATTTTTTCAATTGCGGCATCCCCGAGATCCAGTTCGCGGGCTACATTCTGGAGAAAAAATACGATCCCGTTTAAAGAACCCGGATGATAATCCAGTGATTTGCCCCACGACATATGCCGGCTGGCATCGTGAAGGGAGATCGTTTTCATACCGAATTTTTCTTCAGCAAGTTCGCACCACGCCCTCCGGTCATCGGTAACAATCAGCTCGGCCCGGGAAAATAATTTCAACTGCTTGACCGTCGTCCCGGCAAAATATACCCCGTTTACCGTTACACCGATCGTTTCAAGGAGCTCTTTGAGTCCCGACATTCTGACATCGAAAAAACCCCAGGGAAGCGTACAGATATTCACGCTGTGTTTAATCTTCTGCTGGTTTTTTGGAACAACCTGATCGATGACCGAACATAAGGCATCCCTGATACCGGGGCGGGGAAACCGGACATACCCATTGGTATAGACAACCTCGCAGGGAATTTCCTTTCGCACTGCCTCAAGAACGCTCTCAAAATCCTCCCCGATAATCTCTGAAGTGCACGTGGAGATGACCATGATCAGGTCCGGTTTGTATCGCCGGGCTACCTCCTTTATTGCGTGGAACAACCGATCGTTTCCGCCATATATCGTTTCCACTTCAGATAATCCCGAGCAGGGAATGTCATAACTCAGTTCCCATTGATGGAACGGGTGGACTTTCCGCTGGAAGGCACATCCTGCCGGAGCATGATATAACGGGATACAGTTTTTTATGTGTGTAGCTACTTCGAGGCCACCGGGACACTTTCCCGGAGTACCTGCGATACGGAGTGGAAAGCCGGCACACATGTCAACAAGTCCCGGGCAGAATTCAGGATTCTGCGTCCATTCATAATCTTGAAAGCGTGACATGGGTTCTTATCCTTACAAATATCCTTGGATTTTTCCAATCGATCCACCAGTCTCACGGGGCGTTTTTACTCCAGTAAAGCGCACGGATTTTTTCCTTTATCTTTTGCCCAAGCTCTGCCATTTCAAAAGCTTCCAGTGGTTTTGGAATTGTCTTTTTGGTATTTTCAAAAATAGCCCGCGCCATTTCCCTGTACAACTGGGCAATCTCGCTATCCGGTGCATATTCGATAACGGTCTTTCCTTCGATTTCAGCTTCAGCAATGAGATGGCTGTTGGGTACTTTCCCCACAAGCCCGCTTCCGATCCGGTTCACATATTCTGCAACCGTATCCGGATCGTCAAGAGTGCCGCGGACATTGTAAATCAATCCCCCCAGGGGTGTTCCGCCTTTTTTGGCGAGATCGGCAATTCCCTTGCAAATATTGTTTGCCGCATAAAGTGACATGTAATCGGCACTTGACACCACATAGACATCTTCGGCAAGTCCCATCCTGAGTGGCATGGCAAAACCACCACAGACAACGTCGCCCAACACATCGTAAATTACAACATCGGGTTTTAGTTTTTCAAAAATCCCGTTTTTTCTTAAGAGATCGATAACAAGGATGACCCCTCTTCCGGCACAGCCATGTCCGGGTTTTGGTCCCCCCGCCTCAATGCAGGAAATGTTACGGTACCCTTCAAAGACAATTTTTTCAAGCCCGATTTTTTTCCCGGCAATCATTTCATCAATAGACTGTTTTTCACGGTCGCTGTCCCGTAAAACATCAAGGACGGTCGGGATTTCTGTTCCCCCATGAAGGTTTCCCGTACAATCGTGTTTTGGATCGCAGCCAATTACCATGACCTTGTATCCCATTTCGGCAAGGGCCGCAGCAACATTTGATGATGTTGTGGATTTCCCCACGCCACCTTTCCCATAGAATGCAATCTGCCTGATTGATTGTTGGCTCATACTAGTACCTCCCTCCGGGTTTTATTGGAGGTATACTCGAATAGTGCATTGACAATCTGCTCGGACCAGGTTGCAATCCCGCGAAATCCTGCATACGGGGAATTTGTCAGTGAAACGTTGTCGATAATCGGATAGGAGAATCTTACTAAGGGTATTCCCTTCAGGTGAGCGATTTTCTTTTCAAATGATGAACCAAAAATCAGGTTAATATCTGTTGCACAAATGCGATCCGCCATTTCCTTTCGATCGGGTTCCACAAGAACGGTCTGTGCAAGTCCTTGTATCGTATCGACCTGTTCTTCCCATGTTGGATTTTTCGAAGTCAGTACTAAAAGAGGTATTTCAAAACCAAGTTCTTCAGACAAAAATCGGGTTAACGCTATGGCTTTCCCTGCGGTTCCAATCACTGCACAGGGTTGTCCGTCAAGTCCCCAAAGATAGAATTTAACTTTTTCAAGAGTTTTCTCAATCAATCGCTGTTCGGTCTGCAGAAAAACAGTATTTAATTTCACTTCAAGTCTGGCAGAAATCTTTGTTAAAAATTCGTTTGTGCCGGCAAAACCATAGGGATACTGAACAGTGATATAGGGTATCTGGAAATGGTCCATCATAGCCTTTGCAAGGAAAAGTCCGTCACCATCAAGAACTACATTGAGGGCGGCGGCCGGTGCATTGATAATTTCTGAAAAATTCCCGCTGGTCAAAACAGAATTTATATGAATCCCGTTTGCGGAGCAAATCCTCTTAATTTCACGTAAATCTGCTGTACTCCGTGGTTCATCCACAAGGAAACCAATCAGGTTAATGGAATTTTCAATTGTTTTCTTTTGGGGACGCATATGCTCAAGAAGACCTGTCAGGGCATCTTCGTAACCCTGCCACATGAGTCCATGAAATCCTATCCCCTTGAAATACATCAGGGCTGCTTGTACACCTTCATTTTTTGCCATCTCAACCATCGAAGGCAAATCTTCTCCAATGATGCCGGACGCACAACAATCCATAAGAACCATAAATTTCGGATGGACGGTTGAATCCAGTTTTTTGAGAGTTATGAGGGCGCGCTCTTCAGCCCCAAACACCAGATCCCGGGTATGGAGCCCGGATAAAGCAATTCTCATGGTTGTATTATCCGACATGCAGTTCATGAGCATAGCTCCGGAATGACATCCGGGGGGGGAATGCAACACGACATATCCATCCTGGATTCCATAAAAGGCCCGGATTGCACCCATCATCCGGCATCCTTGCGAGGGATCTCCTGATAAATCATGATATTCCTGAATCATTCGATCAGTCCGGTAATCTGGTGGTGTTCATCATTTCAATAGGATATAGTTTGTAAAATAACAATATTTAACAACTCCTTTTTATACATAATATTTATTAAACTAAATCTTGCGGAAGGGATAATATTGCAAAATGGGTGATCAACTGAACTCATGATTGAAGAGTCGGACGATTTATGCAGATGAGATGAATAGACCACCACTTGCGGAATTTCCCGTATTTTCTGGCAAAGTGTTTAAAATATTGTGAATCTCCCGTGCAGGTGTCTTTGATAAATCCAGATCTTCGTTTGTCAGAGTCCTGAGATAGCAGTCCAGGTTATAATTTTAACTAAATACTAAAGTTCATCATATTTCATAACGATACAAAGATTAGAACAACCGTGCCCGACCCCTGCAACCCCAACGACCCCCTCTCATGGTATTCTTCTGCCATGGAATACACCCATGAACAGGATTACGCAAACGCCCTCCGCTGTTACCAGAAAGCGACAGAGCTCAATCCCGATTTTATCGACGCCTGGGGTAGGAGGGGAATGCTTCTGGTGAAAATGGGACGTTTTGATGAAGCACGGGCTTGCGATGCAAAATTACAGGAACTCAATGCCAGCATATCCGCAGAGAGCCACCGGCTCCAGGAGGTCACAAAAACCGCCCATCCTACGGAAGGGAATGTTTCGCGGAATGAATGCCCCCTCAAAACAGTCTGGATTGCCGGTGTCACATCCGCAATCTGTCCCGGAGCGGGCCAGGTTTACAATGGTGAGGGATACGGAAAAGGCTGGCTTGTCCTTGCCAGTCAGATCATAGCGGCACTCATCGGATCATTTCTTGCAACACCGCAGGGACATCATCGTATTTTGCCGGTTGCGGGGATTATTTCAGTTCTGCCCCCTCTGGCAATCCTGCTCCCGGTCCTTGTATGGCTGTTGAGTATAATCGATGCAGTCAGGGTTGCCGAAAAAAACAATCACCGGCAGCAGGTGTATATGCATGTCACGAGCGCCCGGTTACTGGCGTATTGTGCGGCAACGTACCTTATTCTGGGAGTGGTGTACCTCAATTTTTCCCTGATTGAAGAATATCTCTTCAGGACATAATTTACTCACCCAATCATCTCTCCAGTACACAGAGGAATTATACTTTTGTTCCATGAGAACAGCATTTACTCCAGGGAAAATCTGCAGAAGCTGACATTTTTGACACAGACAAACACTTTTTTTTAAATTCAGTGACGGGGTGCGTTATTCATGCAGTCGGATCCCCGGCTTGGAAAAATATTCATGCATATCCTCAAAAAGAGTGTTGCGGAGAATTACCTGCTTTTGGAAACCGTCACCGTTATGTCCATACCTATCTGGGAACTTCCCGGTTTCACATTTTTTTGGCGGAAGAATTACAGAAGTTTTGGTTTCCAGCATACAGGTACCACATAATCTCTACCCAACCGGTCAAATGGTATAACTTTGTATTTTTAAAAATAGAGATAGCGCTATACTTACGAGAACACACTGACAGGAATTCTCCCTGCTGCAACTTCCCTTTCAGGGAAGGGATTGCCTTTGAAAAACCTGCTGTTTAAAGGAATCCGCTAACAATGATCCGGTACAAAAAAGCTTCCGAACATCGATACACAACCAGAACCTGCCGAATCAATTCGCTGAAGAGGGATCGAATTGGTTCGACTTTTAGGGCAATCATAAAACATTGTTCTGGCACAAATTCCCCGGCATTTTGCCAGATATCAATTCAGGTTCTTTTTTTAAGAGTAATGTTTAAATAACGACATGTTCGAACTATTTAACATCTGGAATGTGCTGCGTAGAGACGCCAGCCCCGGCTTGCACGTTATCAGGAGGTATGAAATTTTGGGACTGATCGATATGAAATCAAATTTGTTGCATTGCGGACTTCTCATCCTCGTTGTTATTGCTCTTGCAATCCTCCCGGTATCTGCCACGAAACCTTCTGCGGAGTTTCTCTCAAATATCTCAGATGGAACTGCACCGTTATCGGTCCAGTTTATTGATTCCTCCACAAACACACCCACATCCTGGGCATGGCTTTTTGGTGATGGTGGCAGTTCAACGGAACAGAACCCGGTTCACACCTACAGAAGTGAAGGGGAGTATACCGTCACCCTCACGGCAACGAATTCCGATGGCAGCAGCACGGAAACACAGTCCGGTTATATCGCGGTAATAAAGGAAGATTCAGCACCTGTTGCAGGTTTTGTTTCCACTGCAACAACCGGCTCAATTCCCTTCTCCGTCCAGTTTGTCGATTCATCTACAAATAATCCCTCATCATGGGCCTGGTCATTTGGCGATGGCGGCACATCAGACGAGCAGAACCCCACGCATATCTATAAAAAAGCCGGGACTTTCGCAGTTACCCTGACCGCAACAAACTCCGCCGGGAGCAACACCGTATCAAAATCCAATTTCATCACTGCAACAAAGCAGTCCGTGGCTCCCGAGGCGTCGTTTGTCTCAACAAAAACCTCCGGCACATCTCCCTTTACCGTCCAGTTCATGGACTCCTCGACCAACACCCCGAGCTCCTGGGTCTGGTCGTTTGGTGATGGGAGTACCTCGACACTCCAGGCACCCTCACATACATATGTCAATGCAGGGACCTACACCGTCACCCTGACTGCGACCAATGCTGCCGGAAGCGATACCCACACAGAGAACAGCTATATTTCAGTCACCCTTTCACCACCTGCGACTTCTTTTACTACAAACGCAACCTCCGGAGTAGTCCCGTTTACCGTTGCATTCACGGATACCTCGACAAATTCCCCGACATCATGGTACTGGAAATTTGGCGATGGCACGACAAACAGCACCCGGAATCCGGTGTATACCTATGACGAGATTGGTACCTACATTGTAACATTAACCTCAACAAATTCCGCCGGCAGCAATGTCTCTGCAGAGACAAAAACAATCACGGTAACCCGATATGTCGAACGCCCGGCAGCCTCGTTTACTTCGGTGACTTCAGGTACCAACCCCCTTATGGTCACATTTACCGATACCTCTACGAACTCTCCTACTTCGTGGGCATGGTCGTTTGGCGATGGTACCCATAGTTCGGTCCAGAACCCGACCCACACCTATTCAATTGCCGGGACCTACACAGTCTCCCTTACCTCATCAAACACCGGGGGGAGCGCAGACAGTGTCGGGTATGTAACGGTCAGTTCCGTTGTCGGGGCAACGGCAACCACACAGGCAACGGTTGCACCGACAGAGGAGATAGTCACGGTAACACCTACAGAAACCCCGATCGCATCCGGAAGTTCATTGCCCTCATGGCTGTTGCCGCTTGTCGGGATTGTTGCGGTTATCCTTGTAATCATTGTCATCTTTGCTCTCGCAAGCTCCAGGTCCCGTGGCAGAAGCGGCGGACGGTACCGGGGCAGGGACCTTTAAAACACGAAAATCTTTTTTTTGTCAGGACCTTACCTTATTTGTCGGTCTTCACGGTGTAATGCAGGGGCTGTAAAAAAAACGTTTGATTTTAAAAAGGAGGGATTCCCCGACATTGCACTGAGTACCGGTCCGACGGCATTTATTTTGGAAACTGCAGGGATCTGCGATTCCAATATCCATATGAGGTTTAATGATCGGGCACTCAGGAAAATTTTTCCCGGCTGACGCACTCGAAATCGATGTAGCCGTTTGCCGGATCGGTCGAAAGGAGCCGGACCCGGACCTGCTGGCCGACGACAAGCCCCCGTTCGCCTTTCATGACCCGGCCTTCCGCCGGTGGGACGAGCAGACGCACATAGGTTCCCTTGTCGGCAGCCCCGGTCACCAGCGCATCAAAGGTCTTCCCGATACTATCCTGAAGCATAGTAGCAGCGACCGATTTCCGCATGAATCTCTTGACCTTTTTTGACGCTTTCTCCCGGTCGGTCAGCCATAATGCCAGGTCAAAAAGTTCTTTTGGAGTATAGGGACTTGGTCGTTCTGCAAGAATCGCCTTGATCATGCGCTGGTTGATAATATCGACATATCTCCTGTTCGGTGCGGTCGCATGGGTGTAATCGACCACGGCAAGCGCAAAGTGGCCGGTGGGTTTTGCCCCTGGTTCAAGCAGGGCATATTCTCCGGGTCCCAGGAGTTTTACAATGGTAAGGGAGAGGTCAGGAAAATGCAAAGGATCGGTTTCTTTTTCCTTCAGGAGGAACTGGGCCAGAACCTTTGCATCGGGAGCATCGGGAAGTGTCTCACCGAATGTGGCGGCAGTCGTAACAATACCTGCCCAGTTTCGGGGCGTTTTTACCACACGCTGGATCATGGGAACGCCCGCAATTCCAAGCCGTGCAACCATGGTCCCGTTTGCTGCCACCATGAATTCTTCGATAAGCTCCCGGGCCGGGTTCCGCGGTTTTACCTCAAGCCCCTTTACCTCGCCGTTTTCCAGAACAACTTCGGGCTCAGCGGTATCCAGTTCAAGTGCACCCTGCTCCCGACGGTATTTCCGCAGCCTTTGGGCAGCCTCATCCTGAAGACGGATCTGGGCTTCAAGCCCCGCAACCTCGGCAGCATTTTTGGGAAGGACTCCACCGTTTTCCAGCCAGTCCCCGATTGAATCGTAAACAAGCTTTGCCTTGTTGCAGACCAGTGCCCGGTATACCGGACCCGGTGCGAAACTGCCATCCTCTGCGACAGTAAATTCAATGATTACCGCAAGACGGTCTTTCTCCTGCAAAAGGGACGTAATACCATGGGACAGGCGCTCAGGGAGCATGGGAAATATGATAACGCCGGTGTAAATGGTCGTCCCGTTATGGGACGCATAATTATCGGTCGGGGAGTCCCGGGCCACGTAGGAATCCACATCGGCAATGGCAACCCTGACCCGGATAGTCCCATCCGCATTGCGCTCGCAGTATTCAAGCTGGTCGAGATCCTGGGAATCGTAGTTGTCAATTGACGACCACAGGAGATCACGCAAATCGGTTGTACCTTGCGGTGCCTCCGGAAAAACCCGCTCATTCATCGCATTGACTTCTTCAATAACGCGGGAAGGGAACCGTGCCGCGAACCCGTATTTTTCCATTGCATGCCATGCTATCGACTTGAGGTCGATGTCGCCATGGTGCCTGCCTGAAGTGTTGTGCCGGGGGTTCCGGCGGTTATTGTACCGGGATGCATTCATTTTGACATGTGATGGATTTTTTCTTGAACTTTAAATACTTCCTCAATCTACGATCACCGCCAAAGAAAATATTCCCAAAAGAACCGGCTTTTTTTAAATGGACACCCCGGAATATTATCCGGCAGGGATGAAAAAAGAGGGGGCCAATCTCCCGTAAACAATGGATCAGGCATGCGGGGAACAGTCGATGCTTTCACCCGGGGAAAGGATCTTTACCTTCATATCCGTTGTCCTCTCAAGGGCAGTTTTCATCGGCACCGGGTCAGCTGCAATCCTGTCCCAGGTATTGTAATGGATGGGGATCACCGTTTTTGCCCCGATATAATTTGCCGCAATCATCGCCTCTTCCGGCCCCATCGTGTATCTCCCGCCAATCGGAAGGAGGGCGATATCCGGATGATAGAGTTCGCCAATGAGCTTCATATCGGAAAAAAGACCGGTATCGCCAGCATGGTACACCGAAACGCCATCGATCATGATAATAAATCCCGCAGCGGTACCGGCATTATCGTGATTGTCAGTCTCCTCGATCCGGGAGGAGTGCAGTGCCGGGGTCATGGTAAACCTGACACCCTCAACGGTCATCGTCCCGCCGATATTCATCGATTCAGCAGGCACACCGTGTGCCATGAGATAATGTGCAATCTCGCTGATGGCAACAGTTTTTTTCTTTAATGCGACAGCTTCGCCCAAATGATCCGAATGTCCGTGGGTAACTGCTACAATATCCGGGTCTGTACTGGCGACGCTCCCCTCCCGGATAAAGGGATCGATAAGCACTTTTTTTGTTCCCGAGAGCAGCACGCAGGCGTGGCCAAGCCAGGTAAGTTGCATATATGCAGATCGCGGTTTTCAGGGATGAATATTATCGTCCGTCACGGTCATATCAGGCATTATACAGTTCTGCCGGAAACACAGGGCCGTTTAAAACCGCATAACGTCAGGAAAAAAACCAGGAAAAATTGGATAAAATAAGATAGATTGGGGGGAAAACACCGATACTTTAGGTTACATCGATGAGTTCTGCTTCCGTAATATCGATGGATTCTCCCAGGTTGTCGGTCGTTGCACTCCGGGTCATCTGTTCCGAGAGATCCCGGTCTTCCATGACATCCTTGATCCGCTGAAGATAAGGATCGATAGTCGGATCTTCCTGCTCCTCTATAACGTGTCGGTATTCCCGAAGGGTGGACGGGCTGACCCCGAGCGCATCAGAAACTTCCTTCATCGTCTTTCCCGAAGCAAGAAGATCTTCCATCTTTGCCTTGTCAAACGGCATCTTGAAATCAAGCTCCCGGAAGAGCTTGAGCCTGACACGTGCACGGGCTACCGTCTTACTGAGTTTCTCATCCCCGAGTTCGCGGGCGATCTCGGTGTCGTTCTTACCGGCGTAGAATGAGGTAACGAGCTTGGCGAGCTGAATCGGCTTAAGCGAAGTCTTGAAGATGCCCTGTTCGGTGATCTCCCTCATCACCAGCGCGACCTCACGTTCAATCGCATCGCTATCCCGAAGGGTGCCATGAATATTTTTCATCGGCTCGACAATTTTTGTCTTGCCTGACATGGTGCTGAAAAGTTCCAGCAGCTGGGTTTTGCGTTTGTCTACCGTCATTGCATGCCCCGTCTTGGGATTAGGATATACAATACCCTGTTGACTATTTAATCTTATCTTATTGGGGCATTTGACCAGAAACGCTTTAATTAATGAGCAATTGGTTAAACGCACTTCGTTGTTATGGAAAGAAATACCGGGTTTTCCGGGCCGAAAATCTACGGGGCAGAAAAAACCTGCCGCGCAGCCGGGTTCTGACGGTAAAAATTGTTGGATTCTGCCGGGAATTCACAGATCCGCTGCGGCAGGCCGAATTGTTATGGTCTCCTGATCCATCTGATGCAGGACACGAGCCTTTTTGTCGGGAGTCATACAAACGTGTATACGAGATATCTATCCCAGTGATCACTATGAGCGATGTTTTTGAAAATGTCATGGACCTTGCCAAGCGGCGGGGCTTTATCTGGCCTACATCGGAATGTTACGGTGCCGTGGCCGGTTTTATCGATTACGGCCCTCTTGGCGCCATGATGAAACGGCGGATCGAGAATATCTGGCGGCATTTTTACGTGGTCCAGGAAGGCTATTACGAGATCGAGTGCCCGACCATTGCACAGGAAGCCGTTTTTGTCGCTTCCGGGCATGTGAAAGGATTTTCAGACAAGATGTGCCAGTGTCCTCACTGCAATGAATACCTGCGGGCCGACCATGTCGCCGATGGCGGAGGGGTGACCGGTGCTGCAACGATGGACAATGCCACGCTTGCAGCCGCCATTGCTACCTGCAAATGCCCTGCCTGCGGAGAAGTCCTCGGGAATGTCGAGGTCTATAATTTTAACCTCATGTTCCAGACCTCCATCGGCCCCGGTTCCCAGAGGATCGGCTACCTCCGCCCGGAAACCGCCCAGGGAATGTTTGTCGATTTTGCCCGGCTCCTCCGGTTCTACCGGGACAAGCTCCCGTTTGGTGCTGTCCAGATCGGGAAATCCTACCGGAACGAGATCTCGCCCCGACAGGGCATGATCCGGCTCCGCGAGTTCACACAGGCCGAAGCCGAGATCTTTGTCCACCCAAACGAGAAGAACCACCACCCGTCATTCAAACGATACGCCGATTACCGGATGCCGCTTCTCACTTACGTCCATCAGCAGAAGTGTGAGCCGGCAGTCGGGATGTCAATGCGGGAGGCCGTGGACAAAGGCATCATCGCAAACGAGTATGTTGCCTACTACGTGGCCCTTACCCACGAACTCCTCGTCACAGTCGGCATAAAACCGGACCGGCTCCGGTTCCGTCAGCACCTCCCCGATGAGCGTGCCCACTACGCGACCGACTGCTGGGATGCCGAGGTCTATTCAGAGCGTTTCGGCTGGGTCGAGACGGTCGGTATTGCCGACCGGACCTGCTATGATTTAAACGCCCACGCAAAGCAGAGCGGTACCTCGATGACGGTCTTCATCCAGTACGAGCAGCCAAAGAAAATCGAGCGCCGGCGGATCATCCCGAACATGGGGGTGCTTGGCAAGCAGTACCGCCAGAAAGCAAAGGCGATCTTTGCTGCCCTTGAAACAGCGAACCCGACACCCGAAGGCGCAGATGTGAACGTTGATGGCGAGACAATCCACATCCCGGCCGATCTCTTCGAAGTCAAAGACGAGGTCATCGATGTCCGGGGCGAAGAGGTTGTGCCCCATGTGATCGAGCCCTCGTACGGGATCGACCGGATGTGCTATGCCGTGCTCGAACAGGCTTACGATGAGGACACCGTGGATGGCGAGAAGCGCACGGTGCTCCGGTTCTCCCCACAGGTTGCCCCGGTCCAGGTCGCAGTTTTCCCGCTCATGGCCCGCGACGATCTCGACGCGATAGCAGACGATATTACGACAACGCTCCAGAAGCGCGGCATCCTTGCAGAATACGACGACTCCGGTGCCATCGGCCGCCGGTACCGCAGGCAGGATGAGATCGGGACACCGTTTGCGATCACCGTCGATTACGATTCAAAGGAGAACCACACCGTCACCCTCCGGGACCGGGACAGCATGAAGCAGGTTCGGATCGCGATTGATAAGATCCCGGAGACGCTGGGGGCTCTTGTCAGGGGCGACGTGAAGTTTGCGGAACTGGGATAAGATCTTTTTTTTTGAATATCTTTTTATCATTCAGTAGGATTGGTTGATCCATATCCCTCTGACGATATGATTCCTTGCCGCCGCCCCGAAGGGCGCCCCGCGGCGGCTTCAATTATCTAAACGGAGAAACGGTAATTTGCCCAGCGAGGGCCCGAGGAGGCGCCCGAGCGACTCCCGAAGGGGGTGGGAAAACGCGTATTTCAAATTAATGTGTAGAGATAGTGAAATATCCCGTTGCCTGCGTATTCCCACAATTCCCTATATTACCCGGCGGGACAAATCTTTCAACAGGAAAATGCCGTTTATCAGCCATCCCCTCATCCGGCCCGACAGCATCGAGTCCCGGGAGTACCAGCTTGCGGTCGCGATGAAGGCGCTGGATGCAAACACGATGGTAATCCTGCCGACCGGTCTCGGGAAGACTGCCGTCGCCCTCATTGTTGCAGCCTCGCGAATTTATAACGAGAAAGGCCGGGTCCTGATGCTCGCCCCCACAAAACCGCTCGTGGAGCAGCACCTCCGGTTTTTTGAGAAATTCCTGATTGCCAAAAGTCCTGTGGCGGATGCGACCGCGAACAGCCCCGAGGATACACCATCGCCGTTTGTCATGTTTACCGGTGAAGCCCCGCCGGCCGAGCGGACTGATGACTGGGAACGCTCGCAGGTGATCTTTGCAACCCCGCAGGTAGTAAAAAACGATCTCATCGCGGGTCGGTACACCTTAAAAGATGTCACCCTCATGATCGTGGACGAGTGCCACCGGGCTGTCGGGAACTACGCGTATGTTTTTCTCGCCCAGCGTTACATGACAACGGCCGATAAGCCCCTCATCCTTGCCATGACCGCATCGCCCGGCGGGGCCCAGGAGAAAGTGCAGGACGTCTGCGCAAACCTCGGGATCACGCAGGTCGAGAACCGGACCGAGAACGATCCGGATGTCCGGCCCTATGTCCATGAGCGTGACGTCGAGATCGTCACCATCGATCTCCCGGTCGAGCTGAAAGCCGCTATCCGGGCCATCAATACCCTTATTGAAGACCGGCTCGCTCTCCTTGGTTCGGTCGGGTTTGCGGTCCCGAAACGTGAACGCCTCTCGATGCGGGAGCTTAACGGCATCAACGCCCAGATCCAGCAGCGAATCCAGAACCGGGACACGGCCGGTTACGCTGCGGCCTCGGTCTACGCGGAGCTCATGAAACTCCGCCATGCCGTGACCCTTGCCGAGTCGCAGGGAAGCGAGGTACTCAAAGGGTATGTCGCAAAGCTCATCGCTGAAGGCTCGGGCGCCGGGGGGAGCAAGGCAAGCCAGCGGCTGAGCAAAGACCCGGTCTTCCGAGGTCTTTTCGATCAGACCCTTACCTGGAAGGCAGAACTGCACCCCAAGCCGGCGAGGGTTCTCGATCTCGTGCAAAAACAGCTTGAAGAGCACCCGGACAGCCGGATCATCGTTTTTGCCACTTTTCGGGATACGGTTCAGATCGTTGTGGATTATCTTACGGCAAACGGAATTGCCTGCGAGCGGTTCGTGGGGCAGGCAACAAAGGATGCGGAAAAAGGGCTCTCGCAGAAAAAACAGATCGCCGCCCTCACCCGGTTCCGGGCCGGCGAGTTCAGGGTGCTCGTTGCGACATCGGTCGGGGAAGAAGGCCTGGATGTCCCTTCGACCGATCTCGTGATCTTCTACGAAGCGGTTCCCTCCGAGATCCGGTCCATCCAGAGAAAAGGGAGGACAGGCCGGTCCAGAGACGGAAGGGTTGTCGTGCTGGTTACCAAGGGCACTTCGGACGAGGTATTCCGGTACGTAAGCCAGTCAAAGGAGCGCCAGATGCAAAAGAGCATGCGGCAGCTCAGCGGCCACGCCGTTTCTCAGCCAAAACCGGTTGCCGTCGACCAGGTTCTCATTGAGGAGTTCACCCCGCAGGGGCCGGGGATCCATATCGACGACCGGGAAACCTCCTCAAAAGTCGTTGAAGTCCTCTCCGGCATGGGCGCTGCGATACGGCTCGAACGCCTGCCGGTGGGAGACTATGCCATTGGCGACCGGATCGTTGTCGAGAGGAAGACCGCACGGGACTTTGTCGATACCCTGATCAACCGGGATCTGCTCGGGCAGGCAAAGACGCTTGCCGATGCCGTCCCCCGGCCCGTGATGATCATCGAAGGCGGTGACATCTTCACGCAAAGGGACATAAACCCGAACGCTCTTCGCGGTGTTATCGCGGCGCTCACGGTGGATATGGGGATAACCCTTCTTTTCACCCGTGACGAGCAGGACACCGCCCAGATGCTCTTTGTGATCGCCAAACGTGAAGAGGGCGAGCGGGGCGAGCGCAAGTACCATCCGCACAAGTCGTTTAAATCCGCGAAAGAGGAGCAGGAGTATATCGTCTCGGCGTTTCCCGATATCGGGATGAAAAATGCCCGGCTGCTGCTCGCACATTTCGGCACGATTCAGACCGTTGTGAATGCGTCCCTGGAGGAACTGGTTGCGGTGAACGGGATTGGGGAGAAGATTGGGGGGAAGATCTTTGAGATTTGCCGGAGGATGTACGGGTGAACAAAAACGATTTAATAAGACAAATTTATTTGAATCTGACAATTACATAATTTTATGGATTATAATTCTTTTATCGCCGCCATTATTTCATCCCCATACTTTTCCGTTTTAAATTTGGTTATTGCGATAGGAGGAATTATTCTCGCAATATTTTTTTATTTGCGAAGTACAAAAAATCGCGAGCCGGTCTTTGCGATACGGACTTACAATATTTTAGAAGATTACTCATCAAAAATGACGGGTCTAACTATTAATTACAAAGCAGAGACTGTAAAAGATTTATCTGTTTCTAAAATTGCATTTTGGAATCGAGGACGGGAGACCATTAAAAAAAGCGACATTCCAAGCGGGGATCAACTGCGAATAGTTGCAAAACCAGGTCAGAAAATCTTGAATGCTGAAATTATTACTCCCACAAATTCCCCGAATAAATTTGAACTATCGACAATAGAAGATCATGGTTTAGTTCGGATTGATTTTGAGTATCTTGATAAAAATCAAGGGGGAGTAATTCAGATAATCCACACAGGCACCTCTTCGGAAGATATAGCAATTGAAGGAACCGTAATGGGCTTTGGTAAACCGGTAAATAGTAATATAGATGCGCGTATTTCAAAAAAACTGGCTTTCCTTAAAATTGAAAAACCAAGTCGAAAAATTATACGGTTTATCGGTTTAATTGTAGTATTAATTTTAGCTTTATTTTCAATTGTCCTAATTGTATCTTCACTCGTTGTTTTCAGTTTATCCGGCTTAATTGTGGGCCTGATGTACGGTTCAATGACTGCGTGGGTGTACTATTCATCGGTCCGGAGTGTTGTTCCAAAAAACCTTTCGATTTATGAAGATAACTTTTAATCTCATTTATACGAATTCCTGCCGCCGCCCCGAAGGGCGCCCCGCGGCGGCCTCAATTACCAGTTTTTCAACCCTAAAAAAGTTCGTTCCCCGAAAAAGGTAATCTGTCCCGCCGTGCCCCGAGAGGGGCCCTGAGGCGGGGAGCCATCGTTCTGAAATTGAATGCCCAAACGTCCTTGAAGCTTACTGCCTTACCCCAACCCCGGCATCGTCCCGACCCACGCCTCCACCTTCTTCCGGATCGCATCATCCGCGTATGACGAAACGGTAATCCGGTTCCGGGCAATACTCACGGCATACACTTCGCCATTCGGGTCGTGGCACCGGATCGCGACCGAGAAGAGGTCGTCGTCAGGCCGGTGTTTTACGGTCCCCCGGTGGGAAAGGTTGTTTGCCACGTTCGAGATGACCGCCGCAATCCCGGTCTCGTATCCCTCGACCGAATCATACATGTCGATTGCCGCCCCGATCCGCTTCTTCTTCGCATTCAGGTACACGAATTTAGCCGTGTACATCTCCCGGACCTTCTCGACCGGGGGATGGTTCTTCCGTGCCGACCGGTACGATGTGCAGCCGAGGGGATTTGTCAAAAGAAACGACCGGGTGATCCGCTCGAACTCCCCGATATCCGCAATCGGCCGCTTCAGGAGGTGATACGCACTCCTGGTACCCGGTTTTGGTTTGAATTCTGCCATGGTTCTCACGTCCCTGACCCTGAGTTTGGTACAGGATGATCGGCAGGGTTTGAATAAAATGTTGCCGGTAATGCAGGGGGTCAGGCTAAAAATTAGTGTTCTGTGTGACGATTACATGATTGTTGTGAATAGTCCTGTTTGCAGGGGAATTCACGGGTAAAAAAGGATATTTTAATTCCTGAAAGACCGGTTGTGAAACCTGCGTTTCGATCCTGTTGCCCTGCAAATTATTGGCTTGACCCCATACATACATTGAGATGATGTGGAGGAAATTCCAGTAAATATCAATGTATTTTCTGACGATATAATGCCAGATAGTGGAAGAAATTTTCATGAAAATTGTGCAGGGGGTCAAATAAAAAAATAGTGAATGGCACGCAGGCCTGCGGCAGCACATTCGCATATCTGTAACGGATGGAACAAAAAAAAGAACAAACCGGCCCGGCTCACACCCGGCGCAGTATCTCCAGCGCTTCCGTCCCGATCTTAACCGCGTCCATCAACGCGAGGCACCGGTCCGGATCGTCGTCCTTCTTGATGCGCTGGCAGAGAACGACAAGGGTCCCGGCAATCTCCTGCGAGAGCATATCCGCTTCAGGCAGGGGTTTGAGCGCGGGAGCGGATGGCGCAACCAATCCGGTGGCGGCGGTTGCGGGTGCCACCGGCTGTGCAGCGGTAACCGGCTGGACCAGTGCCGCCGGTCCGGCCTCGTTTTTCCCTTCGGGGCGCTTTTCTGCACAGACAACGCAGAAGGTCTTTTTCCTGTATTCAAACAGCGGGCAGCCGCAGACCGGGCAGGTCTTCTGGAGCATCTTCCCCCCTTTGAGGAGATACTCGGCCATGATCTCGTCATCTTTTCGTTCGGCCATACTTTTCACCGTCTGTCCCTATATTCAAACTATATATGCGAGCGATACGTATTAACTACAGGTACACGGCAGGTGATACCATGTCAAATCCTGAAAAAACCATGGAAAACTGTATCCTGATGTTGCAGCACATCCAGGAAGACAGCACAATCCCAAGAAATATCCGGCGCGTTGCTGACGAAACCCGGATGCTGCTTTCTAACACTTCCAAGGCAATGGGCCTGCGCGCCGCAGAAGCCATTTCCAAAATCGATGAAATCTCAAACGATCCCAATATGCCGATCCATGCACGGACCCGGATTTGGGAGCTGGTATCCCAGCTTGAAACGATCCCGCTTGATTAACCGGGCCGATCTTTTCTCATCAGATCTTTTCTTTTTCTTTTGGTGTTCCCTCGCGCACAGTTTCAGGCAACGGTTTGATCCACGTTCCGTGAAACTGAGGAAACTGTACAAAACAGGAAAAAAGGAGGGGCTGGATAGGTGTCTTTACGCGGTCTTGACCGAGTGGACAAGGTACCCGAGCGCGATGCTTGCGATCCCGTAGATCATAAGGAGGACCGCTGCCCAGATAACCATCAGCGCAACGCCTACAAGCGGCAGGATGGCAATGAGAAGGCCAAGCACGATTGCAATGAGACCTTTGAACGCAAAGAGTCCCCGGTGGGTCATGGCAGGTTCGCTGACCGCAAACACGATATCAATGATCCCGACAAGGAAGAGTGCGACACCCACAATGGTAAAGATCACGTCTCCCATGATCATGGGCTGGACAATCGTTGCAATCCCAAAGATAAACCCGAGGATACCAAGAATCGCAAGCAGAGCCGACTCTTTCCACCCTCCCGGTGAAAGGGCGGCAAGGATAATCGTTGAGAAGGCAAGCAGAAGGATCAGGACCCCGATAAGCTCAACAAGGATCGTTGCCGAGAGGGCCGGGAAGAGCACGATAAGCAGGCCGAATATAACAGCAAGGAACCCGAGAAGGACAAGTGCTCCCCACTTAATGTTCATAACCGGTTCAACAGCATAAGAATCCGCAGTCATACAACCTCATCTGACTGTGATCCCAGGATAATAATAAACATTGTTATATCCCGTGCCCGGTCGGGGCCCGGGAAAAAAGAGTCCGGCAGGGAACCGATCCGGGGAAAACCCGTGTTATCCGGAGATCAGGAAAAGTCTTCCTCGTCGTCGCATGCCGGGAGCGGGTGCCGGGTGCCCTGGTTCTTGTCCTTGTGCAGCTCATCCTCCCGGTCAAGGAGCGAGGGATCGATGTGCCACTCGGTCCGGCGCAGGAGACCGTGGATGGTGCTTGCCTCCCGGGTCGTCAGTTTTGCCCGGCCGAGGATCCGGCGCATCATGATAATCGTATTCTCGCGCTTGAACGCCGGGTGGCCGGTCTCGTCGAGCACCCGGTTGATGTGCCGGTACAGGTAGTTCATATCGGTTGGCGAGGCAAGTCGGTAGTCCTTGTTGTGCAGCCCGGCAAGTTCGTAGCAGACGATCCCGACCGCGTGGGAAAGGTTCATGATGGGATATTCATCCGCAGTCGGGATGGTGCAGATCATGTCGCTTCGTTTTACCTCGTCGTTATTGAGCCCCCAGTTCTCGCGCCCGAAGAGGATCGAGATCCGGCCGTCGGTGCCGTCAAGGTGCTCCCGGAGTTCATGCGGCGAATAAAACGGCATCCGCATCGGCGTGCAGACGGATTTGCTGACCTGCCCGGTGGTTGCAATGACAAGTGAGCTCCGTGCAAAGACGTCTTCAATGGTGCAGACTTCAGCGTTTTTTAAGACATCCTGCGCATGGGACGCCCGGGCACAGGCTTCGTCACCCAGCTCGCAGGGGTCGATAAGCACGAGCCGGGTAAACCCGAAGTTCTTCATGACCCGGGAGGCAAAACCGACATTTCCCTGGTAAAGCGGGGCGACAAGCACGATATCGATATCGGGCATAAAAAAAAGTTACTGGACTGCGTCGACGGTTGCTTTGAGCACCGCCGCGCCCTGATCGTATACCGCGTTTCCGATGACAATGGTATCTGCGTATTTTCCCATTTCGGCAGCACGTTCTGCGGAGTTGATCCCGCCGCCATAGTACAGGACAGAATTATTGATGGCTTCCGATGCGGCTTTTACCACGGCAGGATTACCGTACATGCCCGAGTATTCGATATAGACTATGGGGAAGTGGAAGTAGTTGTCGGCGACCGCCGTGTACGCTGCAACATCGTCTGCTTTGATGTCGCAGACGGCTTTTGTGACTTTCCCGACCGACGATGCCGGGTTAAGCACGATATATGCCTCGGGGACAACGCAGTCCCAGGGGATTTTCCCGTTCTGCTGCTGGACCCAGTACCGGTGTTTCCCGACTATCCACTGGACATCGGTGGTGTTCATGACGCTCGGGACAAAGACATAATCGATCCCTTTTAACAGGAGTGCTTCAGGCCCGGCCGGTTCCATGACAAGCGGCAGCCCGTACGAGCTAATCTGTTTCTGGAGATCGAGCAGGTTCTCTTTAGTCACGTTCAGGGTGCCGGACAGCATCAGGGCATCGGTTCCGCTGGTCGCGATGGCATCGATATCGCCGGGGTTAAGATGCTTGTCAGGATCGAGTTTTGTCACATGCACCCAGTCTTTCCACTTCATGGTTGTATCACCCATATTGTGTGCGCTTCAAGTCCATAAACCGGTGCATGAGCAGGGATTTTATGGGCCGGGAAAAATAAATGTACCTGAAAAATCGGGAGACTCCGCAAGGGATGTCCCGGGAAACGGATCGTGAAAATAGAGGGATTTTAGATCTGGATGATCTCACGCTTTTTTTGGAGCTGCGTTTTAAGGCTCGTTACGAGGGTGTGATCCATGCCGGTCCGGGCGGCAAGTTCTTTTGGGTCCGCCAAGAGCAGGTCGTCGGCTTTGGTAATGCCGGCCTGTGCAAATGCATCGGCCACGGCAGGGGTCATGCCTTTGAGGATGAGCAGCTCTTTAAGGACTTTTTTTGTTTTGGGTTTGGCAGTCTTTGCAGCCTTTGGCTTGGGTGCCGGTTTCTTTCGGGTTTCTGTCTTTCCCGCCGGAGCCGGGTGGTGCAGGTATTCGCAGACAAGCCTGATGTGCCGGCTCACGGTCGCTACGCTCATGCCGGTGATGCCGGCAAGATCGGAAGCCGGCGTTGTGCAGAATGACTCTGCGCTTGTGACTCCTGCAACGAGGTATTTTTTGAGGCTGACTGCGGGAATTCCAATCTCCTTGAGGACCTGCCCGTTATAAGTAAACCGCGCTTCGGAAAGGATATCCTGTGCCTCTTTCTCCCCTATCCCTGCGTTTTGGAGCGTTGAGACACTCGCTTTTGCAAGGCCGGCAAGATCGGTGACCCCGGCTTCCTTTAAGGCGCTCATGATCTTTGCCGAACTGCGGCCTTTTCTCGGGATGAGGTGCGCCCTCATGAACTTGCGGCATTCGGAACGCTTGCGCAGGGTTTCAAGCATGGCTTCTGCCTCGCTTTTGAGTTTCTGTGCTGCTTCCGGGGCAAGGGTGAGGGCAGATGCGAGTTTTTCCGGGCCGCTCTTTACGATCTCGGCG
This sequence comes from Methanoregula sp., assembly GCA_041653075.1. Taxonomy (GTDB): domain Archaea; phylum Halobacteriota; class Methanomicrobia; order Methanomicrobiales; family Methanospirillaceae; genus Methanoregula. Next base: position 32,417 of record JBAZFZ010000009.1, read on the forward strand.
ACGGTGTAAATGTGCTTTGACCGCGCCTTTTCAAGCAGGCCTTCGTTCATCGAAGGCAGTTCGGTAAGCGATTCTGCGTTCGAACTGATATGGTGGCAGAGCGGGCACCCGATATCCCAGGGACGGGCACCTTTCCGCACAAGCCGGACAAAGTGGAGGTGATGCTTCTCGCAGATGTCGTCGGTCCGAACGGCCCAGCCCCACTGGGTGACCGGAAGACCGATGTTGAACGTGCATTCGGGATAACGCGAGCAGCCGATGAACTGCGTCGAACCCCGCAGGTGCTTGATCGCAAGAGTGCCGCCGCAGACCGGGCATTTGCCGAGGTTGAGCTCCTCTGCGGTCCGGTTCCGGATATCGTCACCGATGACCTGTGCGTTTGCCTCAAGCTGGTTGAATGCCGCATGGAGCATGCTCCGGGATTCGCGGATCACATCGTCGCGGGTACTCCTGCTCTCTTTTATCTGCTGCATGTGCGACTCGATGGTCTGGGTCATGTCAGGTTTTGTGATCGCATCGGCATTCTGTTCGAGCGCCTCGGTCACCACCCGGCCGACGAGAGTCGGGCGCAGCGGGTTTCCTTCGACGTACTTGCGCGAAACCAGTTTTGCGATGACTTCATGCCGGGTGCTCTTTGTCCCAAGGCCGAGCTCTTCCATCCGCTGGATGAGCTTGCTCTGCGTGTACCGGGCCGGGGGAAGTGTCTCTTTCTCGTCGAGATTGACTTTTTTGATCGGGAGTTTTTCCCCGGTGATAAAAGCCGGGAGGATCGTTTCCTTTGCTTCGGAGAATGGGTAGACCTCGTGCCAGCCCGGGTCGATGAGCTGTCCGCCTGTGACGGTGTAGGGTTCCCCGCCGGCTTCGAAGATTACTTTTAAGGTTTTCCAGAGCGCGTCAGGTGCGAGCGTCGCAAGGAACCTGCGGAGGACAAGTTCGTAGATCCTGAATGCATCGTCCCCGAGCATCTCCCGGGTGGCGGCCCCGGTCGGGTGGATTGGCGGGTGGTCGGTCGATGATTTCTTCCCCCGGGTCGGTTCGGCCCGGCGGTGGGCAATCGTCCACTCGACGTCTTTTCGGAATGGCGAGTTTTTGATCGTGGCAAGCACGCCGTTTAAGTCAAGGGACGCCGGGTAGACCGTGTTGTCGGTCCTCGGGTACGAGAGGTACCCGTTCATGTAGAGCTCTTCTGCGATCCGCATTGCGTTTGCAGCGGAAAACCCGAGCCGGGCGGCGGCGACAATGTAGGTTGTGGTATCGAATGGCGAGGGGGAACGGTCCTGCTTGGTGCCCTCTTTTATCTCGGTGACGACCAGTGGCTCCTTTGTCCTGTCCCGGGCAAGTTCTGCGGCGGCCTTGTCCTTGAACCGGCCGTTCGTGTGCCGGGCCTCGATCTGCTCCCCGGATTTCTCGGTGAGAAGGCCGAGCTGCCAGTATTTTTCCGGGACAAATTTCTCGATCTCTTTTTCCCGATCGACAATCATGGAGAGGGTCGGGCTCTGCACCCGGCCCACCGAGAGGATGTTATTCCCCCCGCGCCGTGCCGCAAGCGAGATAAACCGGGTGAGCGAAGCACCCCACATAAGATCGATAGACTGCCTGGCTTCTCCGGCAGACGCAAGCGCAAAATCGAGCTCGGTCGTATGGGCAAACGCAGTTTTTATTTCCTGCGGGGTGATCGCGGAAAACCGTGCCCGGTCGATCGTTACGTTCTTGTTGACCGCCCGGATAAGTTCGTATGCCTCTTTCCCGATGAGTTCTCCTTCGGTATCAAAATCTGTTGCAATGGTAACCCGGTCAGCGTGCCGGGCCAGTTTCTGGAGAAGGGCGACGATCCGTTTTTCTGTCGGTACCTTGATAGTCTTTGCATCGATCAGACTTCGCGGGGGGTATATCTCGCTGCGCCAGTTTTCATACCCGGGCTCGAAATCTACTTCGACAACGTGTCCCCGCAGTCCCACGGTGGTTGTCTCCCCGAAACTGTAGGTCGAGACACCGGCATCCTTTTTCTCGGCGACTTTTTTACCTTCAGCGAGAATCTGGGCTATCCTTCTTGCAGAGATGTTCTTTTCCGCAACAATCAGGTGCACGGCAGGTCACGGCTCCATGCTTGCAAGGGTCTTTGCCAGGAGCGTGTTGAGCTCGCCGGGATCGAACCGGCCCCGGGTCTTCTTCATGACCTGGCCGACCAGGAAATTCATCGCCCCTTTCTTTCCGGCCCGGTAGTCCTCGATTGCTTTTGGATTTTCGGCAATTACCTCGTGGAGGATAGCAAGGAGCGCCCCGTCGTCACCTGAGGTCTTTGCAAGGTTGAGCCTTTTCACGATTGCTTCCGGTGTCTCGACCGTCTCACCTTTGAGCTTCTCGTCGAGCATGACCCGCAGGACCTCGACCCCGCTCTTATCGGTGATCGTTCCTGCCTTCAGGAGAAGAAGGAGGCTGCCGAACATTACCGGGTCGACCGCATCGATTCCCATGTCCCGGTAGTTGAGTTCCCCGGCAAGCGTGTCGGCAATCCATGTCGCGGCAAGGGAGCAGATCCCGGAATCGTGGGCGACAACCGCTTCAAAGAAGTTTGCCATCTTAAGTTCGCCGGTGAGTGTCCGGGCATGGTTATACGAACACGCATACTGGGTGACAAAGCGCTCGCGCCGGGCATCGGGAAGCTCGGGAAGGGCGATGTCTTTTACCCAGGAACCGACCCGGAGCGGCCTAAGGTCAGGCTCGGGGAAGTACCGGTAGTCGTTTTCCATCTCTTTTGAACGGGCAGACTGGGTAATTCCCCGGGCTTCGAGATAGTGTCGGGTCTCACGGTCCACTTTGAGACCCCTCCTCAGCAGGTTCTTCTGTCGGGTAACTTCGAAGGTAAGCGCCTTTTCCACACCCTTATAGGAGGTAATGTTTTTGACTTCCACCCGCTCGCTCCCCCGGATGGAGATGTTCGCATCGACACGGAGCGATCCTTCCTTGTCGGAATCGAAGACACCGAGGTATTCGAGCGTCGCCCGGAGTTTGTTCAGGAACTTCCGCGCCTCCTTTGGCGAGCGCATGTCCGGTTCCGAGACGATCTCGATCAAGGGGATACCCGCACGGTTGTAATCCACAAGGGAGTAACGGCCGCGCTCGGCGTTTCCCATATACACCAGCCGGCCCGGGTCTTCCTCGACATGGATACGGGTAAGCTGGATCTTCCGCTCTTTCCCGTCGTCCCCTTCGATTTCGACGTAACCGCCAAGGGCAAGGGGTTTATCGTACTGGGTGATCTGGTAGGCCTTGTTGAGGTCGGGGTAGAAATAATTCTTCCGCGAGAATTCTGACTCTTCCGAGATCGAGCAGTTGAGGGCCTTTGCAACCTTCATCGCGTACCGGATGACCTTCTCGTTGAGCATCGGCATCGTGCCGGGAAGGCCGAGGCAGATTGGGCAGACATGGGTGTTGGGGCCATCGTTCCGGTAATCGGTCGAGCAGCCGCAGAAGAGCTTGCTTTTCGTGTCGAGCTGGCAGTGGACCTCAAGCCCGACAACCACTTCCATTTCTCCGGAAACCTTCTCGCTCATGGCTGTCCCCCCTGTTCGTACGCATACGCGACATCGATCACGCGCTCGTCCTCAAAGGGCCGGCCCATGATCTGGAGGCCGACCGGCATGTTCTGGACCGTACCGCAGGGCACCGAGATCGACGGGATGCCGGCAAGGTTAACCGGGACCGTGAGGATATCGGACAGGTACATGGAGAGCGGGTCGCTCTTTTCGCCGAGTCTGAATGCTATCGTAGGCATGGTCGGGCCGCAGAGGACATCGACATCGGAAAAGAGCCGGGCAAAGTCTTTCCGGATGTTCTCCCGGGCGACCTGGGCCTTTGTATAGTATTTCCCGTAATATCCTGAAGAGAGGGCAAAGGTCCCAAGCATGATCCTGCGCCGGACTTCGGGACCGAATCCCTCCCGGCGGATGTCCTGGTATGCGGCATGCCAGGATTTTTTTGTGTCAACCGCAGGGCCATACCGAACGCCATCGAACCGGGCAAGGTTCGAACTCGCCTCGCTCGTGCAGATCACATAGTACGCAGCAAGAGCGTATTCCATCGAAGGGATGCTGCACGGGACGGTGACCGCGCCAAGCTCTTCGAGCCGGCCGATCGCCTTTTTGACGACCGCTGCGACTGCCGGGTCAACACCTTTCCCGAAATATTCCTGCGGGATGCCGATCCGGGTTCCCTTGATATCTGCTGACGGGGTGTGGTCGTAGGGCCGGTCATATGAGGTTGTATCGCGTTTGTCATGACCGGCGATAACCGACATCAGGAGCGAGACATCGGACACGTTTGATGCCATCGGCCCGATCGTCTCAAGAGAGTTTGCATACGCGATAAGGCCATAACGGGAAACCCGGCCGTAGGTTGGCTTTAAGCCCACGATCCCGCAGAACGATGCGGGGCAGCGGATCGATCCGCCGGTATCGGTACCAAGCGCCATCCGGACCATACCTGCTGCGACTGCGGCGGCACTGCCTCCAGAGGATCCTCCGGGAACCCTCCCGGTGTCCCGGGGATTTAGGGTGGGGCCAAATGCCGAGTTTTCAGTACTGGTCCCCATCCCGAACTCGTCCATATTGGTCTTGCCGGCAACTGCCGCACCTGCGCTTTTCAGGAGTGCGACCGCATGTGCATCGTAGGGTGGGACATAGCCTTTGAGAATCTTCGATGCACAGGTGGTCTCGATCCCGTTTGTCGATATATTGTCCTTGACCGCGACCGGGATTCCTGCAAGTCTGCCGGTCCCGCATTCCGGTGCTTTGCATGTCGTAAGGAACGCGTTGTACCGGTCGTCAGGTTCGAAGTGAAGTGTACGGGCTGTCACTACATCACCCGTGGTGCCTTGATAAATCCGTCTTCCTTTGCACCGGCGTTCTGTATTGCCACATCCTGCGGGAGCGAGGGTTCGACTTCGTCATCCCTTAAGATATTATAAAGATCCCGGGTGGCGGCTCCGTCACCATGGACCGTATCCAGCACATCAAAATATTCAACGATGGCGTTGAACTGCCCGGTAAATGTGGCTAGTTCGGCGGCATCGATCCCGATATCGGCAAGTTCCCCGATATGTTCCACGTCTTTTTCACTGACCATGATCAACCCGTCCGATGTGGTCTATGTAATCTTGCATGGACGTTTTATAACCGTTTTTACGGGCAAGTTTTTGTAGTACTCCCCAGACCCCGCTCCCGTACTGCATGGCCTTTTTCCCGTAACCTGCAAGTTCTTCCGGGATATGCCGGGCCGCAACTTCACGGAGGGGAACTTTGCGCTGCCCGTCCCGGACTTTCTCTGATGCCGGGATCGCGCATGCGGCGCGCACAACCCGGACGTCCAGGTACGGCATGGAGAGGTAGGTGCCATTTAAGGCCGCGACAGCCTGGTCACGCGCTGCCTGGAGTTCAAGGCCGGCAACATCGCGTGCAAGGTCATCTTCAAGGTCTGGCGATGACAGGTACCGTGCATAGCCGCCGAAGAGCTCGTCTGCCCCCTGCCCGGTAATGATGCGCCGGTAACCCTTTGCTCCTGCCCATCGGGAGATGAAGTACTGGGTGACCGCGATCCCGGTGTTCACCGGGTCTTTTTTCGGGATGACCTTTACAACCTTGGGAAGGGCTTCCTCGATTTCTTCAGGGTCGATGACTACTATCGTGCAGGAAAGACCGAGCAGCTCTGCCGCATGTTCTGCCTGGACAAGATCGTGGGAATCCTCTAACCCGATAGCCACGCACTCCCGACCGGCAAGGGCGGCTACAAGGCTTGAATCTACACCTCCTGATAGTGCGACAACGCCCTCGTCACTTCTGAGTTTTACGGCCGTTTCGATTGCCTCGTCAAGGGTGCAGGGTGAGGGGTCTGGATCGATGGCAGTAACGGTCTTCCCGTTGCAGACCAGTGCCCCTTTCTCTCCCGGACCCGCGATAATGCCGAAATGGTCCCGGGCAAGGCAGGAGTCAAACGAAAAAGAAAATTCCCCGCCAAATTTTTTTGCCTGTTCGGGATTGGTCCTGCATATCTTCTCTACCTCGGCCGGATCCAGTTTCCTGCCGTCAAGTTCAACCCAGCCGGTATAGTTAAATCCAGTCATGCACTCGCCGGATAGAGTATTATCTACCCAGACATAAAATGCGTGGGATCTTTTTTGGTTATGATGTTTCGGCTATGAAGATCTGATGTTCTGTGCTCTGATGTACGGTTCATGCCCCCGTGTTATCCGGACAGATTTGCTCAAATGTTTGTGTATCGTATGGTTTTTTGGGATTACGTATGCCTGATATAAGATTCATGGTGCCGGTCCTGCTGATTGGCATATGCCTGCTTGCAGCCTCGGTGTCCGGACTGACGATCAATTCCGCCTGGAAAGCGACCTCCCCGGCCGGGCAGCCGATGTCCGGGGTCACGATGTCTGATGACGGGTCCTGGGTATTTGTCAGCAGTAATACGATGGGGGTCTCTGCTCAAGGAAATGTCCTCTGGGGAGGGTACGACGGCGGCAGCGGGGTGATGAGCGATGATGGCAGCTGTGTCGTTACCGCGAGCGGGACAAGCATCCGGATGCTTGACAGCTCAGGTTCGGCAGTCTGGTCGCGGTCGATGGGGTCACCGGTCACGGCAGTTGCCGTGTCGCCGAATGCATCCATTGTCGCCACCGCAGATTCGGCCGGGTACCTCAGGACCTGGGGAAAGAATGGTGAGAGTTACGGGACGATCCTTCTTGAACCGGCGGTCGCGATGGGTGTCGTACCGTCATCTGACCTTGTGGTGCTCTCGACAAACATGGGCATGAGGGGTGTAAGCCCCGGGCTCTCGCTTGTGTGGAGCGACAACCGGACCGATATCGTAGAGTCATTTATCGTTATTCCCCCGGAGGGATCGGTGATCTATGCGGCAGGCGGGGGTACGGTGACTGCGTATACCCAAGGCGGGAGCGTGAGCTGGCAGAAGAAAGTCAGCAGCCAGTCAATCACGGATATTTCCAGTTCGGGAAACGGCCGGGTCATTGCGATCGGGAGCGGAGACGGGAAAGTGTACATCCTTGACTCCACCGGGACGGTAAAATCAGCATATTCCGCAGGACAGGCCGTCAATGCCGTGAGCGTATCGCGCGATGGAAGCAGGGTTGCTGTGGCATCCATTGACAACCAGCTTGTGATTCTGAACCGCGATGGATCGGTGGCAGGTTCGATTTCGACCCCGGCAACCATCCAGCAGAGGTCTGTTGCACTGAATTCCGGGGGGAGTTTTGTGGCAGCAGCGGACAAGATAAACCTCTATGGGTATACGATCAGCCCGGATCCGGTCCTTACGACGCCAACAAGCCGGGTGAAGACAACCCTCATGACCGCTACGCACGTCTCCACGGAATTGCCGACCTCCTCAGTGACCGTGGAATCTACAGAGGTCACGGATACTGAAACTCCTGCCCCCACTCAGTCGCCATTGTCGGTGGTTCCTGCAATCATCGCCCTTGGGATCTTTGCAATATTCCTGAAACGCAGGAACTGACCTGTGTTTCAGGGGCCTGGTATGACATGGCCAGTGCCTGGCGGGACACCGATTCTTTTTATGGTCTGCGTCAAATACTATAGGGCGCGAGGGTACGAAAGTGGCCAAATCGGCTGGACTTAAGATCCAGTTCCGCAGGGATTCATGGGTTCAACTCCCATCCCTCGCATCGTTCCTGTTTTAAAAATCTTTTAAAAAAAAAAGTCTCCCGGGTATCATACCCGGACAATCAGCGGTTTGTTTTTTGTGTGGAGTTCCGGTGATTCGTCAGGATAGCCAAAGGCAATGGTTCCGACCGGGCTGTACCCTTCAGGTATCTTCCAGCCTGAAACAAGCTCCGGGTTGTCGTAGGAGACTTCGGTCGACCCGATCCAGCAGCTCCCAAGGCCGAGGGCATGAGCGGCAAGCATCATGTTCTCTGCACAGAGCGAAACATCGATCTCCCGAAACCGGCTTTTGGTCTTTCCGACAAGCAGGATAACGGTCGGTGCATGGTAATAGAGGTGGTAGTCCGGGCTTTCAAGAAGAGCCCGGAACATTTCGGATATCCCACCATGCGAGTCCTTCATGGCAGCGATCATGCGCGGAAGGCAGTACCCGGATACCCGGGAAAGGAACTCCTGGTCCTGAACAATGATAAAGGCCCAGGGCTGGAGGGCAAGTGCTGACGGGGCATACGTGCCGGCCCGGATAATCTGCCCAAGTACAGGATCGGGGATCTGGTCCGGTTTGAATTTCCTGACACTGCGGCGTGTCATGAGTGTAGTTATGGCGTCCATGCGAGAGTGTTCCATTCCTCATGGAATATAATGCAATCTCCGGAAGCGAATCTGCGACCCGGTTCTTGCACGGTTTGATTTTGCAATCGTCAATAAAAAGAGAATTTGTATCGAGCTTGTCTGTGATGTGTGTGGTGGTGGATAATATTATGTGGTCGGGGCGTGCCGAAAGTTGTTGTTTTTGTGATTCATGGTATCATTATTTTTTAAAAGCCTCCATTCTACAGGGAATTACCGGTAGTGCCTGTTCTGCTGCCGGGTTCAGCAGTCATCAGTAAGGTTCCTGACGGGATTTGCCCGTTTTATGCTTCCCTGAACATGGCTAAACCCGGTAAGGGTTCCGGCAGCCGGCCCGGTCCAGGGGGGCTGGATACATCCATACACCCCCATCGCGAGCGGCATCCGGGTCTTGTCGGTCTTCCGGTCCGGTTTCTGGCAGATGGTCATGGTCACGGCATCGTCCATCCTGAACGAGTCCTGGATCTTCATGATCGAGACAACCTCGATATCGGATTTTGTCAGTGCCTCGAAGTACGGGTCGGTCAGGAGGGGACGCCGTTTTCCCCCCCGGGTCCGCCATTCCGGTTCATCCGAGAATCTCCACATTCGGGCTTCGAGCTCGGATATGCAGGTTTTCTCTTTCTCGACGTCCCCCCCCTGGACATTCACAAAATATCCCCCCGACGAGAGGGCGGCGCTGATCCTCGGTATCATGTCGGTTCGTTTTCCACTCGGGTTTGACGAGGACAGGATGAGATTATACCCGGAACCGAAGTCATCTTTGAAAAAGTCGCCGCCAAGAGTTCCCACCCGGTCTTTGACCTGGTAGCGGTCGATGTATTCCTGTGTGACACTGATAACTTCGGGAAGATCAAAGACGGTGCATTCCATCTCCGGGTTGAGCCGGGCAAGTGCTATGGCATAGAGCCCGTGTCCGCCGCCAAGGTCAAGCATCCGGGAGTGTCCCGAAGTTCCGGGCAGTTCCATGATTGCGCGGACCACATGCTGGAGACGCCCGGTCAGGGCATTTGCTGCCATGGACGGGAGGACCATCCGGGAGAAAAACTCCTTTTTGTTGTAGTAGACCGGCCCCTGCCGGATAATCTCGGGCAGGTTGTACCAGAGTTCATGCATCCGTATCCGGAGTTTTTCCATGTACTCTTCCTGGGAATACGGAGATTCGCTGTCCAGGAATGCTGCTGCAAGCGGCGTGTTGACATACGTGCCATTATCCTTTCGGACAAAACCGCATTCACAGAGCACTGCAAGCAGTTCCGGGATCTGGTCGGATTTGGGGAACTTCTCTGCGACTGCTTCGCAGGTCACCGGGACCGTGAGGTGATCGAAAATCCGTATGCCGGTCGCGCTCATCAGGGCAAAGAACTTGCAGGCTTCCGTTGCCATAGAGTTTACCTGACGGTAGAAAACATCCGGTTCTGCTTCAGGAGGCAGAAGAAACGATTTGAGTACGGCATCTTCCTGGCAGGTTCCGGTAAGGGTGGTACATTTTCTTTCATGATAGAGAGATGGATCCGGTTGCCGGGTGATGTACTGGTGTGAAGATATGCAGGGTATTACCATAATTCGCTGAAAGAATGTTATAGTTAATTTTATTAATATATTATGGAAGTAAGCTTCCATTGAATAACTATTAAAAGGCACATTGCTTACCATATGATAGAAACGCAGTAGCCCCACGGCCCGGTAGTACAGCCGGAACAGATGACCACTGACAGGGAAACCCCCATGATTTACCTCAATAATGCAGCGACCAGCTGGCCAAAACCCCCTGAAGTAATCGCCGCTGTGAATGAATCATTTTTAACGCCGTTCAATGAAGCGGGCCGTTCCACCAATACGTTGTCAACGGATTGTGTATCAGATGCCCGGCAGACCGTTGCCCGTTATCTTGGCGCACCGGAACCGGATCATATCGTTTTTGGATCCAACGCGACCGATGCGCTCAACATGCTCATCCAGGGCTTTGCACGAAAACATAAGGAACCCTTCCACGTACTTCTTACCGAGCTTGACCACAACTCTGTAATCAGACCCTTGCGCACGCTTGAAGCAGAAGGAAAATGTTCGATAACCGTTGTTCCCTGTACCGGGACGCACATTAACCCGTCCGCTGTTGCAGAAGGAATTCGTCCCGATACCCGGCTCATGCTCATGGCACATGGTTCAAATGTCCTTGGTTCGGTCCAGGATATTGCGGCCATTGGTAAAACCCTCCATGAACAGGGGATTTATTTTGTCGTTGACGGAGCCCAGACAGCGGGGCTTGTCCCTGTCAACCTGTCAGACCTGCCGGTGGATGCATTTGTCTTTACCGGCCACAAGTACCTTTTTGGTTATCCGGGGATTGGCGGGTTTTACATCCGGGACCCCGACCAGGTTGCATCAACCCGACAGGGAGGTACCGGGACACATTCAAAATCCCCATTCCACCCGGACAGCCTGCCGGAGAAGTACGAGGCCGGGACGCATAACTATCCGGGGATCATCTCCCTTGCCGCCGGGATCCGGTTCCTGTCCCGGAAAAGGATGGATTCCGTTAAGGAGGTGACACGGGTGCAAAACCGGATCTTCCTTGACGCATTCTCCGGGTGTGGGAGTATTTCCGTATACAACCCGGATCCTGAACTCCCGGTGATCTCATTTAATTTTGATATGCTTGGGAATGACGATGCCGGATTTATCCTGAGGAACATGTATGGGATTGTGACCCGGACCGGCCTGCACTGCGCCCCGCTCATCCATGAAAAAATCGACGGGGGTGTGGGGTGTATCAGGATAAGCCAGTCCTGTCTTACACCAACCGATGACTGCCGGAGGGCGGCAGAAATTATCGTGGAGGTTGCAGATCATGCTCATTGTCGCTGAACAGGCCCACAAACAGTGCGCAGACGGCCGGGTAAAAAAAGAATACCTGCTCTCGGAACCATTCACACAAGAGCTCGCCGGGAGGCTTGAGCCGTTTGGCTCAGTGTATATCATGGATTTCTCCCCAAAGCCGCTCTTTACGTTCGTACGCAAGCCCAACATGAACATGCGTGCGGTCATCGGGGACAGAAAACTGGAGATCTGGTATGAACCGGCCGATCTGCCGATTGCCGAACCGGAAATCCTCCGGCTGCTCTGCGGAAAGCCATGCTAAACCCAAAAACGGGAACGAAACCAATTACCGGGTCAGTGATCCTTGCCCGGGTCGTCATCTCCCGCGTTCACGATGCATTCAATCCGTCCAACCTGCCCGGTGGCAAGCCTGACCTTGATCCCGTGGGGATGGAACGAGGAATTGGTCAGGATCTCTTTTACGATACCTCTGGTCAGCTTTCCGCTCCGCTGGTCTGCTTTTAAGACGATATCCACACAAAGGCCGGGCCGGATTGCCGCCCGGTACTTCCCGCTGCCGGTCCCGGGACCGGTCAGGGACACGATAAGTCTCCGGTCTGTTTCATACATCCCACTATGACGCGGACAGGGATAAAAATCGTTATGGGTACGGAATCAGCGGTATCGTTGCCCTCATGTAAAAAGTGCTTGTAAAAGGGATATTATGATGTGGTGTATGTCCCCTCTCCAGCGCCAATCCAACCCTCGGCAGTGACCCAGCCCTTATTTGGCCCCTGGATCCCGACAGAAATCTGGTTTTTGTACGCGTTTGCTTCAGTCTTGAAGATGGTCCAGGTATTCGTTCCGATCACCGTGGAATGTATGGTCACCGTCGCTGACGGATCAGCACTGTAGCTTGCATAGATACTTGTCTGGTAGGATGAGCAAACCGTGCTGCCGTCATTCCCGGTGCATACGATGGTATTGAGTTTCTGCACGGGGCGGAAGACACTTGCATTTGCCACAGGGTTGAGCGTGTCGATTGCCGTGGGTGAATTCGCAGTTGCCGCAAAGGTGATGGTTGTATTTACCGGTGCGCCATTTGCCGAAGTTTCCCCGATCTGTGGGGCCCAGATCTTCAGGAGCGTTGATTTGCCTGTGCCAAAAAGGGCGGTCTTCCATCCTGTCGGTACCCCGGTTACTGCGCCGGATCCAATAGTTTCGATCACGGGCGAATTGCTTTTGGTGTCCTCAGGGACCGGTACAAAGAGCGTGACATTTGTCAGGACCGCGTCTGTGGAGAGTGTGAAGGAATACGTATACTGCGAAGTAAGCGAATTCCGGTACGCTGTATCGATATAAGATGTATAGGCCGTCACGGCAACAAATGCGACAAGTAATACGATAAAAAGTCCGAGCGTGGTTTTTATGATCTTATCCATGATCTCCCCCGGTCCGGACCGGTGAGCGAAACAGCCTGTGCACCGGACTCCGGATCAATACTACCATGTTCAGGAAGAGAAGTCAAAAGCATTGTGGTTCCCCGGAAGTTTACGAAATCTTCACAAAAGGACAGCACGACTATATGGTACCTCTTCCGATCTGATCATCATGGAGCAGCGACCGGACCTTGTTTTAAAAAATGTCAGCACTGCTGATGGGCACACCGGTGATATTTCGATCCGCGAGGGCCATGTGCTCCGCTGCGGGGCAACCGGTCCGACGGAAAAGATGCTTGACTGCACGGGTCTTTTTGTCCTGCCGGCTGCAGTCGACGTCCATGTCCATATGCGGGGCGGGCCGCAATCGGCAAAAGAGGACTGGGAATCCGGGAGCAGGAGTGCCCTTGCCGGAGGGGTTACCGTCGTTGTCGACCAACCCAATACCATTCCCCCACTCACCACCCCTGAGGCATTTTCAGAGAGGGTCTGCGATGCACAGGCGCATTCATGGTGCAGTTTTGCCATTAACAGCGCAGTCACCCCGGATACCCCGCTCGATACTATGTGGAAGGCAGGCGCGATGGCATTCGGGGAGACCTTTTTTGCCCCGTCAAGCTACGGTGAAGTACTATCTCCTGCAGATTTATCGCGGGCGCTTGAGCGTATCCGCGCTTTTGGAGGGCTTGCAACAATCCATGCAGAAAGCGTGGTTCCCGGAGAGGATACGGATCTTCTCGCGCACGATACCCTCCGGTCAACGTTATGCGAACGGGAGGCAGTGCATGCGGTGCAGGCCTGCAACACTGCTGGCTGCCGGATTCATTTTTGTCACATGAGTTCCGCCCGGTCTATCGATGCCGCGGCCGGTTCGGTCGAAGTCACCCCCCATCACCTCTTCCTGTCTTGTGACGGCGCATCCCCCGCGGATACGCATCTCAAGGTCAATCCCCCGGTCCGGTCAGAAAAAGAGCGAAAGGAACTCTGGAGCCGGTGGAACCGGATCGATATGATCGCCTCCGACCACGCCCCCCACACCCTAAAAGAGAAATCCGGGCCTTTTTCCCGGGCTCCATCGGGTATACCGGGCGTGGAGACCATGGTTCCCCTGCTCATGGCAGAAGTGCTCGAAAAACGGATCTCCCTTGTCGACCTCATCCATAAGACCTCGAAAGCTCCGGCGACCCTTATCGGGATTCCCCCGGCAGGGTTTCGGCCCGGTGACCGGGCTGATTTTGCGATATATCCCAAAAAAAGCCGGGTCATCGCAGCGGAAGACCTCCACAGCAGGTGCGGCTGGACGCCATTTGAAGGGCACAGGGCAGTATTCCCACAAATCGTCATCATGAACGGCGAAGTCGTGTACGATGATGGCGAATTTACCCGGGGGAGTCCGGTCTGGTATCCCGGAAAAGGATACCAGTCTGCACCCGGAGCAGGTAATTCCCAGGCCATACGGTAAAACATTTCCCCCCAGATCGGTTGTCAGGGAAACACTCAATACCCTGTGCAACAGATGAACATGGTGCCGATACATGCGTACCCATAGGTCCCCGGGTGATCGATTGGCAAGTGCCTGGATGTGATCCATGGGACAACCCGGGTGCGCGACAGGCATACGCCCGGCTGAGGGTTTTATCTACCGGTGAAGGAAGGCAGCAGCCACTGGTGATCCGTGTATGTTTAAGCCGGGCGACACTTCCTTTTCGGCAGTTCTGGTGTTTTTCATGCCCGCTCTATCCGATGCCCTTACCACAGACCGGGACGGAACTATTCTTACCATTGAAGTATCAGCCGGTGCCAGAACAGATCTCTTTCCTGCCGGGTATAATGAATGGCGCCGGGCAGTCGGCTGCCGCGTTTCTGCTCCTGCTGTTGGCGGAAAAGCAAACAGGGCAGTACTTGAGCTTATAAGCTCCACATTGGACGTTCCGATATCTGCGGTAACGCTTGTCTCTGGGGTTACCTCGTCACAGAAAAAGATCCGGATTTCCGGTATCACCCGGGAGCAGCTCACCGGGGTCCTGTCAGCCAGACTGGGCTAACCCTGCCACGACAAGACGCGGTTCTCTTTCGAGTCACTCTTAAAAACCGGTTTTATTCGGAAATGTTGTATAAATCACGCTGATCTGAAACCGACCTTTTAAGTAATGATACACGCTATACTCTCGTATACCTATGATCACGCATTTCATCTATCGCTTGATACATGGGGGTGCATTTACGTGTATTCACCGGATACTACCAAGTACCTTATTCACCTTAATCTCACTGCCGAGGGGGTGGTCGAGAAACCTGACGTAGTCGGCGCGATTTTCGGGCAGACTGAAGGGTTACTCGGCGAAGACCTTGACCTGCGGGACCTCCAGCGGACCGGGCGGGTCGGTAGGATTGATGTACAGATCACCAGTAAGAAGGGCGAGACGACCGGCGAGATCCTGATCTCGACATCTCTTGACCGGGCAGAGACAGCAATCCTTGCTGCATCTCTTGAGACCATCGACCGCGTAGGTCCCTGTATCGCACAGGTCACCGTGGGGTCGATTGAAGACATCCGGGTCAGCAGACGCAAGAAAATTGTCGAGCGGGCAAAGGTGCTTCTGATTGAGCGCTTTGAAGATGGTGCTATTGACAGCGATGAGCTCCTCGACGATGTCCGCCAGGCCATACGGATCGAAAAGGTCGGGACTATTGGCGAAGAGAAGATGCCGGCGGGTCCGCATGTCCTTGATTCAGATGCGATCATCATCGTCGAGGGCAGGGCAGATGTCATCAACCTGCTGCGGTACGGGATAAAGAACTCAGTGGCTGTCGAAGGGACAAACATCCCCAAATCCATTGTCGATCTCTGCGAGAAGAAGACGACCACGGCATTTTTCGATGGCGACCGGGGCGGCGAACTCATCCTACGGGAGCTGCTCCAGATGGCAGATATCGACTATGTCGCGTTTTCCCCCCGGGGAAAAAGCGTTGAGGATATGACCAGAAAAGAGGTCATAAAGACCCTGAGAAACAAGGTGCCGGTCGAGTATGTCCGTGACCAGTACTTCGAGGATGCAGCAGAACTGCCAGCAGACCTCCCGAAGGCTCCGGTGCAGTCAGCGGATACCGGGGACCTGATGCACGAAACCTCCCAGAGGACCGCACCTGTAGCAAAAAAAGTCAAAGAGGGCGGCCAGAAAGGCCCCATTACCATCCGCGACCATATGGATGATGTCCGGGGACACAACATCGCCCGGTTCCTGAACGAGGACATGATCGTTGTAAAAGAGACCCGGTCCGATGAAGTTGAAAAGACCGTGGATACCATTGAGCCCGGTGTTACCGGTCTTGTGGTTGACCGTGCTGTCGACCAGAAACTGCTGGACCGGCTGGTCTGGAAAGGCATGGAATTTGTTGCCGCAAAAGATTTCAAAGGAATTATAAAAAGGCCGTTAAGCATCCGGTTGATGAAAATGAGCCCGTAATTTTGGGCCCATCCATATTTATTTATGCAAGTTCCGCACCATGTAACACTTTGGTGTGGCAGGATGCACAAGGAAGAACTTATCAATCTCCATCAGATGCTCTACGATGTGAAAAACTATTTTGAAGAGGTAAATCCCGATCTCAAGTTTTCCCAGTATACTGCGCTGAAAATCACTCCTACCCAGCTGCACAAGAGCAAGCTCGAGCACAAATATGCAATCTTTGTCCTGGGTAACGAGATCGCGGATGCCATGAAAGACGTCGATTATACGTCTTCGGCACGGATATCCGCCCGGATGAAAGACCTTGCGGAAAAAACCCTCAAGGAAATGGAATACGCCTGATTTTTCGTTTTATTTCCTCTCTGTTTTTCCCCCCTGAATTCCTCTTCTGATTGAAATTTTCCTTTCCGGGTTTTTTGTAAAATGGCCGGCCACTTCCCGGTTCATGGCGAGCGTGCATATCTCTAAATCCCGGAAAATGGGAAGATCGGATATGCGCTATTCTCCCGATCCGGAACAAGGTCTCCTCCCCAGGGCGGTCAACCGTGCAGTGGAGGCTGCATTTGCCGATCACGGGAAGGGACTTGTCCAGATGCCGCCAAAGCTGTAAGTGACACTGCCAAAAGGGGATTTCCGGACCATGCCGGGATATCTCCCCTCGCTGGATCTTGCCGGGGTCAAAATCGTCAACGTTCACCCGGATAACCCGGGTCTCGGGCTTCCCACGGTGATGGCCCTGACCGTTATCCTCGATACCATGACCGGACAGCCCACGGCAATCCTGAATGCGACCCGGCTTACGGATATGAGGACCGGGGGGGCCGGGGCGGTAGCAGCAAAGTACCTGTCACCCAAAAAAGAGGTTGTGCTCGGGGTCATCGGTGCCGGGCGCCAGGCTGAAGCGCAGGTCCGGGCGATCCGGGAAGAACTTGTCGTGACGGAGATCAGGGCATGGAGCCGGAACCCGGCTCATGCCGAAGCGTTTGCCAGAACCCTGTCGATGGCAGGGCCTGACGAGAAAAGCGTTACCCTGGAACAGGCCTGCGACTGCGATCTGCTGGTGACGACTACGCCATCAAGATCGCCGCTTGTAAAAAGTGCATGGATCCATGAGGGTACCCATATCAATGCCATCGGTGCCGATGCGCCGGGGAAAGAAGAACTCGATCCCGCAATCCTTGCCCGGGCCCGGGTTTTTGTAGACGACCCGGCCCAGGCAGTCCATTCCGGGGAGATCAACGTCCCGATAACACAGGGCCTGTTCCAACCGGCCATGATCGCAGGTACTCTCGGCGAAGTTGTGATCGGCAAATGCCGGCGCGAAAGCCGGGAAGAGATCACGGTTTTTGACTCCACGGGCCTTGCGATCCAGGACCTTGCGATAGCGTCGGTTGCGATGAAGAGCGGCGCAGGGATCGAGCTGCCTTTCATTTAGGTTTATGCACCTGCTAAAGGGGGGTCTTGTGGATCGGGCCATGGATCCCCCGGGGGTGTGGTGAAGGAAGGGAAGGGTCCTCGCGGAGGGTACGCCTTCGGCCGGGCGGGGCCCCTTCGCCCCATGTGCCTTCTTCATGTTCCGTGATCCACCGCCCTTTCCGTCGGGATTCCATGAGAAATAGTGCCCCGAAAATGCAGTCGTAGGTGTAATCCATCCCTTGCCGGTTATGGGGGGTGGGTGAAGGGGGTATGTCCGAATAACCCTTGTATGGGGGGAGGGGGTGTGATCGATCCCGGGCCGGGTGGGGGTACCCCCATGCCAAGGAAACTCGTGTGTGATGGCAGGGAGTCCCCGGCTTCAGGTCCGGACAATGAATCCTTTTTGTGTCAATATCCGGATAACCAGGTTGTCCCATTTCCGGTCGTCCGGTTCCCGGACCGGGTCGATGCATTCGGCAAATATCCGGGTCAGCAGCTCATCCTCGGAACAGAGATACCGCGAGAACATGATCCTTCCTGCCCTCTGTCCGGACGGCTTCAGGATCAGCATCCTCCAGCAGCCATAGTCCCGACAGATCTCCGGCCGGGTCAGATGGACCGTGCAGAACGCCAGTTCAGACCCCGGCTGGTGCCGGAAAAACGGGCAGGCCTCAGGGAGTTTTTCAAAAATGCTCTTATCCTCGAAAAGCGCGTGCTTGTCTGGATCGATGGTAACTACGTTTGACTCGTTGGTGTACCGGTTAAAGACCACGAACTTGTAATTTCCGTGATCTTCAGTTATGCTGTGCACCAGCCCCAGGTGACTGCAACACTCCCCGCACTGTGCGCAGGTAAAGACCATACGATCCCTGCTCCCTGTTCCGGAAGTGTGTCGTCCCGTGTCTTAAACGCACCGAACTGTACGCAGGACCGGCCGGGAAAAATGCACATCCACCGGAATGTTCCATTCAGTTACCGGTGAGCAATCCTAATGTTGTGGTGGTTTGCGATCCGCCGGATTTTCCGGCAACGACGTATCCGGAGGATCTTCCGGATCGAGCTTGTTTCCCTCGCCGTCATGGCGGTGGCCGCAGTAAGGGCAGACATACCCGGCTTCATGTTTCTCGTTTATTACATCGACAAAACCCGATGCAAAGATACCTGCCGGTAATGCAAAAACGCCAATTCCGACAACGATGACAATGGCACCAAGGAACTGCCCAAGAGGCGTGATCGGGTACACGTCCCCATACCCTACGGTAGCAAGCGTTACGATCCCCCACCACATCGAATGGGGTATGTCTGCAAACTTATCCGGCTGTGCATCGTGTTCGACCGTGTACATCAGGCTCGAAGCGAGTACAAGCACGAGCAGCAGAATGGCAAGGGCAAGCAGGATCTCTTCTTTCTTTTTTACAAGAACCTTCTCAAATGTTTTTACCGAGGCTGAATACCTGCCGATCTTTAATATCCGCAGCAGACGCATGAGCCTGAGCATCCTCAGGACCCTTAAATCGACCGGGAGGAACATCGGCAGGTAGAACGGCAGGATTGCAATGAGGTCCACAATTGCCATCGGGGTCGCTGCAAACCGGAGCCGTCCGGAGACCGTGCGCTGGAACTTAGGGTGGAGCGTGCAGGTCCAGATTCTGAGGGCATATTCCACGGTAAAGATGATAACAGAGAAAAGATCGATGAGCTCGAAAATCCAGCCATAGACGGCATACAGCGATTCCACGGATTCGATGACGACAATGAAGATATTGAGGAGGATGACTGCCGTCATGAAGATATTAAAACGCGGGGCCCAGACGCTCGGCGTCGGACTGTCCTCGATGATATTGAAAATACGGCGCCGTGTTCGTTCGAAGGCCCCGTATGGTTCTGCGATCCCTTCTGGCATCGGTATCACATCGCGTACTGGTAAATATTCCGGATAATCATCCGTTCGCCGGCCAGATGTTTAAAGAATCCTTTTCCCGGCGGGTGACCGGCATAATTCCCGTGAAAAGCTCAAAATAAAAGATCACCAGCGCAGTCCCGTCCGGGTGTAATGATCTTCTGGCGCTTGTTTTGGCGCGAAAATTTATACCGGTCCAAAACGTACAGGATCCTGTTTCATGGATATTTTCTCAATCATCCTGATCATTGCCGGGCTCTGCCTGTTTGAGACTATCACGAGCATCGATAACGCCATTATCAATGCCGAGGTGCTTTCGACAATGAAAGAGAAAGCCCGACGCTGGTTCCTGGTGTGGGGACTGCTTTTTGCGGTTTTTGTTGTCAGGGGCGTCCTGCCGTGGCTGATTGTGTGGCTGTCCACTCCCTCTCTCGGACCGGTGGGTGCGCTGACTGCGACGTTCTCAAGCGATCCCCTGGTTCTCGCAGCGATTGAGCAGTCGGCCCCGGTCCTCCTCATCGCGGGGGGGACATTCCTTTTATTCCTCTTCCTCCACTGGCTGTTTCTGGAAAGCAAGAACTATGGGGTGTGGGGAGAGCGCTATATTGCGACCAAAGGGGTCTGGTTCTTTGCCATTGTCTCTTTGCTCCTTGCAGCGATTGTCTGGCTGGCACTCGGGAGAAACCCGATGATGGCATTCGGGGCCGTGGTTGGCTCGACCGCGTTTTTCATCGTCCACGGTTTCCGGCAGAACGCTGAAGAGCAGGAACGAAAGATGGTATCAGGGAACATCTCGGATGTGAGCAAGATATTCTATCTCGAGATTATTGATGCCACGTTCTCTATTGACGGAGTCCTAGGGGCGTTTGCCTTTACCATGGCAGTCCCGCTCATTATTATCGGGAACGGGCTCGGGGCGGTTATTGTCCGGGAAATTACCGTCAGGAATATCGATTCTATCAAGAAATACCGATATCTCAAGAACGGGGCGATGTACTCGATTTTCTGCCTTGGCATCATCATGATTGCCGACAGTTTCGGGATTGGAATTCCTAGTTTCGTCTCCCCGCTCATTACCTTCGGGATTGTCGGGTACTTCTTTTACAAATCTATCCGGGCAATCCCCAAAGAGCGGGCAGCCTGAAACCCTTTTTTTTGTTGAGCTGGTGGCTGCAAACAGGAACCATCCCTCATCATCGGGACACTTTCACCCCGCCCGCGCTTCTTTTCATTACAGGTTCCGGGCAACGGATCATTGTTTATGAACTGTCCCGCCGGTTTTCCCTTCCCTGCCCCCACTACGGTTCCCGTTTTTCCGGACTCCGTGATTCCCCTTGTCGCTCCCGAGAACGTACTGTTTGACATTGTCTCCCAGATCCCGGTACTGCACGATGGCGTCAGACTGGTGACTGGCCCCGGCGCATCGTTTGTCCTTCCCGGCATCCTTGCAAGTACGGTCTCCTGCGGGATAACCCGGGTGAGGTCTGCCCACCGGCTGTACCGGTTCCTGAAAGATGCAGAATTTTCGTCGTCCCGGTCTGCCCTTATAATCGAGCATTCCCCGGAGATCTTTGATGGGGCCTCGGACATGATCCCCCTGGTTGCCGAAAACCTCGACAGGCTCTCGGAAAAGATGCCGGTGATCCTGTACTCCCCGGTTCCGGACCGGGTATTCCGTGCGCTTGCCCGTGCTGTGGCTAACGAGAATATCATTTCCCGGAGATCGGGTGCTGGCTTCCACAAGCTCTCCGGGTATCCCGGGGCTTTCTCCGGAAAGAGCGGCATAGTCCCGAAGGGATATTACCGGGGGTCTGCGGACATGCCAGCCATTTAGTGGCCGATCATATTCTCCGCGCAATCATTCCGACCCGTACGACCTGACATGGTCGCGTATCCTCTTGAAAGGGAGCGATTCCGGCGTATCCTCGCAATATATCCTCATGTTATCCATCCCATAGAATTTCCTGTCGTTCCCGACCGGACAGACCCGGATGCAGCCGCCGCAGGGTGAAATATGCCGCCGGTTGAGCTCCCGGGAATTAAGCGCACAGGCTTTTTTGTCGGTGCGCCCTTCAGGGTATCCGGTCCGGGGAATTGCTTCTGCCGGGCAGGCGCTGACACATTTCATGCACCGCGTGCAGAGCGGTTTTTCGTAGAGTGGTTCTCCCGCGATCTCTGCCGTGGTAAAGATCGATGCGAACCGGATCCGGGGGCCGTACTCCGGTGTGAGAAGCATATTGTTTACCCCGAAATTGCCAAGACCGGCATAATACGCCGCGTGCCGGTGGGAAAAAAAAGCTACCGGGTTTTTTATCAGGACTTCAATGGACCCGTACCCGTCCCGGGGAATCCAGACCGATGGGTGACCGGCGGCATTCAAAAATAGGGAGATGCGGTACCCGCAGGAGTCGAGCAGAGTATTTATCGTCCGGTAGAGCTCGTGGTACCAGATCGAAGGAGCGGTATCGACAACCGGGAAGCTGACGGGAAATCCAATCACGATAACCGTGTTTGTCCCGGGAAAAATTGCCCGGGGCCGGAACTCTTTTGGTACGAGGGGACCCTCGGCCGGGTCTTCCCACCGGTCGGCTGGTGCGAACCCCACAAGAGGAATGTCCATGCCGGCACATTTTTTTTCGATCTGCTGCCGGAGAGTCGCGCTCATGGATGATCGTTTCATTATGGTGGAATATTAGCATTTGGCTCATGTGTCGGGAAAGTAAGGGAACGGTTTTCCTGCATATTCCCGGTTATTCCCCGGTTACCGTGCAGATGATAGTCCGGTCCCGGCCGGCGTTTACATCCAGTTCGAGGAGCACGACCTGCTGCCAGGTGCCACAGCACAGGTTTCCGTCAGATATCGGGATAGTAAGGGAAGGACCGACCAGCGCAGCTTTGACATGCGATCTCCCGTTACCGTCCCCCCATTTCGTGTTGTGGGCATATTCTGCATTATCCGGTGCAAGCACAGTCAGGGACCGGGTAAGGTCAGACAGGACTCCTGGTTCGTATTCGATCACGGTCAGGGCTGCTGTTGAATGCTGAACGAAAAGATGGACCAGTCCCTCCCGGATCCCGCTCTTGGTTACGGCATCCGCGACACTGTCGGTAATGTTGAATATCTCGTTCTCCTTTGTGGTAGTAACCCTGATAAGAGTCCGGAACATCGTGTAATCCCCCTGTTTTATGAGAGGGATTGGTGCAGCGGGTAATAAGACCCTTGTGAATCTGATGCGTGATTTGGCTGCCCGGGTAAAATGAAGTGTCCCGGTAAAAAGTTCAGGGAAAAAACTAAAAAAGCTCTAAAAATGGTGATGACGGGAGGGTTACTCGCTGTCAGGGACGGGTTTTTCCTCGTCTCCTGTCGGTTCGCTCTCCGCATCGATCTCGTTCTCTGGTTCGGGCTGAACGATCGCGACACCGATCACTTTATCTTTCTCTCCAAGGCGCATGATAGTAACACCTCTGGTACCCCGACCGGTGATCCTGATCTCGCTGACCCGGGTCCGCATGACGACACCTTCTGCGGTCATAACAACGATCTCATCGGTATCTGCTACCGCACGCGACATGATGACCTCGGCATCGCGTTCGAGGTTTATGTTCTTGACGCCCATCGTACCCCGGCCGTGTCCGCGGAAGTCTTCAAACTCCGTCCGCTTCCCGAACCCGACATCAGAGATGGTGAGCAGGTGATCTTTTTCAAGCAGGGTTGCTGCAATGACGGTGTCCTGGCCAAGCAGCTTCATCCCCCGGACTCCCTGTGCATTGCGCCCGGTTATCCTCACGGTCTCTTCATGGAACCGGAGACTGCGCCCGAAACGGGTCGTAAGAACGATTTCATTTGCCCCGTTGGTGGAGATGACTGCAACCAGTTGATCGTTCTGCCTGAGCCGGATGGCATTTGACCCGGTCGACCGCGGGAATGAAAACTCTTTCTGGGCGATTTTTATGACCTGCCCGAGTTTTGTGGCAAAAAGGAGGTACCGGTCCTCGCGGAATTCCCGGATGGGGATGACCGTTGTCACGATTTCATCCTTGAGGTTGAGGAGGTTAACGATTGGCTTTCCTTTTGCAATTCTCGAACTCTCGGGAATTTCATAGACCTTGAGCCAGTAGACCCGGCCAAGATTTGTAAAGCAGAGGAGGTAATCCTTCATGCCGGCGACAAAGACTGCATTGACGCAATCCTCCTCTTTTGTCGTCATGCCGGTGATACCATGACCCCCCCGACGCTGCTTGCGATAGGTATCGAGGTCCATGCGCTTGATGTAATTTGCCGTTGTTATCGAGACAAGGACGGTTTTATCCTCGATAAGATCCTCAGTCGTGAGATCGCCGGTCGCACTTGCGATCTGTGTCCGCCGGGCATCGCCGAACTTTGCAGAAATTTCGGTAGTCTCCCGCCGTATTTCATCCTTAATGGTCGTTTCACTTGAGATAAGCTGCGTGAGCCGTGCTATCTCTGCGACAAGCCCGGCTTTCTCATCGACGATTTTCTGCTGTTCAAGTGCAGCGAGACGGCGCAGCTGCATCTGGAGGATGGCGTTTGCCTGGACTTCGTCAAGCCCGAATTTTGAGATCAGGGCAAGGCGGGCATTTTCTACCGTGTCTGATGCACGGATTGCTGCGATAACTTCATCGATCTTTGCAAGGGCAATCAGAAGCCCTTCGAGGATGTGGACTTTTTCCTGCGCTTTCTTGAGATCGAATTCCGAACGGCGCCGGATGACCTCGATCCGGTGCTGGATAAATGCTTCAAGAATGCCGTGAAGGGTCAGGATTTTGGGCTGACCGTCCACTATGGCAAGGTTGATGATCGAGAAACCGGATTCAAGTGCCGTGTGCCGGTACAGGTTGTTCAGGATGACTGGTGCGATGGTACCTTTTCTGAGCTCGAAGACGACCCGGATCCCTTCCTTGTCGGATTCATCACGGAGATCGGTAATGCCATCGAGCCGTTTCTCCTTTACCATGGCTGCAATACCCTCGATCCACTGGGCCTTGTTGACCTGGTACGGGAGTTCGGTCACGATGATCCGGTCGCCACGGTTGCCGCCCTCGGATTCTTCGATGGTTGCGACTCCGCGGACAACGACCCTGCCCTGCCCGGTCATGTAAGCGCTCTTGATCCCGTCGCTTCCCATGATGATCCCGCCGGTCGGGAAGTCCGGGCCCGGCATGACCCGCATGAGATCTTCGACCGGCACCTGTGGGTTTTCAAGGTATTTTGTTACTGCGGCACAGGCCTCGCGGAGGTTATGCGGGGGCATCTTTGTCGCCATACCCACCGCGATACCATCAGTACCATTGATAAGGAGTTCCGGTATCTTTGCCGGGAGGACGACCGGTTCCTTGAGCGACTCATCATAGTTGGGGATAAAGTCGACTGTCTCCTTTTCGATGTCCTTTAACATCTCCTCGGCAAGCGGAGTTAGCCTGACTTCAGTATACCTGCTTGCTGCAGCCGAGTCCCCATCGATTGATCCGAAGTTTCCCTGGCCCTGCACAGGCATGTACCGGTAGGAAAAAGGCTGGGCCATCTTTACAATCGTGTCGTAAATTGACGAGTCGCCGTGCGGGTGGAACTTACCCATCACTTCACCAACGACTCTCGCACTCTTTTTGGTGGGCTTATCGGAGGTGTTACCCATTTCCCACATCGCAAAGAGCGAACGGCGGTGAACCGGTTTTAAACCGTCCCTGACATCCGGAATTGCACGCCCGATGATAACGCTCATCGCGTAGTTGATATACGCGACTTTCATTTCCTTTTCAATACTGATCGGCTCGACCCTGTGGGTGAGCGGGCCGGATGCCGGGGGCATATCTCCTTCAGATGTCAAGGTTGGTCACCTCCTTTGCATGGCGCGTGATGAAATCTTTTCGTATCTCCACGTCTTTTCCCATCAGTGTCTTGAAGATCTCGTTTGCTTCCATGGCATCTTCGATGTTGACCTGTCGGAAGACCCGGTGCTCGGGACTCATGGTCGTGTCCCAGAGCTGCTGGGCGTTCATTTCACCCAGACCCTTGTACCGCTGTACGGAGACACCTTTCTCCCCCATTTCTGCGGAGATCTTTTTCATATCTTCTTCGGTGAATGCATATTTTTCCTCTTTTCCCCGTGCGATACGGAACAGGGGCGGCTGGGCGATATACACATACCCTGCTTCAATGACTTTGAGCATGTACCGGTAGAAGAAAGTTAAAAGGAGCGTCCTGATATGCGCACCATCGACATCTGCATCGGTCATGATAACGATGTGATGGTACCGTGCCCGTTCGACATCAAACTTGTCGCCGACCCCGGTTCCGATGGCAGAAAGCAGGGTCTGGATTTCAGCATTCTTTAATATCTGATGTTCCCCTGCTTTTTCGACGTTGAGGATCTTACCCCTGAGCGGAAGAATTGCCTGGAACTTACGGTCCCGGCCCTGCTTTGCGCTGCCGCCTGCCGAATCCCCTTCTACGATGTAGATTTCGCTCTTTGCAGGGTCGCGTTCCGAGCAGTCTGCAAGTTTCCCGGGAAGACCTGAGCTTTCAAGCGTGCTTTTGCGTCGGGCTAGTTCCCGGGCGTTCCTTGCAGCCTCCCGTGCTTTTGCTGCGGATAGAGCTTTCTCGACAATAGTAGCAAGTACCCGGGGATTTTCTTCGAAATATTCGGTAAGTGCAGAGTACACAAGCGAATCAACGATGCCTTTAACATTGCTATTCCCAAGGCGCATCTTGGTCTGGCCTTCAAACTGGGGATTTGCCATCTTGACCGAGATGACTGATGTCAGACCTTCCCGCACATCCTCTCCACGGAGCACCAAGGTTGAATTTTCCTTGATGATACCGTTTCGTTTCGCGATCGTGTTGATGGCTCTTGTGATCGCACTCCTGAACCCTTCAAGATGGGTGCCCCCCTCGCGGGTGTTGACGGAATTCACATACGAATAGATCTTCTCATCGTAACCGGTCGTATACTGGAGGGCGGTCTCGATCTCGACCTTGTTCTCGGGATCCTTCTTGGTAATATCGATGGGCAGTGGGTGAAGGCACTCTGCGCCCTCGTTAAGGTATTTCACGAATTCTGAAAGTCCCCCTGTCCGGTAAGCTGCCCGGATACCTGTCCGTTCATCGGTGATCTGGATGGCAAGGCCAGCATTCAGGAATGCCAGTTCGCGAAGCCGGTGAGAGAGGATATCATAATCATAGGTCACCGTTTCAAAAATGGTGGGATCGGGCTGGAAATGGATCCGGGTCCCTGTCAGTTTTGACCCGAACTCGACAAAGAACCGGACCCGGTCAGCTGCTTCCAGGGCTGCCGGGTCGACCGGTTCAACCGGTTCGGAAAGATCCTGCTGACCGGTGGCGGGTAACGTGCTCCGGGTAAATGACGGGGTTTCGCCGTACCACTGCTGATACCTGATGATAGCCTCATTTAGGGACTCTTCCCGTCGGGTCATCGGCCCGGTCGGGATTCCCCGGGCAAAGTACATCTCGTAGATGTTCCCGTCACGGTACACGCGGGCTGCAAGGTTTGTTGAGAGGGCGTTTACTACGGATACACCAACCCCGTGGAGACCGCCAGAGACCTGGTAGGTAGCCTTGTCAAATTTTCCCCCGGCATGGAGAACCGTCAGCACAACTTCAAGGGCGCTCTTATGGTTCTTTTCCATGGTATCCACCGGGATCCCCCGGCCGTTGTCCTCAACGGTTATCGATCCGTCCCCGTTGATTGTAACGGAAACAAGGGTACAAAAACCGGCAAGCGCTTCATCGATGGAGTTATCCACGACCTCGTAGACCAAGTGGTGGAGTCCCCGGGTATCGGTGCTCCCGATGTACATCGCGGGGCGTTCGCGTACCGGCTGAAGCCCTTCAAGTATCGTGATATGGGATGCATCGTAATTGTCACTCAAAGATAATCACTCCTAGAAAAAATCACGTTAAAATTCTTATAAATCCGCACAATAATTATTAGCGTTTAGATATTTTAAAAGAATCTGGTGATTTTTCAGACGGATCTTGCATACATTGCAGCCTGCCGCTTCTGCATGGCCGGATTCTTGACCGGATCAGGAGGGTCGGTATCCTTCTTTTGGGATCCTGATTTCAAAACAGATGATCTGGTCATCCCCGGTTTCATGGAGGGTAATGTCGGTGATACCGAAAATTTCCCGGACAAAGAACAGGTTTGGCCCGGAAGATGCTGACGGATCCCAGGAGAAAATATCCTCCTTTTTTTCTGGGGGAATGCCGGTCCCGGGTTTTCGTAACCGAATCGTCAGCCCATTTTCAGATTCGCAGTGCGAAAGTTCGATAGGATCGGTAATCCTGCCTTTTGCATAAATATATTCAATGAGGTGAGTAAGGCCTTTTTCAAGGAGCGGATCGCACAGGATGCAGATTTGGTCGATTCCGGTCTGCCGAGTCAAAAATATGGGCGGCAGGTGAGATACTGCATATAAGAGCACCTCGTTGAAATTCTGCCAGCAAGGCACCTGTGCCCCTACGTTCTGGTAGTTTTCTGCAAATTCGATATTGTGCTGAATCTCGCTGGTCGTTTCCTTGAGTTTTGAGAGGATGGAAATTTCATCGGAATGACGGGCCAGCTGGCTGAGTACATCAAGGTAAGCCCGGACAATAAACACCTGATTCTTGATATCCGTACGGGTCAGGGTATTGATGAGATTGAGTTTCTTCTGGGTGGCAACAAGTGCCCGTTCGTACTGTTTCCGTTCGCTGATGTCCCGGGCAATGATCACGCCATAATCCTGCTGATCGAACGTGACAAAACGGAGAAGGATCTCCGCAGGGATCTCATCCTCATGTGAATTTTTCAGGATAGTCTCAATTTTTTCCTGGTTCCGGCTCGCAAGCGCCCGGGTACACAGGTTTCTGAATTCATCCTGCTCCCCCGTTGCTACAATTTCCGTGATATCCATGTTAAGCAATTCTGCTGTTGTATATCCAAGCTGGACGCAGGTCGCCCGGTTCACATCGATACTCTGGTTTTCGGGGACCTTGATCACAAAGATCATGTCATTGGTATCATCAAGGAGCGCCCGAAAGCGTTCAAGTTCCGCGAGTCTCTGCTGGAGAATTGGGTAATAACTCTTATGCAGCGAGGTTTCACCCATCCCGATGATTCGGTCACGGAGGCGTTCACGCTCATTTTGTGGGTCAGAGGAGGGATTCATAGAGTGCCACGATCTCCTCAAATGTTGCATTCCGGGGGTTGGTTGCCATGCACACATCATGCATTGCATGGTCGGCAAGACTTGGCACATCCTCTTGTTTTACCCCGATTTCTCCAAGAGAATGACCGAGGTTAAGGGATTTTTTGAGCCGGGAGATCTCGTTGCAAAGTGCGGTACAGCGTTCATCATCCGATAGTGTCCAGACGGGGATACCCATCGCTTCACCAATATTTGCATATCGCTCACCTGCGATTGGGTAGTTGTACCGTATCACGGCCTCAAGCAACAGTGCATTACATTTTCCATGGGGCAGGTCGAGATATCCTCCGAGACCGTGCGCCATTGCATGGACTGCCCCAAGACTCGCATTTGAAAATGCAAACCCTGCGTACAGGCTTGCAAGCATGGTGTGTCCACGCAAGGTGAGGTTGTGGGGATTTTTCACGGTCTTTTCAAGGTTTCTGCAGATAAGACGGATCGCCTCAAGTGCATGGAGATCGGTCAATGGTGAACTTGCATTGGAGACATACGCTTCAATAGCATGAGTAAGGACATCCAGACCAGTATATGCCGTGAGATCCGGTGGAAGGGAAAGAAGAGTTTCGGGGTCGATGAGAGCAACATCAGGGACAAGCGTTTTTGATATGATCGAGATCTTAACCCGTAGCTTCGGATCGGTAATGATCGCAAACTGTGATACATCGGCGCTGGATCCGGCCGTCGTCGGAACACAGATAAGTGGCGGGGGTGGGACCATGACCCGGTCAACACCCACAAACTCAGTAATTGGAAGCCTGTTTGAAGACACGATCCCGATCCCTTTGGCACAATCGATTACCGATCCGCCACCAACGGCTACAATCGCCGAACAACCCTTGCGGGAAAAAAATTCTGCGCCTTTCATCACGTCATTGACTCTGGGGTTGGGCAGGATATCTGAAAAAAATTCGTATTGTACCCTCGCATCATCTAAGTCATCACAGACTTCTTCGGTGATCCCTGCGGATTTCACTCCTTCATCCGTGACCAGGAGGACACATTTGGATCCAAAATTTTTGGCGTACCTTCCTGCCAGATGCCGGGCACCTCCACCGAATATCAGCTCCGGTGCAACGAATTTACGGAGATCCAAGGTACTGCTCATAGGTCATGCTCGTAAAAGCTTCTGCTTGCAGGAATTTCCCGGTTTTCTCCCGGTGGTTTTTGGAAACCCCGACGTGGTTATGTGGTGTCTGGTTATTCTTGAATAATAATGTATGCAAATGTGTTTATCAAAGAGCTGTTGAATTTTTATTTTCAACGGGTCGGCCTGTTTATACTGGTCGAAATGGAAAAGCTGATTTTTTTTATGTCAGAACAAAATAAGGAATTTCTTCAGAATAACCGGAATGCTGTCCACCAGATCGTGACCGGTAGTACAATGATAAATGCCAGGTTTGCGCAAAGAAATGCCAGGTTTTTCCGATCAAGCGGCTTTTTTTTGACAAACAGGAAACTCTCTCGTCCATATCCCCGACACAGCATGCTGATATATACCCGCTCACCCTGTTCGTAGGAC
>JBAZFZ010000010.1:0-59705 GCA_041653075.1 Methanoregula sp.
TGTCCCGGCCCATCCCCCGGTCGGTTCAGCAAAGAGATATGCGGCGCCGGCTTGGACTCCTGCGGTGTCGTTATAGTTTGCCCCGATGATGACGCGTGAACCGTCCTCTGACATCGCTACGGAAGTGCCGAACTGGTTACCGCCCGCGCCGCCGGTAAACATGGCGGTTGCGTCTGATGTGGAGGTAGTCCCGGTCCATCCCCCGGTCGGTTCAACAAAGAGATATGCCGCCCCGGCGCTGGAGTTATCCGGTGCACCGATGAGGCATTGTGAGCCATCCTGAGACATCGCTACGGAATAGCCGAAGAAATCACCTCCGACACCGGTGAACTTGCCCTTGGCAGTGGATGCCGGGACAATGACCGGGTCGATGGTAACCGGGTAGGTGGCATTCCTATCGTCAACAATCCACAGGAGCATTCTTCCGTCGGTTGCAAGAGACACGGGTATATCCAGACCGGCTGCATCGGTCGCGTGAAGGCCGGTATACGAAAAGAGGGCGTTCCCGGCTGCATCGGTGACCGTGAGTGCCTGCCCGGTCCCGGGGGCGAATGTGCCGTTACCGGAGATCGCAAACCGGATCTGGACCGGGCCGGCGCCTTCCGGCCGGTTGTTCAGGTCAAGTCCCTGTTCAACGCCGGTGTCAGTGTTCCGGTACCATTCCGTAAACGTTGGCCGGGTGATGTTGAGCTGCCGGCCATCCATGCTGATTTTACCGTCCGGTACCGGTTCAATGGAATTTTCCCTTCCGATCCCTGAAAGGGAAAGCCGGAACGAGGCCATGGTATTCGAGAACTCTGCCGTCCCATTCTTTGAACAGGAAAATACGATTTGTTTTTCCGCGTTCCGGGCATACCAGGCACCGGCCGTCGGGTCATACGAGAACGCATAAATCGTATTCCGGATCAGGGATTTTAGCGCAGATGCATCATCGGGCCCGACTTTTTTGTTAATCTCCGCGAACGGGTCCGTTATACCACCGTCCACCTGTGTAACGCTGGGGATACCCGGGCTGGTGCCTGCCGAAGTGATCAACCCGGTAACATTTTCACCGGTCAGGTCGCCGATGGTCAGTACCGCTGCCGACGCATGAATAACGCACATTTCCAGTGCAACGAGCAGCAGGCAGGAAAAAAGATGTTTGAATGTACTTCTTTGGATAGGTCATCGCCTTCATAGATTCTTGCGGTCAAGGAGCTTTGCGCCACACCGTTTTTTCCGGGGAAAAAGCGGACCCTATGTTGCCAAAAGGGGAGGGGCTGTAAGGTAAAATAATTGTCAGCATTTTATAAATATTGTAGACTTGTTTTACCGGGCCGGATTATGCAGGTCAGCCGGCTGATCTGGTGGGTAATGCGGGGTCAATCGCCAAAGAAAAAAAAGGCCGTTTTCGTGTAGGTATATTCATATTCCTGTTTGTCTTGTTCAGCAAACAAGGGCTGTGAAATAGTCCGTCACAGAATATATTTTGAGATCCTTTTTTTGGGAGTGCCGGTTCTTCCGGACTCTGCCCGGCACCGCCTCCGAATGAACCCGTACCCCCCCCTGTGTCGTGTCATTTTTATAAACCCGCGTATCTCTTACGGTGCAACACATGTTACCGGTGAACCGCGCTTGAAAAATCAAAAAAAAAAACATGCTCCGGTCCAGCCGGACCGGTACCCGTATCAGAGGAGCCGCTTCCGCTTCTTTTTTGGCTCGTCCTTTACCATGGACATGAGATCGATGACGTAGCTGCCTTCAACCCCGCCGACACTCACAATCCGCTCGTCACTCTTTGCCATCTTGTCAATGTTGAGCTCGTATGACCCCGGTCCCACGATCCGGATAGTCTCGACCCGGTCAAACATCCCGGCATCGCTCTTTGGCTCATCCTTCTTTGCTGCTGCCGCTGTCGCAGCTTTCGGGGCCGGCGCAACAGGTTCGACGATTTCAAGGATCTCTTCCTTTGACTCGCTTGCGAGTTCATCCATCGTCTTTTCTTCGAGCACGTCCTTGTTGATCTCCGATTCCTTCACGTAGAGGAATTTCTTGCCGCCGCAGCTCGCGCATCCCTTGAGGATCTCTGTCGATCCGTCCTGATATTCCCTGCCGCATTTTGTGCACTTGTGTGGCATGATTCCGATCTCCCGTGATACCCTTGATATTATGAAAAGTTCTGGATCATCATTTCGTACAGCTCTTCGGTATTCCTGCCTTCAAGCCCGGAGATGGCAACAACCGGGTGCTGGGGAAACGCGCTCCGTATCCGTGACGGGACCGCGTTTGGCAGGTCTATCTTGTTTGCAACAATGATCACCGGCAGGTTACGGCTCTCTATGATCCCGATCATCATGATATTGACCTGCATGAAGGGATCGAGGGTCGAATCAAGCATGTAGATAACACCGTCGATGTCCTCGCGCAGCCAGTGCATCGCTTCCGCAACACCCTCGGTCGCTTCCCGGGCCCGGATGATCGCTTCATCTTTCTCCATGCCGAACTCAAGGAACTCGTGGTAATCAATCTTGGTGGTTACCCCGGGTGTATCGACAATATCGATCGTAACCGTGTGGCCGTTTGCCCCCGAGATCACGATATCCTCGCGCTTGCGTGCCCTTCGTGTCTCATGGGGGATCTCGCTCACCGGCCCGACCGCGTCCCCGGTCCAGTCCCGGGCAATGCGGTTTGCAAGGGTGGTCTTGCCGGCGTTTGGCGGCCCGTAAATGCCGATACGGGTACGCTTCTTTTTAAAAAACCGGTTGAGGAAAAGGGAAAATTTCTTCTTTGCTCTCCCGAGGCTCTTGGAAAATGTCATCGGATATCCCTTCTTTTTATCTGCATGGTGTGCTGGTACAATCGATTCACCATTAACCGTTACTAGTGTTTGGCAAGGGTTCTTTATTATGTTTCTCTCAACCCGCCGTCTGGAATGCCGGTTTGGTTCCGGATCAGGCCAGTTTTTTATTACCCGGCCGCATGGAAACCCGCCGCATCCAAATTGTATTTATACAAGGGACGGAAAGGATGCTAATTGTAAGCATCAGCCAAAGACACTTCTCGGAGGTGACTCATGAAAAAGACAACCAACACGATCCGGTTTGAAACCCGTGTCCCGTTAAGCGAAGTGATGAAACGCAATCCGACCATGCTCAGCATTGAGGCAAACGTCGCCAAGGCGGCTAAAGCCATGTGCAGTGAAGGGGTGGGGAGCGTAATCATCCTCAAAAGGAACCTGCCGATTGGCATCGTTACCGAAGAGGACATCAACTGCAAAGTGGTGGCAAAGGATCTCAAACCAAGTACGGTGCAGGTGAACGCAATCATGAGTACGCCACTCATTACGGTGAGTGCGGACAAGACCGTAGGCGACGCAGCCCACATGATGGTCGAGCATAAGGTAAGACGGCTCCCGGTTGTCGATAAGGCCGACAAGGTCATCGGCATTGTGACCGTTCGGGACCTGCTTGCCATCTCAAACGAGTTAAACGAGCTCTTAACCGATCTCATCGAGATCAACCGCGAAGAGCACGTTGAAGTGGGCATGTGCAGCCGGTGCAGCCAGATGTCTGATGATCTCAAGCGGGTGGATGGCATGCTGCTGTGCCCCCGGTGCCGCGAGGAGGACTCCCTTGCATGAAAACCGCACGGGATTTCATGCTCGATATTCCAGTGCTTAAGGTAACTGACGGGATAACAAAGGCACGGCAGATCCTGCGGGACGACCGGTTCCGGGAAATCTATGTCGCTGACCAGAAAAAGAACCTGCTCGGGTACATCGATATCACCGATGCCCTGCGGGTGGTGGCAACCCGGTCCAACGTAACGGTCGAAGGCTTTGTGAAGACTGCGGCCTCTGCAGGGCCCGAAGATTCGGTCGAAACCGTGGTAAAAGCAATGCGGGAGTCTGGCACGGACAGCGCTGCAATCGTGGACGGCAACCGGCATATCCTTGGCGGCGTCCTTCTTTCCGATCTGTTTCCGGTCATCATCTCGCGAAACGAACTGGGCGGCCGGGTTGGCTCCCGGATGTCGGTTAAGATCGTGACCGCCGATGCCGGCGCCACAGTACAGCAGGCATATTCCCTGATCGTGGACAGCGGGTTTACCGCGTTTCCCGTGGTAAAGAAGAAACGGCTTATCGGCCTTGTTTCCCGTCGGGATCTTATCCGGTCCGGCGGGGTCCGGTCGGCAATCGCCCAGAACAGCACAATGGCAATCGGGGATATCATGGTCACCGAAGTCGTGACGGTTTCCCCGGGTGCCCTGGTGGCCGATGCGGCCCGGCTCATGGTCGATAACGATGTCAGCCGGCTGCCGGTCGTTGACGAAGGGATGCTTGTCGGGATTATCGACCGGCACGATGTCATTGCCGGGTTGTGACCCGGTGGCCTGAGTTCCCCGGCGGATCGTGTCTCGGAAAAACGCGATTCGGACACAAGAAACCATTTGGATGAGGACTGCCAGATACCGGGATCAAACGGATCAGAACCGCTTGCAGGAATGCAAAAGCGGGAATAAAAAAAGAACGCGGTCCGGAAATACCGTGCCGGCGGGGTTTTTTCCCGGAAGTATACGGGCGATTTTTTCCACCGGGGCACGGGAATACCCACAATTAACCACAGGAGGTCATGAATGCGGAATAACGGGTCGGTCGCAAAACAGGGTGACCGGCTCCTCAAAATGCAGGGAAAATTCGACCGTGGTCCGGTCGAGTTTAAATCCCATATTGTCCAGCGGGAAGGCGAAGTGATGGCGATTGCGACCCGGGATGTCATATCAGTCCCGCCGACGCAGAGCATTATCAGCGCTGTCGAGACTATGACAAACTGCGGGTTCCGGCGCCTGCCGGTGACCGATCCCGGCACAAAGAAGATCCGGGGGATTGTAACCTCGGGTGACGTGATCAATTTCATGGGGGGCGGTGACAAGTACCAGCTTGTCCAGATTCGGCACGGCGGGAACCTGCTTGCCGCAGTCAACGAGAGCGTGCGGTCTATCATGACCCAGAAACTGGAAACCCTCGCGCAGAATGCACGGATTGCCGATGCCCTCGATATCATTGTAAAAAAGAAGATCGGCGGGATCCCCATTGTCGACACGGACGGCGTTGTGATCGGTATTGTCACTGAACGGGATGTCCTCCGGGTGCTTGCCGCAGAACACAGCCCGCTCTCGGTCGAGCATGCGATGAGTTCGGCCCTGAGGGTGACGGCACCCGACTGCCCGATCTCATCAGTTACCCACGATATGACCAAGTATCTCTTCCGGAGGCTTCCCGTTGTCAGCGACGATGTCCTCTTTGGGATCATCACGGCAACGGATATCATGCGGTACCTCGGGAGCCGGGAAGTCTTCTCGCGCCTGACAACCGGAAACATAGCCGAGGTCATGAAACTGCCGGTCCGGACCCTCATGGCCGGTAATCTCTTCACGACAACGCCGGAAAAACCGATCAACGAAGCAGCAAGGGAAATGCTTGAAAAGAACATCGGGGCGCTCCCTGTGATCGAGGACTCGCACCTTGTCGGCCTTGTTACGGAATTCGACCTGGTGAGGGCATTTTCCGAGGAATGATTATGACTGCCTCCCGATCCCCGGTCGCGCGCGATGTGATGACAGCCCCGGTCTTTGCGGTGTCCCCTTCGGACACCGTGGCATGCGCACGGAACCTGATGATAAAACACCACATTTCACGGGTTCTTGTCATGGAGAATGGAAAACTTACCGGCGTGCTCACCAAAAAGGATCTCGGCTACCGCAGGAAACAGGATGAAGCGGCATGGCGCCGCCGATCCCTTGACCAGAACACGGTCATGGATCTTGCGACCCCTGACCCGGTGGTCGTACCGCCCGATCTCCCCATCAAAGAGATTGCCGGGCTTTTTATCCGGAAAAACATCAGCTGCGTCCCGGTTGTGGAGAACGGCCGGGTCGAAGGGATAGTAACAAAGACGGATCTGATGAAGTCCACCCTCGTGACCGGCCTTTCCGGGACGGCCCGGGGCGTGATGGAGGATGCAGTCACCGTCAGCCGCTGGCATTCGCTTGCCCATGTCGTTTCCCTCATCAGTACGCGGGCCGATAAAGCGGTCGTGACCAACAACGACGGCTCCGTGGCCGGGGTTATCACTGAAACCGACCTTGCGCTCCACGAAGCCGGACGGAAACATTCCGGGGTGACAGGTTATGAAGTACCCATAAACCAGCGAGAAGGTGGAAGCAAAATGGGGTCAGATCTCCAAAGAAATCCTGCGGAAATCACCGCGGAGGAGATCATGACAAGCCCGGCGATCACGGCAGAACCGGATCTCCCGCTTCCCGATGCAGTTGCACTGATGCGAAGAGAACAGGTCAATAGTCTGGTAATCCTTGAAAAGGGAACTCTGGTAGGGATTGTAAAACGGGATGATATCATAAAGGAAGTGACGAAATGACAAAAGGACTCTTTATTAAAGACATCATGGCAAAACCGACGACAATATCAAAATCGGCAAAGATAACCGAAGCGCTCGATAAGATGCTTGACGAGGGAATCGATCCCTTGATTGCGCTTAACAATACAACCGTGGTCGGTACCGTGTCCCGGCAGGCCATAGCCGAGAAACTCGGAAGCAAGCAGAATACGGCATTAGCACCTGCCGCAATCCATGTGGCAAGCGTGGTCAAGGAGGATTTCACGAGTGTCTACCCGGACGAGAGCGTAAATGTCCTCATCCCCCTGCTCCAGCGGTATAAGCTGATCGTTGTCTACGATGCCGATCACCACCTCATCGGGCAGGTGACTGCAATCGACCTGTTAAAGAAGTACCCGCACGATGGAAGTATCAAAAATGCGATTGGAAAGACCATTACCATTGACTCCTCGGAACGCGTGGTTCACCTCAGGCGCCGTATGCTTGACGAGGCACTCTCCCGGTTCATCGTGACCGAGAACGGGAAACTCACTGGTATTGTCACCGAGACTGATGTGGCGGTTGCCATGAGGAAGTTCCGGGAAACCGTCAAAGACCAGCACCAGGACCACCAGATACGAAACCTCCTGGTAAAGGACATCATGAGCTCCCCGCTCATCTCGCAGGAGATCACCGCAGAATACGAAAGCGTGATCAACCTGATGGTTTCCAAAAACATCAGCACTGTCCCGATCACCGAGAATGGCAAACTGGCAGGGATCGTCACCCGGCGTTCGCTTGTCCAGGCTCTTTAAAGCAGCCGATCTCCGGAACGGTATACCCGTTCCCGCTTTTTTTACCGCTTCAGAAACTCCGGTTCGGTCATCCCGACGGTGTTCAGGCAAACAGCCCGACAAGGTAATAGGTCCCGATCACAAGACCGATGATCACGATTGTCCCCCGGAGGAGACCCGGGGCTATCCTGCCGGCAAGCTTTCCGCCGATTGCACCTCCAAGGAGGGCACCTGCTGCCATCACGACCGCAAGCGGCCAGATGATGAACCCTGAGAAAATGAAAAAGACCGCGGCAGCGACATTGATCGCAAGGGAAAGACACTGCTTAAGAGCGTTGAGCCGGGTGAGCGTGTCATCAAAGAAGAGACCGAGCACCGCAATCACGATCACGGACAGGCCTGGCCCGAAATATCCTCCGTAGACCGCGGAGAGCCCGACCGGAAGAACGGCGTTCCTGCACCCTTTCGCATCAGTCCCGTCGTGACCGGTCCAGTTCCGGACCCGGACCCTGATCCGGTCCTGGACCGCAAGGAGGATCGCGGCAAACAGGATAAGGAACGGGACGAGGACATGGAAGACCTGCTCGCTCACGCACAAGAGGAGCGTCCCGCCAAGAATGCCGCCGATGACACAGGCAGGAACAAGGAGCGCGAGGCGTTTTTTCTGGCCCGAGAGGTCCTTTCGCTGGGCATAAGCCCCGCCAAAATACCCGGGACAAAGGGCGACGGTGTTGGTAATATTTGCCGCGACATCGGGAATCCCGATGGAGAGAAGTGCAGGAAACGAGATGAGGGTCCCGCCACCGGCAAGGGCGTTGACCGCACCAGCTGCAACAGCAGCGAGCCCGGCAAGCGCGAGTTCCGATCCGGTCAGCATGAAGTTTTTCCCGAACCGTTATCCGAACTGCGTAAGAATGTCCGGGGATTCCATGATGGTTACCCCGATATTTGCCATGTCCCGGAGGTTAGCCTCATGGATCTCCTCGGATTGTGCCCCGGTCGCATCAGCAACAAGGATAACCGGGTAGTTGTACGCGATGGCGTCAAAAACCGTAGTCCTGATGCAGTTTGGCGTCTGGATGCCGCAGACCACGATGCCGTCAACCTTGAGTGTCCTGAGCATGAGGTCAAGTTCGGTCCCGATAAAGGCGCTCATCCGTGTTTTTTCAATTACATATTCCCCGGGAAGAGAGGTCAGTTCGGCCACCTCTTCAGCCCCGTGGGTGCCGCTGACCGCAAACGGGTGTTCGGAAAAGAGGTCCGCCCGGGTGATCTCGACATCCGATCCTTCGGGCCGGTGGATCCGGAGCACGTGGAATATCGGGAAGTTCTTTGACCGGAAATACCAGAGCACGTCCTGGATCTTGGGGATGATCTCCTGCGCCTGTGCCACGCGCAGGAGCATCCCATCCTCGACGAAATCATTCTGCATATCGATTATCAGCAGTGCGGGATGTTGCATGGGTGATCATCTAAAGATGAGCAGGATGACGGGTAATAATGATTGTTAAATGGCCGTTGCCGGTCCGGGAAAATGGGGGAGAATAATTCCCCGGGTATTAGTTGATGAAACTCCCTTCGTCTACTGCCTGTTCGCGGACCTCAAAAGTCGAGCCGGTCCCGATAATACGGTACGGCCCGGTTGCTTTCACATCGCCGGTGTATCCTGTTGTCGCATAGGGCACAATGAACTCGCCGTCAATGCTCTCCTGCCGGTATGTGAAGTTCCGGCCGGTGTTTGTTGTCACCGGCACCTCGATAATGCCGTTTCCTTTGATATGCGCGCCTTTGACATACTCAAAAGTCTTGACATATTTTATCCCCGGGGCGGTTGTGGTCAGATCCCCGGTAGGGGACTCATGCACGAGCCGGTAATGGCAGAGAGCCGGCACGGTGTCGAGCGGTACTGCAAGCGATATCCCGACGACATCTGCCGAGTATCCTGTCGGGGCATCTGCATTGTACCGGGCAGCTGCTTCCCGTGCGTCGCTGACATTCATGCTTGCCGAATCGGTGATCGCCGGGTAGGACAGATGCGTGAGATTGGGCCCCGCATACACGACATAGTATGCTGTTGACGGGTCGGTCATGGAGCCGTCGAAGTTATGGAGCTTTGATACCATGGTCTGGTAGTACTCCGCCGTGTTCACGATGGCCTGGGTGTATGCGCCCGAAGACCCGGTCGGGATGTACACGGTTGACTGGTACGGGGCCGCCCCTGCCGTGGCGTTGTACCAGGTTGCCATCGCCCAGAACTTGCTTGAATCCATCTCGATATCGGTGATCACGTATTTTGTCCGGTCTGCATCGAGAATCGCGTTTGCCTCAGTCTCGTTTGCAGAGAGGAAATACGCCGCCGACCCGTCCGGGCCGGTCACACCCTGCTGGAACGGGTTTGCATTCGGGATCCTCTTTGCGATATAGGTGATCATGTGGCCATAGTCCCACCAGGACATGATACCGTATGCCGAAGCCGGGTACTGGAAGGTGTCCGGGTCATAGATCTCCAGGTAATCCACCCCGGTATCGGGTGTGTTGTTGCCCATCCAGGTAAGAGATTCCTCCCAGTCGGGGTTCATGGCATAGGGACTCTTTCCAGCCATTGCATCGTTGGCAAGCGAGCTGTAGGCAAAGAGGAGACCCAGGATCCCGACAATGGCGACGATGACAAGAACCGGGTAATTCCTGGTTTTTCCCGGCCCGGATTTTTTCTGTTTTCTCTCCTTGCGGCCCCCGCTTTTCCGGGTATCCTGTGCCGGGTTTGAGGTGACAGAACCCGATTTCGGGGTGAGGTTGGCCTTAAGCGAACAGACCTCGCCCCAGCCGTTCTCAAACGCGAACTGGATACAGACCGCTGAAAGGAGCGCGATGTTGACGGCAAGGTAATATTCGTACCTGACGTGCTGGATGGTAGAAAAGAGGATGACAAGCGACCAGACCAGGAGAAAGATCTCTTTTGGCCGGTACGATCGGAGCGTTTTATAAAGGACGATCACGAGCCCTGCCGCAAGCAGGACAAGACCGTAGTTGAATGCATCCCATGCCCGTTCTGCCGACCAGCTGTGAGCGTCAAGGACGGTTTGGGTCACTGCGGCCTGCCCGAAGAACTGGTACAGGCTTGCGATAAAGAGGTTGTAGAGCTGGGGTGCTGCGACAAAGAGCACGGCGATCCCAAGGATCCCTGCACCGATGATGGTCCCGGGGTAGTAATAGTTCGGGCGTGTGGAAAGGAACCGACGGAGAAGGTAGAGAACAACGGTGACAAGGATAAGGAGCAGGTACGCGTAGACATGGGCAATCGAATAGACCGAGAGGCCAAGGCCGGGATCTTTAATCCCGAACAGCAGCAGGCCGATGATGGCGATGGTAAAGATGACCGTGTTTGCAAGGAGGAGATAGTCACTCTGCCGGTCGCGGATATGGTCGAGAATGAACTGGACGACTGTAAAGACCCCGACAATGAGGGCAAAGAGGATCATCGTCGGCATTACAAGAAGGCCAAGGACATAGGCAATCCCGGCAAGAACCGACAGGAACAGGGGTTTTTTAAAAGAGTCGAAATTATGGGGATCGAGCCGGATCTCTTTTTCCGAGACAAGGATGGAGAGGTATGCAAGACAGAAAATGGTGGAGAAGAGTGCTTCGAAGTCCCGGTGGTTGAAGTAGCCGTACAGGGAAAAGGCAAAGAACTCTCCTGAAACGACCGCCATGAAGCCGGCGGCAAGAATGCCGGTCTTCCAGTCCCCGATCTTTTTCCCGACCCCGTAGATAACGGGGACCATCGCCGCCCCGGCAAGGGGCATCACAAGGAGACATGTCCTGATGATATCGGGCCGTGCCACGGCTCCGGTGAGAACACAGGCAATCCCCCCGATGTAGATGGTGAGCGGTCCCCAGTAAATCGATGTCCCGCAGGGCATGTAGGTCATGGGATCGAACCATGCATACTGGAAATGGTTTGCAAGAGTCAGTTCAACGAGACGGAGGTTATAGAGCGGGTCGTCGCTTGCGGTTATTGCGAGCGGGTCTGCATCGCCGTAGTAAATGAGGGGGAGCAGGCGCAGGAGAAGCGCGACAACAAAGAAGAGTGCAACAACCCCGATGACGAAAAGCGTCCGGCGGTCCTTTAAATCCGGTAGTTTCATGCGAAATTCCCTTGATATCTATATTTTTTTATGAAACGGGATTAATCCATTGGTCGGAATTTTTTTTACACGGCTAAATTCCGGTGTTTTGGGCAGTCAATTCCGGGAAAATATGTTTTCCCTGAATCGCGGTTTCTGCGATACGGGATGTAGCAGCGGCACAGGTGTGGGCTTTGCATTGGCGCATCGAGTCCGTCTTATTTCCGGGCAAACTATGTGATCAGTGCGATGTGGGGGTTAGCTTTCCTTATCGACCTTGTTATGGATATCGTGGCATTTCTTGTCCCGTTTGTCCGACACACCGGGCTTGGGAATCTCACCTGGCTCTTTATGGTCCCCGCACTTGCATTTACCGTCTGGTATCCCGGGTATGCCAGGAAACGTACGATATGGGATCCGGACACCCCCGTTTTTCGCGTTGAAACGTTTTTGGTCCGATCCCTGTTCGGTTCGAAACTTTTTTGGTGTCATCTCCGGATCGATTAAAAAAAAATCCGGGCCCTTTGTGGATCCGGCAAAGGCAATATTGGGGCTAATAACGGGATCCGGGAGAGCAGTTTTCGTCGGAAGTTCCGGGACATGCACAATGACCGCAAACGGGTCCGGCTGTACGGCCAACCGGGTCCAAACTGCGATGCGCAGGTTTTTTTCGGGTTGAAACGGTACTTGTCCCTTCCGGAATTGTACTGAAAAAATAACCGGGCCAAAAAAACCGGCGCGAAACTTTTTCGGCCGGTTTTTTTCCGGTCCGAAACTTTTTTTGTGCAAAAAAAAATTGCTCGAAAAAATTTTGGGAGGGGGTGTCTGATCCTCCGGACCAGGTTTCCCGTCGTTATTGCGGTGATCCGACCGGAAAACGGGGCCTGACTGGAGGTATGCGTTTTTGCCGCGAAAAAAAACTGGCCGATCTTTTTTTGGCCTGAAAAAAAATTGGTGTCATGATTTTTGCTGCCAAAAAAAAACGGTGCCAAAAAAACCGGCCCGAAACTTTTTCCGGGCGATCGATCTTTGGGCTGAAACTATTTTGGCGCAGAAATTTCCGGGCGTTTTTGTTTTCGGCCGGAAAGCCGGAAAACGCGACACGACCCTCCACCTTTGTTTGACCTGTCCCTGGGTAAAATCCGGAAATGGTCGGGATTCTTAAGAGAAATCTAAATTACGATACCCTGTACATAGTATACTAAGGGAAACGGGTTCCCGGATTTCACACATATAGTATAGAGAGTATAAGAGCAACCGGCAACCTGGTTGTCGGATGGAATCCGGGATACATGAGTACGGATTGGGGATCCCCCAAAACACTTATTAGCCTACCCTTACCATAGTATAAAGCACCATTCATGGAGCAGTGGAAATCCGCTGCGAGTGTCTGAGAAGATGCGAGATTCCTCTGTTGAGGTAGCCAAGCCTGGTATGGCGCAGGTTTGCTAAACCTGTGTCCCCTTGGGACTCGAGGGTTCAAATCCCTCCCTCAGCGCTAAAAAGAGACAATCTCAAAATCGAGGGGATTGGATGGCTCAGGAAGAAGATATAAAATACTTTGTACGGATTGGTACGACCGATCTGGACGGCACGAAGGCAGTGAGGGTAGCACTGACCGGCATCAAGGGTGTCGGCAGGCATACCTCCACGGTCATCTCCCGCATGGCCGGGGTTGACGAGTACGCAAAGCTCGGCCTTATGGACGAGGAGTCGGTCAACCGGCTCCGCGCCGCAGTAGAGAAATACTCCGATAACATCCCGGAATGGATGGCAAATCGGCCAAAAGATCTCTACACCGGCGAGACCAAACACATCATTGGTGGCGATGTTGCACTTACCCATGACGAAGATATCAACATGATGAGGAAGATGCGCTGCTACCGTGGCATCCGGCACGAAACCGGCCAGAAGGTCCGCGGACAGCGCACCAAGTCAACCGGCAGGACCGGCCTGACCGTTGGTGTCAAGAAGACCCGTGAAGGAGGCCAGTAAGCCATGGGATATCCAGGAAAGAACCACAAGACATACCAGACGCCCAAGCGTCCGTTCGAAAAGACCCGGATCGAAGAAGAGACCCGGATCGTCATCGAATACGGCCTGCGCAACAAGCGTGAAGTCTGGAAAGCCCAGAGCCACCT
Source organism: Methanoregula sp. (assembly GCA_041653075.1). GTDB lineage: Archaea > Halobacteriota > Methanomicrobia > Methanomicrobiales > Methanospirillaceae > Methanoregula. The sequence continues at coordinate 13,434 of JBAZFZ010000010.1, forward strand.
GAGACGATACCGCAAGGCCGCCCGGGAACTCCTTGCCCTCATGTCGAACGGTGCGGCACAGGAACGCTACGAGTCAAAGAAGGACGAGCTTATCAGCCACCTCCAGCGCACCGGTCTTCTCGGCCCTGACGCAGACATCGCTAACGTCCTTGCCCTCAAGGTTCCGGCCCAGCTCGAGCGCCGGCTCCAGACCATTGTTTACCGCAAGGGTCTTGCCCGCTCGCCAAAACAGGCCCGCCAGCTGGTCACCCACGGCCATATCGCCGTGAAAGGACAGCGTGTCACCATCCCGGGATACCTTGTTACCCGTGCTGACGAGACTGAGATCTCCTATTACGGAAAATCCCCGTTCGTTGACGCAGCCCATGCAGAACGCACCCGGATCACCAAGCCCGCAGGAGCGAACTAATCATGGCAGCAAACGACAAGGAAAAATGGGGCGTCGCACACATCTTTGCCTCATTTAACAACACAATCATCACCCTGACTGATCTTTCCGGTGCTGAAACCGTCACCAAGTCAAGCGGTGGCATGGTTGTCAAGCAGGACCGGAACGAGAGTTCCCCGTATGCGGCCATGCAGATGGCAGCAAACGTCGCTGCAATCGCCCGCGAAAAGGGTATCGTCGGTGTCCATGTCAAGGTCCGTGCACCCGGCCAGGGCAAGCAGAGAAGCCCCGGACCCGGTGCCCAGGCAGCAATTCGTGCGCTCGCCCGTGCAGGGATGCGCATTGGCCGTATCGAAGATGTCACGCCTGTCCCGCATGATTCCTGCCGTCCAAAAGGTGGCAGGCGCGGAAGGAGAGTGTGATGGAGATCGAATTCGCGAGTCTGGACAACAACCTTGCACGATTCACCCTCTCGGGGGCAAGGCCCGGCTTTGCAAACGCGTTCCGCAGGGCAATGATCGGCGAGGTGCCGACCCTTGCTATTGAAGATGTGCGTATCTACGATAACACGAGCGCACTCTTTGACGAAATGCTGGCGCACCGCCTGGGGCTTATCCCCTTAAAGACCGACCTTTCAGTATACAAGACTCAGGAAGAATGTTCGTGCGGCGGGGCAGGGTGCCCGGCATGCACGGTCACCTACACATTGAGTGTTGAGGGTCCAAAGCTGGTCACATCAAGTGATCTTATACCGCAGGACCCCAAGGCAACCCCGGTTTCCGACAATATCCCGATCGTCAAACTCATCAAGGGCCAGAAGCTTGTCATCGAAGCGCGTGCAGTCCTCAACAAGGGCAAAGTCCACGCAAAATGGCAGCCGACCCTGGTGTGCGGGTATAAGAATTACCCGGTTGTTGGGATCAGCGATGCCTGTGACGGGTGCGGCAACTGCGTGGAAGAATGTCCCCGCGCAATCCTTGCAGTCAAGGGTAAAAAGGTCGAAGTCATTGAGGGAAAACTTCCCGACTGTTCCATGTGCAAGCTGTGCGAAAAAGCCTGCATGGCAAGTGGCATCGGGGAAGAACCGGCAATATCCATTTCCGCGTCGCCTGACCGGTACCTCTTTGTTGTCGAGGGAGACGGATCCCTTCCGACACGGGAGATCATGATCCGGGCGTTTACCTTTATCAAGGATCAGGCAGACGAACTGGAAATACAGACAAGCGAAATTTCAGGGGAGGAACAGAAATGACAAGAACCGTGGAAAAGACGAACCCCCGTCTTACCAACCTCATTTTGCTCTTAAAAAACACGTCACGCGAGAATGAGGCAAAGATCTGGCGCGAAATCGCCGGCAGGCTTGAAACCTCCAACAAGAACTATGCTGAGGTCAACCTGTCCAAGATCAACCGCTATGCCCACGATGGCGAGATAATCCTCGTCCCGGGAAAAGTTCTGGGCAGCGGCGTGCTGGAGCAGTCCGTAAAGATCGCGGCGCTGAATTTCTCTGAATCGGCGACGAGCAAGATCCAGGACGCAAAAGGGAAGTGCATGACCATCGAGCAGCTGTTAAAGGACAACCCCAAAGGCAGCGGTGTCCGTATCCTGAGGTGAACCGAGCATGGTAACAGTAATCAATGGAGATGGCCTTATCCTCGGGCGGCTTGCAAGCATCGCAGCCCGGCGTGCTCTTGCCGGTGAGGAAATTGCAATCGTCAATGTGGAGAACGTGGTAATTTCCGGCAGCCGTGCACGCGTACTTGGCAACTACTACCATAAGCGTGTCCGTGGATCGACTGACTGGGGTCCGTATTTCCCCCGCAGGCCGGATCACATCGTCAAGCGCACCATCCGCGGGATGCTTCCCTACAAGCGCTCACGTGGTGCTGATGCATTCAGGCGCGTCAAGTGCTTTGTCGGCGTCCCGGCAGAATATGCCGGCGCAACGATGGAAGTCCCCGAAGAAGTCCACATGAACCGGCTCAACAACCCCCAGTTTGTCACACTCGCAGCAGTGAGCACTGCCCTTGGAGCAAAGTTCTAACGAGGTGGGTCACATGGCAAAGATAATTAACACAAGCGGAAAACGCAAAACGGCAATCGCGCGTGCGACCATAAAAGCCGGCAAAGGCATGATCCGGGTCAACTCCGTACCCCTCGAAAAGTACGGCAGCGAGACCACCCGGATGAAAATCGCCGAGCCGCTCCTCCTAGTCCCAAACGCGAACAACGAAATTGACGTGACCATCGACGTTTCGGGCGGCGGTGTCATGGGTCAGGCAGAAGCAGTGCGTACAGCACTTGCCCGGGGCATCCTTGAATGGACCAACGATCCAGCAATCAAGGATGTTTTCCTTGCCTATGACAGAACGCTCCTTGTCAACGACTCGCGGCAGAAAGAAACCAAGAAGCCGCACGGTCGTGGGGCACGCAAGAAGTTCCAAAAGTCTTATCGTTAAACAAACACTATATGAGAGGTCGAAAATCTTGATACCCGTACGATGTTTCACCTGTGGGAAAGTTATTTCCCCAGCGTGGGAAGAGTATAAGGCACGGCGGGAGAAAGGCGAGGATCCTAAAAAGATCCTCGACGATCTCGGTATCACCCGATACTGCTGCCGGCGCATGCTTCTGACGCACAAAGAGATCATTGATGAGCTCAACCCGTACCAGTGACGACAAAAAGAACGCGGGGTCGTGGGGTAGCCTGGACTATCCTATTGCGTTCGGGACGCAGTGACCTGAGTTCGAATCTCAGCGACCCCATTTTCCAATTGTGATTAAAAACAGCAATTTTTGAGGACAAGAATGCAGACGCAGACTTACACCCGGTACGAACGGGCGAGAATTATTGGAGCAAGGGCTCTGCAGATATCCATGGGTGCTCCTTTACTTATCACTACCTCCCGGATGGATCCCCTTGAGATCGCCATCGAGGAGTACAATGCGAACATTATCCCCATTACCGTAAAACGAAGATAAGGAAGACAGAGAATGACGACCATCGAGTCAATTGAGCTGCGGAAGATCCTTGACAGCCGGGGGAACCCGACAATCGAGGCTGATATCTACACCGCAGGTGGTTTTGGCCGTGCCGCCGCACCCAGCGGTGCCAGTACCGGTTCCGCAGAGGCAAAGGTCCTGCCACCGGATACGGCAATCGACAATGCCATCCAGAACCTTATCCCGGCGCTTATCGGGATGGATTCAGCGGACCAGGAATGTTTCGATGACCAGCTCCGCGATATCGATGGCACCGCAAATTTTGCCGCCATCGGTGCAAATGTTGCGGTAGCCCTGTCCCTTGCCAATGCAAAGGCAGCCGCATCGTCCATCGGGATCCCGCTCTTCCGCTATCTCGGCGGGGCATTTGTCAAGGAGACTCCGCTTCCCCTGGGAAATGTCATCGGTGGCGGCGCTCATGCGGCGAATGCAACCGAGATCCAGGAATTCCTGGTGGTTCCCGGAGGTGCTGCCGACGCACAGGAAGCGGTCTTTGCAAATGCAGCGGTCCACAAGAATGTCAAGGAACTCTTGAAAAAGAAAGGAATCGCCGCCGGCAAGGGTGATGAGGGTGCCTGGGCACCGCAGATTGACGATGCCCTCGCATTTGAGCTCATTGCCGAGGCGACTGCGTGTGTTGCCGACGAGATGAATGTTTCGGTCGATATGGGTATCGACGTCGCGTCGAGCCAGATGTGGAACGGCGAGGGATACAAGTACCGCGACCGTATCCGGTCGACCGAAGACCAGATCGCATATATTGCCGAGCTTGTCGACAAGTACAACCTTGTCTACGTCGAAGATCCTCTCCATGAAGACGACTTTGACGCGTTTGCACAGTTAAACGACCAGATTGGTAACCGATGCCTGCTCTGCGGGGATGACCTCTTTGTCACCCAGGTTGACCGCATTGAAAAGGGTATCGAAAAGAATTCGGCAAACTGCGTCCTCATCAAGCCAAACCAGGTCGGGACACTGACCGACACCTTCGAGGCAGTCCGCCTTGCCCATACGCAGGGTCTTGACACGGTGATGAGTCACCGGTCCGGCGAGACTACCGATAATACCATTGCGCATCTTGCCACTGCATTCTCCTGCGTTTTCTTAAAATGCGGGATTGTGGGCGGCGAACGTATTGCAAAACTCAACGAACTCATACGCATTGAGGAACAACTATGACTACCGTTAACGAGATGGAAATCGAATTAAAGGAACCGCTCATCCCCGTCGAGGAGTACCTGGCAGCCGGTGTCCACATCGGCACCCAGCAGAAAAGCGAGGATATGAAAAAGTTCATCTACCGCGTCCGCGGCGATGGCCTCTATATCCTTGATATCCGTGAAACCGACGCCCGGATCAAGACCGTTGCAAAGTTCTTAAGCCAGTAAGAGGCTCCCGACATCCTTGTCGTCACCTCCCGGCAGTACGGCCAGTACCCGGCAAAGAAGTTCGCCGATACCATCGGCGCAATGTCGGCAACCGGCCGGTTCATCCCGGGCCTTCTCACCAACCCGGTGCTTGACGGGTATATCGAGCCCAAGGTCATCGTCGTGACCGACCCGATCGGCGATGCACAGGTCATCAACGAGGCAGTCCAGTGCGGCATCCCGGTTGTTGCCCTCTGCGATACCAACAACATGACCAAGTTCGTGGACCTTGTCATCCCGACCAACAACAAGGGGAGAAAGGCACTCTCGATGATTTACTTCCTCCTCACCCGCGAGATACTTCGGCTGCGCGGTGTCTCAACGGCACTTACCCAGGAAGACTTCGAAACTGAGATCTAAACGGCGATCATTTTTTTGACCGATCGTTAAATATAACAGGACGACCAGAGGGTAATCCGATGAAGACGCGACCATGTGCTGTTGCGGGCATGTTTTATCCGCGGGATCCCTCCCATCTCGAACAGCTTCTGGAAAATTTCTTTTCCAGGACCTCGCCCGGGAAAGACGCATCCGGTATAGTCTGTCCACATGCCGGGTATATCTACTCCGGGCAGGTTGCTGCCCATGCGTTTTCTGCACTTTCTCCTGACTTTGCCGGAACCTTTGTCGTGATCGGCCCGTCACATCACGGGTACATCACGAGTGTTTCGTCAGTTCCCTGGGAGACCCCTCTTGGTATCGTTGATGTCGATCCCGGGTTTATCGAAGCCCTCGGGATTGATATCGATGAGAATTCCCACCGGGATGAACATTCGATTGAAGTCCAGCTGCCCTTCATCAAGTACCGGTTTCCAAGGGCGCGATTTGTTCCTGTCATGATGGGAGAGCAGGACCCGGCAAGTGCGATTGCCGTTGCCGGGCGGATTATTGCGGCGCAGAAAAAAACCGGTCGGGATATCCGGATTGTTGCATCCAGCGATTTCTCCCATTATGTGCCCGAAGCAAAGGCGAAAGATGGCGATCTCTATGCTATCGACGCGCTTGCCACGCTCAATGTTACAGAGTTCTACATGAGGATTCGGGAAAAGGGAGTTACTGCCTGCGGGTACGGCCCGATCAGTGCCATGGTGCTTGCGTGCAAAAGCCTGGGGGCTGCAGCCGGTCATCTAATCCGGTACGCGACAAGCGGTGATGTGTCAGGAGACCGCAACGAAGTCGTCGGCTACGCAGCCATTGCGGTGATGTAGGTTGGCAACGTGGAGCGCGCCGGGCAAGGTTTTTTTGTTCGGCGAACATGCAGTGGTATACGGAAAGCCGGGCATTGCGATGGCCGTCAAGCCCCGGGTCTTTGTGACGGTCAGAAAATCCCGACGGCCCCAGCGGGCCAAATCCCCGTACATTGACGGGTGTTTCGACGCGATGGGAGTTGTCGGGAGCGTGTACATCAACTCCCAGATCCCGAGCTCATCGGGCCTCGGGTCTTCGGCAGCGGTCACTGTCGCAACATTATCAGCAATCAATGACGAGTTTACCCTCGGGAAAAGCCGGGAAGATATCGCGAACATGGCGTTTGAGATCGAAAAAACGGTCCAGAAAGGGCGGGCGAGCCTCACGGATACAACGGTGTCCGCATTTGGTGGAATTGTCCTTATCTCGGGAAATTCCCGCAGGCGTCTGCCGCCCCAGAACATGCATCTTGTTATCGGCGATTCGATGGTGTCGCACAGCACGGCAAGAATGGTGGAACAGGTTGCCGATCTTCAGAAGCGAAACCCTGAGATTGTTAACCCGATCATGGATGCGATCGAAGGAGTCAGCCTTGCCGCCATCCACCATCTGAGTAACCCCCGCGAACTGGGCAGGTACATGAACATGAATAACGCGCTTCTCGATGCACTTGGTGTAGGGCATCCCCAGCTCTCAAAGCTCGTGCTTGCTGCCCGGTCTGCGGGAGCGTTCGGTGCCAAGATAACCGGAGCCGGTGGCGGGGGATGCATGGTGGCGCTCTGCCCCAAGCCTCTCCGACACCGGATCGCCCACGCGATCCAGTCCAGCGATGCCCGGGCAATCGTGACCGGGATCGACACCGAGGGAGTTCGGAAGGAAAAGAATGTCTGATCCTGTCATTCTCAAGCTGGGCGGCAGCGTCATTACCGATAAGGGTGCAGACTGTTCTATCAACCGCGAAGCGCTTGCCACCATTGCGGAAGCCATTGCCGGGGCACACGAGACGCAGATTGTCATTGTGCACGGTGCCGGCTCCTGCGGGCATCCCGAGGCCCACCGGTATCATCTCGACAAGGGAGCAAAGGCCGGTGAGACTGACGGGATTTACGTGACGCACCGGGCGGTAAGTGGGCTCAACGATGCGGTGGTCAGTGCACTCCGTGAAGCGGGCGTAGCAGCAATCGGTGTCCACCCGCTCCATGCCGGTATTGCAGATAATGGCAGGCTCACGGGTTTTGAAAGCCGGCATATCCGGCACATGCTCGCGCTGGGGATGGTCCCTGTGATCCACGGCGACGTGGTGATGGACCTTTCACGCGGAGCCTGCATCGTATCGGGCGATCAGCTCGTGCGGTATCTCGCGGTGGCCGTATCGTGCCGCCGCGTGGGACTCGCCACCGATGTACCGGGAGTGCTGGATGGAGGACGCGTTGTGCCGGTGATAACACCCGGAACCGTGGCAAACCTCCAGATTGGCAACTCGTCACATACCGATGTAACCGGTGGAATGAAAGGGAAAATTGACGAACTGCTCGGCCTTGCACAGGAAGGTATCGGGGCAGATATCTTTCATGTCTCGCGGATCGCAGATTTCCTTGCCGGAAACGACCACGGCGGGACAAAAGTGAGGGGAGAGTAACAGGGATCATGGCAGACAAGAAACGCTTCACGTCGTCGCGCAAACTCGACCACTTAAGGATCTGTTCGGAAAAGGATGTCGAGTCGGGCGATGCCGGGTTCGGCGATGTCAGGCTCGTGCATAACGCCCTGCCGGAATGCGATCTGCGATCCATTGATCTGTCGACCCGGTTTTTGAACCACGATCTCTCGTCCCCCCTCTTTGTATCGGCTATGACCGGAGGGCACCCGGGAACAAAAGAGGCAAACGCACGCCTTGCCCGGGTAGCCGAACGCTTCGGTCTTGGCATGGGTGTCGGCTCCCAGCGGGCCGCACTTGAAAACCCGAAGGTAGCAGATACATTTTCTGTTGTCCGTGATGAAGCACCGCACGCATTTCTTGTGGCAAATCTCGGGGCAGTCCAGCTCCGCGATCATGGAATTGCGTGGGCCGAACAGGCAGTAGAAATGATCGGGGCGGATGCGATAGCCATCCACCTCAATTTCCTGCAGGAAGCGATCCAGCCGGAAGGCGACCACAATGCAGTTGGCTGCCTTGCCGCCATTGCAGAACTGTGCGCAGAACTCAAAACACCGGTCATTGTAAAGGAGACCGGCTGCGGGATCTCTCGTGAGGTTGCCCGCCAGTGCCGGGGTGCAGGCGCCCGGGCCATCGATATCGGCGGCTGGGGCGGCACATCGTGGGCGGCAGTCGAAAGCGTCCGTGCAGATGAGAGCAAAAACGCCGGAGACAAACACCTCAAATCGCTAGGCGAAGACTTTGCATCATGGGGGATACCCACTGTTGTAAGTATTGCCGAAGTGGCCGGTACCGGCAGCCCGGTAATTGCATCGGGCGGGATAAGAACCGGCATCGATATGGCAAAAAGTCTTGCTCTCGGGGCGGACCTCTGCGGCATGGCGCTGCCCCTGCTAAAGCCTGCCCTTGAAAGTGACGAGGTTCTGATCCGCAGGGTGGAGAATATCCACCGCGAACTGGTGTCCTCAATGTTCCTGTGCGGCGCTGCACGGATCCGCGATCTCAGGAAGACCCGGCTTTTCATCACGGGTAAGACCCGGCAGATGATCGATGCCGGCCTATCCTGAATTTGCGGACAGTTCACGCAAAAGTCGGGAATAATGAAACGGTTAACCCGGAAAACAAATGCGGGTTTTTATAAAAAAAACACCTGCACATCACACACATAAGGAGAAAAAACATGGATATAGAAATTATTGCCGTTGGCGGATACGACGAGGTCGGGCGGAATATGACCGCTGTCCGCTGCGGAAAGGAAATTGTCATTTTTGACATGGGGCTCCGCCTGGATCAGATGATGATCCACGAGGATGCGGAAGTCGAGAATATGCATTCCCTGGATCTTATCAAGATCGGGGCAATACCTGACGATACGATGATGAACTCGGTCGAGGGGACCGTAAAGGCGATTGTCTGCTCCCACGGGCACCTCGACCATATCGGGGCCATCCCGAAGCTGGCGCACCGCTACAATGCACCGATTATCGCGTCGCCCTATGCGACGGAACTGATCCGGCAGCAGATATCGGGAGAGCAGAAATTCGGAGTCAACAACAAGCTCTTCGCGCTCCGTCCCGGGCAGCGGTACACGATTTCGCAGCACCTGGTCATCGAGTTCGTGCGGACCCAGCACTCGATCATCGATACGGTGACCCCGGTGCTCCACACCCCGCACGGTGCTATTGTCTATGCCTGCGACTTCAAGTTCGACCGGTCCCCGGTCATCGGCGAACCCCCGGACTTTGCCCGGTTCCGCCAGATTGGAAAGGAAGGGGTGCTTGCGCTTATTGTCGAGAGCACGTATATCGACCGGCCCGGCCGGTGCCCGAGCGAGCGAATCGCCCGCGATCTTGTACGGGATGTCATAACCAGTTACGAGGATGACAAGAATGCCCTTATCGTGTCGACATTCTCGTCCCATATTGCCCGTGTCAAGACTATTGCGGAATGTGCGCACGAGATCGGGAGAAAACCGGTACTCCTGGGCCGTTCTATGGAGAAATACTCTGTCACGGCAGAACAGATGAAACTGGTATCGTTCCCCCAGGACACCAGTGTCTTTGGGAACCGGCGGACGGTCGACCGGACCATGCGCCGGATGATGAAGGCAGGAAAAGAAAAGTTTCTGCCTATCATCACCGGTCACCAGGGAGAGCCGGGATCTATCCTGACCCGGATTGCCCTTGGCGATACCCCGTACCAGCTTGCAAAAGGCGACAAGGTACTCTTCTCTGCAAATGTTATCCCCAACCCGATGAACTACGGGCAGCGGTACATGGTCGAGACGCACCTGAAAATGGCGGGGGCCCGGCTCTTTGAGGATCTCCACGTGAGCGGTCACGCGTACCGTGAGGATCACTACGAATTTGTCAGCCTGTTAAACCCACAGCACATCATCCCGGCCCATGGGAACATCAAGATGACCGCGTCTTATGCTGAATTTGCCGGGGATCTCGGGTATACCCTGGGGAACGATGTGCATATCATGCGGAATGGCATGAGACTCAAACTGAATTAAGGAAAAATGTGAGGAACAACTATGTCGGAACTTTCACCTTACCTGAAATCGGTTGCAGAAAAAATTGACGGTCTGATCGACTGCTCATTCAACCAGGTCCCCGGGGAGCTCAACAAGGCCTCTGCCCACCTGCTCAATGCGGGGGGAAAACGCCTCCGTCCCGCGGTTGTCATGATCTCGGCCGAAGCAGTAAGGCCCGGGAGTTCCGCAGATATCATGCCCGCCGCACTCGCGCTTGAAGTAACTCACACCTTCACGCTCATCCATGATGATATCATGGACGGGGATTCGCTGCGCCGGGGGGTTCCCACGGTTCATACGAAGTGGGATATGCCAACCGGGATCCTTGCCGGGGATGTACTCTATGCCAGGGCATTTGAGTTCATCAGCCAGGCAAAGGCGGGCGATGCGGCAAAGGTGCGGGCGACAGCGCTTCTTGCCCGGGCCTGTGCCGATATCTGCGAAGGCCAGTACATGGACATGTCCTTTGAGCACCGCAACGACGTGACCGAACAGGAATATCTTGAGATGGTCTCAAAGAAGACCGGTGTCCTCTACGCGGCGGCAGCAGCGATTGGCGGCACCCTTGCCGGCGGGACGGAAGAACAGGTCCGGGCGCTGTACAAGTTCGGTCTTAACACCGGGATTGCATTCCAGATCCAGGATGACCTCATCGATCTTCTGACCCCCCCGGCGCAGAGCGGAAAGGACCAGGGTTCGGATCTCCGGGAAGGAAAGCAGACCCTGATTATGATCACCGCCCGGAAAAAGGGTGTCGATCTCCAGAAGTACCGGCGCGAGCTTTCCCCGTCCGATATCAGGGCTGCGATTAAAGACCTCACCGATTCCGGCGTGATCGATGATGTGAAAAAGAAGGAAGCGGCGCTTGTTGCGGACAGCAACCGCCTGCTTTCCGTGCTTCCCCCCACAAAGGAGCGCCAGCTCCTGATGGATGTCGGCGAATTTTTTGTGACACGGAGCTTCTAGGATGGCAGGGGACGAAATTAAGGCAGCCCTGTTTTTGTGCGCACTCCAGAACGCGGTAAAGCACGGCGGCGTGCCGCAGGCAGGGGCAGTCATCGGCATGGTGATGGGGGCTCACCCGGAACTGCGCAAGCAGGCAAAGGAAGTGTCCGCCGCGGCAAAAGATGCAATTGCCGATGTCGCGGCGCTGTCCCCCGATGAGCGGGTGGCAAAGCTCCAGTCTCTTTCCCCGGAGATGTTTGCGGCGCTCCACGAGAAGCACGAGCACAAAAAGGTGCTCCCGGATCTTGAAGGGGCAGAGCACGGCGTGGTCATGCGGTTTGCACCAAACCCCTCCGGTCCGCTTCATCTTGGACATGCCCGGGCGGCGGCGCTCAACGATGCGTACGTGAAGCAGTACGGCGGCCGTTACATCCTCCGTATCGAGGATACTGATCCAAAAAGGGTCGACCCGGAAGCCTACGATATGGTAAGGGAGGATATACAGTGGCTGGGTCTTGGTATCACCGAGACGGTCACCCAGAGCGAGCGGTTCCCGATCTATTACGACCTGTGCCGGCAGCTCATTGAACGCGGTGGGGCATACGTCTGCACGTGCGAGAATGAGCATTTCAAGGTATTAAAGGATGCGAAAAAAGCATGCCCCTGCCGGGACCAGTCGATCGAGACTGCGCTTTCCCTTTGGGAGAAGATGCTTGACGGCGGGTTTAAGGAGGGCGAAGTTTCGGTCCGGGTCAAGACTGACCTTTTGAATCCCGATCCGGCGATGCGGGACTACCCTGTCTTCCGGATTCTCGATGCCCCGCTCCACCCGAAAATCGGGGATGCCCGGGTCTACCCCTTAATGAACTTCTCTGTCGTCGCTGATGACCACCTGCTTGGTGTGACGCATGTCATCCGGGGAAAAGACCATATTGCCAACACCCGGCGACAGCGCTACATCTACGACCATTTCGGCTGGGAGGTACCGGTCTACCGGCATTACGGCCGGATGGGTATCGAGGGCGTGGTACTCTCGACATCCCAGATGCATGCGGGAATTAATGAAGGGAAGTATACCGGCTGGGACGACATCCATCTCGGGACGCTCCGGGCTCTTGCCCGGCGGGGGATCAGCCCCGACGCCGTGAAAAATGCGATGATCGCTATTGGTATCGGCGATGTGGATATCTCGTTCTCGTGGGACAACCTGTACGCGGAGAACAAGAAGATCGTGGACCCGGTGGCAAACCGGTATTTCTTTGTCCCCGACCCGGTCACTGTGGTAGTTGAAGGAGCCCCGCACCACACGGCGCATGCGATGCTCCACCCGGGGTACCCGGAGAAAGGCAACAGGGACCTGCAGTTTGCAGGGACCGTTCTCCTGCCAAAGGAAGAGCTTGTGTCCGGGATATCCATGGTGAGGTTAAAAGACCTTTTCAACGTGAAGATCACGTGGGATGGTGAGACCCCCTCGTTTGCGTACGGCGGTGAGTCCCTTGCCGATGCCCGTGCGGCAAAAGCCAAAATCCTCCAGTGGCTCCCAAAAGAGCAGAACACGCCCTGCACCCTCATCACGCAGGATGGGGAGATGATCGGTGCCTGCGAACCTGCGGTGACCGCCCAGCTTGGAAACGTCGTGCAGTTCGAGCGGATCGGGTTTGTAAAGATCGATGCCGCGGGTGCGGATGGCGTGAAGGCGTATTTCACGCATAAGTAACCCATCTTTTTTTTAATTCAGTTCTGCCGAATTCCCGCCCCGTTCTGTCAGGTATTTTTATGTGTCCCCCCTATAGGTAATGAACACATGGCCGGCGATCAGATGATATCACACCCTGCAAAAACCGATGAGTCACGGGAGAAACTCGTCACCACCGGCCTCTGCACGGATTTTCTCATCCTGGTCCCGGAAACCGTGGCGGTCATCCTCTCTGGTTCTGCCACCCTCCTCTCAGATGTCATCAAGTGCGCAAACGAGGTTCTTGCCACGCTCTTTGCCGTCCTGGTGATCCGGCGGATGAAGGCCGGTGGGAAGTTCACGTACGATTACGGGATGGGTAAGTTCGAGACCCTGACACGGCTTATCACCGGTGGGGTGATGCTCATATCCCTCGTCATCCTCGTCCTCTTTACCATCCACCGATTGGTTCACCCTGAACCGTTCGAGATGGTCGCCGCGTTCATCGGGATCCCGCTCATGTTTATTGCAAGCATTGCTGACTATCACCACTGGCACCACTATTACCTCCGTGCCAAAAGAGATCCCTCCCCCATCATGGAGGCCCAGTGGCGCCTGCGGCGGGCAAAGACCTTCTCCAACCTGTTGATCCTCTGTGCACTCGTGTTGTCGGTCCTCTGCATGGAATATACCTGGGCGCATTATATCGACCCGGTGGTATCGTTTATCATTATCGGTTTTCTCCTGTTTGCAGGGTACCGTGAATTCTCGTCATCCCTTCCGGATCTGTTTGACAAGACCCTTGACGAGGAGCTCCAGCTCGTCATCCTCCAGGAGCTTTCCGGCTCGTTTGACCGGTACGAGGAGTTCCACGGCGTCCGCTCCCGTCGTTCAGGCAGCAGGATCTATATCGAGATCTCGCTCGGGTTCAACCCGGATCAGAAAGTGGGCGAGGTTCAGGAATTTGCCACCTCGCTTAAAAAGTCCCTTGAGTCCAGGATCGCGGGCAGTGTGGTCTCTGTTGTGTTAAGTCAGGGTTGATCCGTGCGGAAAAAACGGGATATCCTTCACGAGGTCATGACAACCGACAGCGTCCGGGCATACTTTACGTATACCTGATTTTTTTGGTGGATCCCTGTGGGTGTTGGATGTCCCGGATCCTTGGGTGTTCCCGATCCACTCATTCATTTACCCGGGCCACTCAGAGTACAGGATGGATTCTTTTTTTATCCGATCTGAAATCCCTGAAGATATCCCCTCCATTATCGATGTCAATACCGAAGCATTCGGCCAGGACGGCGAAGCCCGGCTTGTCCGTGCCCTCAGGAACGATGGTGACTACATCCCCGGGCTCTCGCTTGTTGCCGTGCATGAAGGAAAGATTATCGGACATATCCTCTTTGCCCCGGTGGCAATAGAATCTGAAGAGGGGTGTGTACCTGCCGTAGCCCTTGCGCCGCTTTCTGTCCTCTCTGAATACCAGTGCCGGGGCGTAGGATCCGGTCTTATTGAAGAAGGGCTTCAGGCCTGCCGGCGTCTGGGACACCGGATCGTCATCGTTGTCGGGCACCCGGGATATTACCCCCGGTTCGGGTTTACCCCGGCCCCGGTCCTTGGGATCAATGCCCCTTTCCCCTGCCAGAATGAAGTGTTCATGGCATGTCCCCTTGTTCCGGGCGCGCTTGACGGGATCCACGGCACGGTCCGGTATCCCCCGGCGTTTGATGCAGAAGGGGCGCACGCTGGATAACCTTGCCGGTCATAAGAAAAGGACTGCGGAGAAAAGGGCATATTACCCGGCCACTCCCACCTTGTAGTACTGAGGTACGAGCAATGAATCCGGACCGTGACGGGAAAAATCTCGACAGGTACCTGACGGCGTTTTCCGACCCGGCCGGCCGTTCAACGCGTGTGGACCCGGTAAAATGCGGTACTGCCACCTTGTGTCGGTACGTTAACGAGTTCTGGACCGCCCGCCAGCGTCAGGCCTCCCGGATTCATGAGATCTCATACCGTGCCTGTTTCAAGCCGCAGCTGCCCCGGTTTTTTATCGACCTGCTGACCCGTGAAGGCGATGTCGTTTACGATCCCTTTGGCGGGAGGGGGACGACGGCGATAGAAGCCGGGCTTTCCGGCCGTCAGGTGATTGTAAACGATGCAAATCCCCTTTCGCGGATTATCACCCGGCCCCGGTTTTGCCCGCCTGCCGTATCTGCCGTGGAAGACCGGTTATCCCATATCCCCCTGGATGGCGGATCCGCAGAGATAGATCTCTCCATGTTTTACCATCCCGAAACGGAGCGGGAGATTGTTGCACTGCGCCGGTATCTTATCGGACGCCGGGATGCAGGAACCGTGGATGATATTGACCGGTGGATTGGAATGGTGGCAACAAGCCGCCTGACCGGACACTCCCCGGGGTTCTTTTCGGTGTACACACTTCCCCCCAACCAGGCGGTATCTCCTGAGAGCCAGCGGCGGATAAATCTCAAGAGGGGCCAGCAGCCGGAATACCGTGATACCCACGCGCTCATCCTGCGCAAGACAAAGAGCCTGCTCTCCGGCCTGACCGGGCAGGAACGGGAAAATCTTGTCCGCGCCGGGAAGACTGCACGTTTTTTTACCGGGGATGCCCGGGCCACACCCGGGATACCGGAAGATACCGTCAGGCTGACCGTGACCTCGCCGCCTTTCCTGGACATCGTTCAGTACCGGGACGATAACTGGTTACGGTGCTGGTTTTGCGGGGTCGATGAAATATCCCTGGGAAAAACGATCACCATGGCCCGGACCATTGCCGTCTGGGAAGCGGTAATGGGGGAGGTATTTCGCGAACTCTTCCGCATCACGGAACCGGGGGGATATGTGGCATTCGAAGTCGGTGAAGTGCGCAAAAAGACCGTATGCCTGGAAGAGCATGTCGTCCCGCTCGGCTGTGATGCCGGTTTTTGTTGCGAAGGGATCCTCATCAACCAGCAGGCCTTCACCAAGACCTCCAATATCTGGGGTGTCGGGAACAATTCCGACGGGACAAATTCCAACCGCATCGCTGTCTTTTCAAAACCCGTATGATGAGATATTTCCCACCCCCTCATACAATCCCTGGCATCGTGTGATTTGAGCCCGGGCTTTTTTTACAAAAAGCCAGTGTTAAGTATCCTCACTGCGAATCTGTATCCATGGTCACCCGTATCCGGCGGTATGCGCAGATCATTGATATATTGTGGAAATATGGATTTGGGCTCGCTCTTGAGAAAGCCTTCCCGGGAAAACCCCGGTTTCGTCTTCCTGGATCAGAACAGGATCCGGATGTGTCTACACAATTCGAGCGGGTGCGTCTTGCCCTTGAAGAACTCGGGCCCACCTTTGTAAAGTTCGGGCAGATCATGAGCACGAGAACGGAGATGTTCCCCCCCGAGCTCATTGACCAGTTAAAAAAACTCCAGGACCATGCCAAGCCCCTTCCGTTCTCGGAAGTCCTTGGTGTTCTCCAGAAAAATTGCCCGAATCTTGATGACTGGTTCTCGGAGATCGAGGAGACTCCGGTTGCATCCGCATCGATTGCTCAGGTACACCGGGCAAAACTCCTTGATGGCACGGTTGTCGCCCTCAAAGTCCAGCGCCCGGGCATCCCCGAGCTCATCGAGACGGATCTCGCAATACTCCTGTCCATGGCGGAACGCATCGAGTCGGTATTTCCTGAAAGCCGGATGTACAATCCGATGGGTCTTGTCCAGGATTTTGCAACCCAGATACGAAAGGAACTGGACTTTACCCGCGATGGCAGGAACGCGGAACGGATGTCCCGCAACTTCCGTGATGTTCCCGGCATCCATTTCCCGAAGATCTATTGGGATTTTTCATCGTCAAAGCTGCTCGTGATGGAATATATCGTGGGTGTGCGGGCAGACGATGTGGTGGGGATTAAATCGATGGGTGTCAACCCGCACGAGATTGGGGTGCGGGGCTTTAACGCATACCTCAAGATGATTTTCGAGGACGGCTTCTACCACGGGGATCCCCACCCGGGGAACCTCCGCGTATCGCAGATCGGCGATCTTGTATTCCTCGACTTTGGGATTGTCGGAATTCTGCGGCCGGAAAAAAAGCAGCTCTTTGTCAACCTGCTTTTTGCGATGACGACCGACGATGTCGATATGATCCTCAAGGCGCTTGAAGGGTTTGGCATTGTCATTGACGAAGAGAAGCGCGAGTCTCTTCGCGACGATCTCTATATCATGATGCATGATTTCGGTGGCGGCGGTGACGAGATCCTCCAGTTCAATTTCGGTCTTGTCATCAACGAGCTCACCGATGTGATGCGCAGGTACAACCTCAAGGTGCCCATGAGCCTGATGCTCCTGTTAAAGACCCTTGTGATGGTCCTTGACGTGGCAGTCAAGCTCGATCCGAAGTTCAATTTTGGAGAAGAGATCACGCCCTACCTGCGCAAGCTCGAGGATTCAAACGTTCTTTCTGCCGGATACATGAAGCGTGCCTCGAACTCGCTTCTTGAGGCGGTTGATGCGGCTTTTGACTTGCCAAGGAATGTTAACCTGATGCTTCGGCGCCTCTCGACCGGTACTGTCCGGCTCGAAATTGTCGATACCGATCTCAAGAAGCTCCAGATGGCGCTTGACCGGGCAAGTGACAAGATGATGATGGGCCTTGTCGTGGCGGCGCTTGTTGTCGGCTCGTCCATCGTCCTCCAGGCATCCCCGGTGAACATGCCAAAAGAGGTTATGTGGATCGCGATCTTCGGGTATACCGCAGCCGTCCTTGTCGGGTTCTATGCAATATACCATGTCATATTCCTGAAGTTCCGGCTCGACCGGTAAATCCTTTTTTTTGTCACACGCGTTTTTTTGGGATCCCGGTTACCCGTTTGTGGATGTATCCATGCCTTTTTTTGATCGGGATGTGGTGAGGGCAGTATTCCACCGCTTGATCTTTTCCTGAATGGTAATATGGGCATTAGCCGGGCTCGTAGAAGGGAGGATATGGATTGTGCGGCTTGCTGTGGGCAGATTCATCGCGGTAAAATATTTCCCGGCAAGAGTCCCGTTCAGCACGATCACCCGGATGGTCGGGTGATCTTTGAGGAGTCCCCCGATATCGTTGAAGGTCGGGGTCCTGATAGTGCTGTCACCGCTGCCTTTACGGCTGCATGAACCGATGACATCCCAGAGGGAGATTTGCCTGGCTTTGAGTCCTGCCACGCGCTCCGCATAGGACCGGGTGTGGTCAGGCCCCTGACACGCCTCAATGATCCGCCAGAACTGGTTTTTCGGGTTCCCGTAGTACTCCTGCCGGGAGAGTGACAGGAGTGAAGGATAACTGCCGAGGATCAGGATCTCCGGCAGGGTTCCGATAACCGGTAACAGGCCCGGACCGGATGGATTTGTATCATATGAAATGGGGACCGTACTCATCGTGAGAAAAACCCCGCAAAAAAGGATTGTGTATGGATATGGTTTCCCTGCTGCCAAGGATCCGGGATTTCAGGCCCCTTTGAAGTAAAGCAGGCAATGGCAGTGCCCGTCCTTTGCGATCTCATCTTTGTGGTAAATGCACGGGCACTCGATGTCCCGGTCCTTTTCCTCGTCCCCGCTCCTGAGCCGGCAGGGGCAGTAGGGCCGGTGAAATTTCGCCTTGTTCCGTACAAGCCCCCGAATTACAAGACCCAGGTGTTCCTTGTCGGGGTTGAGCATCCACCCGTTTTTCCGGGCGATCGCCGTTGTCCATTTGAGCATATCCGCTTCAGCCTGTGATATCTCGTCCATGGTTCCCAAGCCTTGAATCGTATTTACGTATCCCGATATCGTGTTTTTTTTTTGATCTTTTATGTGTTGTTATCGGGTCACTGCCGTTTCTTTGCAGCGGTGGTTTTCTTTGCTGGTTTTTTTGTGACAGCTGCTTTTTTTGCAGTCATTTTTGTCGGGGCCGGTTTCTTCTTTGTGATCCGTGCAGCTACCCGGTTATAGGTTGCCATCACGTCCCCTTTGTCGAACCGGTAGACATCCTTGTCAAGTGATTCGCCGGTCTTTTTATCCCAGAGGCGCATCGAGTCCATGCTGATCTCATCGCCGAGGTAGATCGTTTTTCCCTGCCTGCCGAACTCAAGCTTGAAGTCTACGAGATTGATCCCCTGTTTTGCAAGGAGTTTTGCCAGAAGTGTGTTGATCTTAAGGGCCATCTCCTTGATCTTTTTTAGCTCGACCGGAGTTACAAGCTTGAGCGCGACAATGAGCTCGTCGTTAAGCATCGGGTCGTGCCGGGAGTCGTCTTTGTAATCGATGACAATGACCGGCGGTTTTAACGGGGTGCCCTCTTTAAACGGGTAATTGCGGACGATGGACCCCGCGGCGAGGTTTCTGACGATCACTTCAAGGGGGATCATCGAGAGTTCCCGGACTGCCATCCTCTTTTCGTCAAGCATGTCCAGAAAATGCGTCTTTACGCCGTTTTTCTCCAGGTACGAAAAGAAGTATGCCGAAACACCTGCATTGTAGCTGCCCTTGTTTTTCAGGGTATCTTTCTTTCCGCCGTCAAACGCGGTGATATCATCGCGGAATTCTACGATCAGCGTTCCCTTCTCATCCGTGTGGTAGACCGACTTGGCCTTACCGGTGTACAGAAGTTTTTTCTGCTTCACGATTGTTCCCTGCCGTTAATACGTTGGGCGAGCTGGTTTATTAG
This sequence comes from Methanoregula sp., assembly GCA_041653075.1. GTDB lineage: Archaea > Halobacteriota > Methanomicrobia > Methanomicrobiales > Methanospirillaceae > Methanoregula. The sequence continues at coordinate 32,955 of JBAZFZ010000010.1, forward strand.
GGGTTGCAGGCCCGGGTCAAACCATCCTCTTTCGATGAACCGGGGATAGATGCAGAGCCGCTCGCGAAGGGTCGCATCGCCGGTGATGGACGTAAGCTCGTCAAGAGTCGGCCACGGGTGTTCGGGGTTCACGTAATCGATGGTGACCGGGGAGACTCCGCCGAGGTCGTCCACCCCGCACGCGATAAGTTTTGATGCGTCAATGAGGTTTGGGGCGATCTGGATCGCGATTTCTTCCGGGAGGATCCGACGGGCCATACGGATCGTCTCTGCAATCTCGTTTGTGTCCGGCACCCGGAACGCCTCCATCGGGGTGTTATCCTTCGGGCAGAAGTTCTGGAGGATGATCTCCTGGATGTTCCCGTACCTGTTGTGAACATCGCGGATTGCACAGAGTGATTCCTCCCGGTCGGCGACGGTTTCCCCTATCCCAAGGAGCAGGCCGGTCGTAAACGGTATTTTGAGCTTTCCGGCATCTTCCATCATGGCGAGCCGGACCTCCGGCACTTTTCCTTTCGATCCATTATGCGCGGGGATACGGGCAGTTGTCTCAAGCATCAGACCCATGCTTGCATTTACCGGGCGCAGCCGTTTCATCTCCTCGTATGTGAGGATGCCGGCGTTTGTGTGCGGGAGGATGCCGTACCGGATACTTAACCGGCACATGGCTTCGCAGTAATCAAGGATAGTTTCGAACCCGGTTTTTTCAAGGAAGACGTCAAATCCCGGTTCTTCCTCGGGCCGTTCTCCGAAGGTAAAAAGCGCTTCGGTGCACCCCAGTTCGCTGCCGCGGTGCAGGATTGCGTCGACCTCATTCGGGAGCATGACGCATCCTTCCTGGACCGGTGTGCGGAAGGAACAGTATCCGCACCGGTTCCGGCAGACGCTTGTGAGGGGCAAAAATACGTTACGGGAGTAGGTGATCACCCGTGGCTGCATGCATTCAGGTTCCTTTTTGCACATGTAAACGTACCGTTTTATTGTTTTGCTGACGGTCTGGTTTCGGGTGGTAATTTATAGGTGTTCCCGGTAACATAGTTTGTCATTATAATCTCTTCAGGACGTGATCCGGCATGATTCCCGTAGTAGTGATCGACGCAAATCCAGACCGCCGCACCGTACTTGGGCAGTTCCTTGAACAAACGGGGTTGTACCGCCCTATCCTTTCCGGCACGTCCGGGATCACGATAAACCGCAGTCTTGCCCTGGCAAATGCAGTGGTCGTGGTTGTCGCGGAGTCTGGAAAAGAAGGTCTTTTGATTCTTCGCGAACTCTCCGAACAAGGTGTCGGGCTTCCGGTCATTATCCTTGCCCGTTCCTGTGACCCTGATGTTATGCGTGAGGTCGTGCTGCTTGGATCTGATTATGCGGTCATGAGCGGAGAGGTGGCAGAGTGGCATGCAATGCTTGCAAAAATCCTGGGCCGGGTTACCGGGTGGCGCGCCATGCAGGATTCGGTGTCGACCCTGAATAAAAAACTCGGTCTTGTGGGGAGTGTCACGCGCCACGATGTCCTCAACCAGCTTACCGCGGTAAACGGGTACAATGAACTCATGGAGATGATGGTTGAAGATCCGCAGCTCAAGTCCTTCCTTGAAAAATCGCGCATGGCAATTGATAAGATCCGGCGCCAGTTTGCCTTTGCCAAGGATTACCAGAATATGGGGACCGAGCCCCCACGGTGGCAGCGGATTTCCTCTGTTGTCAGGAGGGCGACGGAACCGTTGAACTTAAACGGCATCCCGGTCACTGAAACCTGTGGTACAGCGGTCGTATATGCCGATGCATATCTTGACAAAGCGTTTACCCAGCTTCTGGACAATTCGGTGCGGCATGGCGGGAACGTCACGGAGATCCGGATTTCGCTTGTCCCGTTGGAGGGCGGCACGGAAATAATCGTGGAAGACAATGGTGCTGGCATTCCCCTGGATGAAAAGGAGCGGATTTTTGATCGGGGGGTTGGGAAAAATACCGGGTGGGGTCTTTTCCTTGCACGGGAAATCCTCGCGGTCACCGGGATCTCGATCCGGGAATGCGGGGAGCCCGGGAAAGGGGCCCGGTTTGTTCTTGGAATTCCAAAAGACGCCTTTAATGAGGCAGGCACAGTGACTCCGATGACCATTTGAGTTCCGGCACGATCTTCTGGAAATGGCCTGATTTCCCGGGATCCGTGTCAGTCTTCTTTTTTGATGCCGACATATATGTCGACCTGGGGGCTGGTTTTGTCGGTAAACCTGGCATCGTAGATTTCAAAGTCGCACAGGTACGTCCGGGGTAGATCCGATGCCCAGATCCCGGCCCAGACACCAACCACGGCATCCGGCATCGGTCCTTTTGCGTGGAACACCGCATAATGCTGGGCGGGGATCAGCCGCCGTGCAAGTCCTTTTGGCGCTTTTGCTGCAGCATTTACACCGCATCCAAGCAGGTAGGAATATTCCCCGGTCCAGTCAGACACATAGTCTGCATATGCGGCATACATTACGGTTGGTTTTAAAATACCGGGAATCCGGGCTACGGCCTTTGTTGCAAGGAACTCCTTCCAGCAGGCAGGTATGTCCTCAAGGCTGCGGCCGTTGGCATTGCATGTGCGGCGCTCGATCCCGATGACATACCTCTCGGGGAGATCTACAGGGGTATAGGTTTCTTCCTCCATCGTACAGATCGTGTGCATTCATGGATGTTAAATCCGTTTTTTATGCGTCATGTTTCCCGGCCACCCGGGTTCCCCACGATGAATATCAGCACCTTTTTTTGATTAAGCCGTGTATGAGGGTATGATATGTGTCCCCACGCGCTTATTCCCTATAAACCAAAAAACCCCAAGAGCCGGCTCTCCCCTTTGATATCCCCGGAGGAGCGTGAGCAGCTTGCACGGGTGATGCTTGCCGATGTTATTGCAGCTGCAAAAGATGCAGTCTGCAGCCCGGTTATTGTGGCGACAGAACTGTATGACAGCGAGGACATCCAGATTACCATACCCGACCTGGATTTAAGCGGCGCACTTAACGATGTTTTATCCCAGTCCCCGGGTCCAACCCTCATTATCATGGCCGACCTCCCCCTCGCCACCGGCCCAGCCATAATGCGGGTGATCACGACAAAGAGCGATATGGCAATCGTCCCTGGTCGGGGCGGTGGAACAAATGCAATCTTCATGAAAGACCCTTCAAAGTTCCATGTCGATTATTATGGAATGAGTTTTTTAAAGCACATGCAGATCGCAAAGGAGGCCGGCCTCTCCTGCGAAGTGATCGATTCGTTCCTGCTGCATACTGATATCGACGAACCTGAAGATCTCGTTGAGCTCCTCACCCACGGGACCGGGAAAAGCAGGGAATTCCTCGAAAGCCTTGGTTTTGTGCTTGTGGCGGAAAATGGCAGGGTCCATGCAGAACGAAAGGAAAAGCCTGCTGAAAGTCCAGCACCCTGCCCGTAACCCCTTTTTTATGCCGACGCCTTCATGGATGTCTGCCGCAGGAATCCTGGCCGATCCTGCAAAACCGGTCAATCAGGCAATTTATGAGTTCATTTGTGTCCTGTCCGAAAGAAACGGGCCGGGTCTTTCCGGCTGGCAGGTATCAAAGGAGGACTGGCAGCGGTATGAGTTCCTCGGTGACCGGGTGCTCAACCTCGTTGTTGCAGAATATCTCTTTTCGGGCAAACCCCCCTGTCGGGAAGGTGTGATGACCCGAAAGATGGGGGTCGTGTCCAATGAATCCCTTGCCGGGATTGCTGAACGCTGCGGTATTGATACGTCCATCCTTATCCCCCCCTCAATTGGCGGGCAGCAGACCTACGGTGACGCAGTCCGGGGCGGTGCACTGGAAGCCTGCATCGGTGCAATGTATATCCATGCCGGGTTTCCTGCAACCAGAAATTTTGTTCTCCGGCTCATGGCTGCTGAGATCGATCGCTTCGATCCGGCCACAAACTATGTCGGCCGACTCCAGGAGCAGTTCCAGCATCAGGGTCTTTGCGTCCCTGTCTACCTGGAGATTTCCCGGTCCGGTCCGTCGCACCACCCCCGGTTTGTGTTCGGGGTGTACGATCCGGCTGGTCGGCTCCTCGGGGAGGGTGAAGGTTCGAGTACCTGTGAGGCACGCCAGGAAGCTGCGTGTCAGGCATTGCGCCGCGACAATGTAAGATAAGTATCGATCGGTACCAAACCGGCCCTCCCTTGTAATCCTGATGGCACAGGACTGCCAAAAGTATCTTTTCCGGAGATAGTATCAAAAATGATAGTATTTATCAGGATTGTGTGTAGGGACTATATTTAACACACCCGTCCACATTATTGATAACTCCGAATCAAGGCTGGTTGCGAAGTTTTTTTTCTTCTGACCCGTCTGCTGGTGAGTGCCATGGCAGGAACGTCCCTAAATACACCATCTTTACCTGATAGTGCAGGACACGATTCGCATTACAAGTGGATTGCACTGTCAAATACAACGATCGCCATGTTTATGGCGGCCGTAAACGGGAGTATTATCCTCATCTCGCTGCCTGCAATTTTTAACGGTATCAATGTCAACCCGCTTACCTCGTTCCAGTACCTGCTCTGGGTCCTGATGGGCTATGGGATTGTGACAGCGACCCTCCTCCTCAGTTTTGGCCGGCTCTCGGATATCTATGGCAGGGTCCGGTTGTATAATATCGGGTTTGCGATTTTTACTTTTGGATCTCTCCTGTTATTCCTGACTCCCGACACCGGTGATACGGGAGCAGTTGAACTCATCGTGTTCCGGCTCATCCAGGCAGTCGGGGCGGCCTTTATCTTTTCCAACAGTGCCGCAATCCTCACCGATGCATTTCCTCCGGATGAACGGGGAAAAGCCCTGGGTCTTAACCAGGTTGCCGCCCTCTCCGGCCAGTTTATCGGGCTTTTGATCGGTGGGATTCTTGCGGTCTTCCACTGGAGGTATGTCTTTTTGATCAGCGTACCTTTCGGGGTGGTGGGGACGATCTGGGCATTCATGAAACTCAAAGAACCCGCTTACCCGAAAAGGACCCAGAAAGTGGATGTGTGGGGGAACCTTTCGTTTATCGGGGGCCTAACTCTCTTCCTTATCGGGATTACCTATGCCCTGCTCCCGTACGGCAGCGATTCCATGGGATGGAGGGATCCTCTCGTCATTGCGGCGCTTGTTACCGGTATGCTGCTCCTTATTGCCTTCCCGGTTATCGAAACCCGGGTAAAAGACCCGATGTTCCAGATGGATCTTTTCAGGATCCGTAACTTTGCGTTCGGGAATGCTGCGGGTTTCATATCAGCCCTGGCCCGGGGCGGCGTGATGATTATCCTTATTATCCTGCTCCAGGGAGTGTGGCTACCCCTGCATGGCTACAGTTTTGAATCGACCCCGTTCTGGGCCGGTGTCTACATGCTTCCGCTCACCATCGGTTTTGTGATCATGGGGCCGTTATCCGGGATAATCTCCGACCGGTACGGCGCCCGGTGGATCAGTACGTCCGGGATGATCCTTGTCGGTGTCTCGTTTTTGATCCTCGCTGTCCTGCCGTATAATTTCGATTATCTCCCGTTTGCACTGGCCCTCCTTATCATGGGTATAGGAAATGGCATGTTCTCTTCACCCAATGCGGCGGCTATCATGAACTCGGTCCCGGCAGACAAACGCGGTGTGACTTCCGGGATGATGTCGACGCTTATGAACTCCGGTTTTGTCCTGTCCATGGGAATGTTTTTTACCATTATTGTCGTGGGGCTCACCAGTGCGTTTCCGCCGGTTCTTGCGTCTTCCCTCACAAGCGTCGGGGCTTCTCCGCTCATCCCGGAAATGAGTGCACTGCCTCCAACAGGGGCACTCTTTTCCGCGTTTCTGGGGTATAACCCGGTCGAGATGATCCTTGCCGGGGTTTCCCCTGCGCTGCTTGCAACCATGGCACCCTCTGCACTTGCCACCATTACCGGTAGTGTCTGGTTCCCGACGACCCTTGCAGAAGCTTTCATGCCCTCCCTTTCATTTTCGTTTTACTTTGGGGCTGCGATGTCGTTTGTTGCCGCCCTCCTCTGTGCCATGAGGGGGGAGAAATACGTTGAAGAATATGACCGGAAAATGTCCGTGTCCCTGCAGGCTGTACCGGCACCGGATGATCCGCAAGAGGTATCTTCCGGTAACCCAAAGTAGGTCTGTTCATCCGCGAATCACGGGAGATGACGACGGCAATGACCGAGAAACTGTTTCAGAATGTTCTTGTTGCGACTGATGGATCGGAAAAGAACCGTTCGGCAGTCCTTGAGGCGATCAGGGTTGCGAGAGCGAGTTCTGCGGCCCTGGATGCAATCTATGTTATTGATACATCTGCGTTCACTGCGGCACCCGGAGACGTTCCTCTTGGAGATACCTGCCGGGTATTCGAGGCCGAAGCAAAAAAATCGTTTGAGGATATACAGCAGCTTTCCGGGCGTGATTTTTCGGTTACAACCACGCTTCTTGAAGGTCGTCCCGCGCAGGAAATTGTAAAATACGCAGGGAATCACAATATTGACCTGATTGTTATCGGGACGCAGGGAAAAAAAGGCCTTGAGCGCCTGCTGCTTGGGAGCGTGGCCGAAGAAGTGATCCGTTCGGCGACATGCAAGGTCCTCGTTGTTAAATAACCGTAATGTCGGGATTCCCAGAACCAGACCTGTTTCCAGAACTCTCTGTGGCAGGGGCCTCTGGCGGTACGCATGTGCCATGGAAAAGAGATTATAGCGTCGGGAAGTTTCCGATGCTGACCGGGATGCACGGTACCTGTGAACAATTTAAGGGAGCGGGTCGTACTATGTACCAATGACACAGTCCGGCTGGCTTGCACCGGTGCTTATCGGGATCGATGTGCTTGTGATACTGTACGGCCTTCGCGTTGCAGTGATGGAAAAACGAACCTACGGCTGGTTCCTTGCCATGGCCTTTTTTTTGTTCGGCCTAAAGGAGATCCTTGTCTATAATGGCATACCCCTCCCGGATCCGGTGGCGCTCGTTCTGGCGGTGGCCGGACTTGCATTCGCACTGGTTGCATTTTACCTGCTTGCAAAAACCCTCCCGGGATGATTCCCTCCTGACATCTCCAAAAGGGAATCCCCATTCAACCGATTTTAACGTTTTTTTACCTTCGGGAAACCGACAGGGTATTGTCAGACAGAACCTCAGTAGTACCTGAGATGGTTAATGGCAGAAAATACTGATGAACATATCCTTGAGGCGCTTGGCCGGTGCCGGGTTGTCATCCGTCATGGCAGGGTTGTGGAGGTTGGTGACCCCATTATCACGTCATGCCCGCTGACCCGGAAAATGGCGTATCCCGTTTTAACCCTGGTGAATGCTTCGGTAAAGGCAAATATCGAGAACAGGATCAAGGTCTGGGGCATGTGCACTCCCCGAAGAGAAGTGACGGATACCCGGTCGTTTGTCGGATTTGGGGCATCGGAGATCCTTAGTTCTGCCCTTTCCCTGGGCCTTGTCGATGCCGTAGTCCTTGCGTGTGATGGCGCCGGGACGCTGATTGCGACAAGTCCTGTCCTTGTCCAGGGTATTGGGGGAAGGATGTCCGGCCTTGTAAAAACGGTACCGTATCCTGAGGTTATCTCACGGATTGAAGCAAACAGCGGGATTGTAATCGATAAGGTCCATGCATCATTAAATCAGAGCGCCGGTGTGGCAAAAGCGTATGAACTCGGATTCAGAAAAGTCGCAGCCACCGTTGCAATCCCGAGTGAGGCAAAGGAGCTTCGGGATCACTGCCCGGGTGTAATCCTGTTTGGTGTCCATGTTTCCGGCCTTGACCGTGAAAACGCAGAATTGCTGGCCTCGTCATGTGATCTTGTTACGTCCTGTGCCTCCGGGATCATCCGTGACGTTGCCGGGAAAAATGCCCTCCTGCAGGCCGGTGTGACCGTTCCCGTCTTTGCCATGACAAGGTCCGGGAAAGAGTTGATCCTTGAAAAGATCCGGCACAGTGACGATCCGGTGCTTTTCAGGACAACCCGGCTTCCGGCTCTTGGTGACCAGCAGCCAGAACCGCTCATCTGATTCAGAAGACCCGTCTATCGTGATTGTCTGAAAACCGGATGATCGTGACGGGAAGCACCGTCATACCGGCAAGGGGATCCTTATTCAAAGCGGGGCCCGTCCTTGTGTTGATAATTAAAAAAAAGGCCCGTACTTCCGGAAAATCAAATACATGAAGGGTTTGTCCCGGTAAAAAGAACAACCCACAAGCTGAAAATAAAAAATCATGGGGTTGTGAGCGAGAGAAGTCCGAAAAAAAGCCCTTTCGGCGGGCGGGGGATTTCAGGGAAGTATATCCTGATAAGGAATGCTGGATCAAAAAAAGGTTAATAGTAACTTTTCGGGGTAACAATAGTCGAATGTTTCTTGCAGTGCCGACATGATGCACCTCGCGACCCCTTGAAAAATTCTGACGGGGTCCTGTTGATAATCACATTTTCTGTATAACATTCGGGACAGGTCCACCGGATAACGTATCCGGAGCGTGTTCCCGCGATTTCAGCTTTTAAGGATTGCTTTGTCATTGTCTCATTCGCAAATGATCTGGTTGCCTAAGACCCGGTGTGACAGGATCCCCGGGCATTTTCGGTACTACAAAAAAGGTTTTTTGTCGGGATGAAGAGCCGCAAAAAAATTTCGATCTCTCGTTCTGGCCCACCCCTGGAAAAAACCGTTTGTGTATTTCTATATTGGATGCCTGAAGCTATAGTTTCATGCCTCACGCCAGTTCAAAATGATCCGTGCACAGTGTTTTCCCGGCTCACGACAATTCCCCGTGAGGATATTACCCTATCCGAAAAAAAAGATCCCGTCAGTCTGCGATGACCAAAAAACTGCTTATATGGTTTTTAAGAGATCCGGGTGCCCGTTCCTGAACCGGATGAGGGAATCGCAGAATTCGCCCAAGTACTCATCCATCGAGAGACTGCCTTCCTGGAACCTGCACTCCTCTTCCTCGATCACCCGGTTGATCATGTTCTTTGTCGGGAGAAGGAGATCGAGAGGAACACCTGATTTTTCCGAACCCCGGATCAGAGCTTCGCGGAAAAGGCCGATGCAGTATGCGATCCTGTACGTATAGGTCTCCCGGGTCTTTTCGAGGTAGCCGGCCACCCGGTCGGTTTCGACTGCGAGAAAATCGTTCTTGATCGTATCGTCGTTGCATTTCCCAAGCATGTACTTGTAATGGGCGTACGGGTACATGGTTTCGAGTTCTGACGGCACGATCCCGCAGGTTCCGAAAATAACGATATGGTACTGGGATTCGTCAAGCACCTGAGAGATGATCATCCGGATGAGCTGGTGGCTCGGGCTCGTGCTGTAGGGTTTGCGCATTGCGCAGGGCATGAAAATCGCGATCTTTTTTGGCTGCACTTCGTACTCGTCGATAATATACCGGTAGGAGTCTTCGAACTCCTTGAGGTAGAACGGGGGGTCCGTGAGAAATGGCTTGTCCGTACCGTTGTTGTGTCCGGGTGGGGGTGCTGCCATGTGTTCCTAACAGGATTATCCCCGGACCTCATGAAACAACCGGACGGCAGCAGGGTTTTAAAAGAGATTATTTCGGTGAGGCTGCTCTGTGAATTTGCAAAGCTCCGACAGGTCCCGACCTTGCCCCTTGTGAGTATTATTCCCCTGGCGGCACACCGGGTTTTTCCAGCATAAACCCGAGAGTCCCCTCTTCGAGCCCTTCACCCGGGGCGGTTTGTCCCGTGCAGGAGAAACCGGCCTTTTCAAGGACCTGGATGGATGCCTTGAGTTCCGGGAATGTTGTCGCCATGATCCGGTGGATGTCAGGGTCGGCAAAGATTGCCGGGATCATTGCCCGGACAGCTTCCGTTGCGATCCCCCGGTTCTGGAATTTGTCAAGGACTGAATACCCGATGAGGACAGTCCCCTTCTGGTCAAGGGCTGATCCAATCCCGCCGCTCCCGGCAAGGACACGCCCCTGCTCACTATCGAGCACCCAGTACCAGCAGACAAAGAACGGGTCGGTCTTTTCGGTTGCCATCCGGAGGAATTCCGCGAGGACTTCGTGGTTCATCTCATGAGGGGGCCACGATCCTGGCACATGGGCGTTCAGCAGCCGGCCCAACTTCCCGTGATCGCGGATGTCTGCGGCAAGGATCTCAGGAGTTACCGGGATAAGGTCAAGACGTCGTGTCCTGATGGGTCCTGCGATCATGGCGACCCTTGTGTGCCAGGGACCGGGAGCGACTGCTCCGGGTAGTACGGATAATCCCTCTGGTTCTGGATCTGAAGTCGGGCATCCTTCCCGGCAATCTTCTCGCAGAGGTACAGCCCCATGTCGATAGCAGCAGTCACCCCTCCCGCTGTTATTCCGTGTTCGTCCTCGACAACCCGGTCGCTGCTGATCTGGTGCGCGAACTTTTTGAGGAGTTCCATAAGGGCCGGGTGCGTGGTGGCCCGCCGGGTCCGGAGCATCCCGGCGGCACCGATGAGGATTGCGCCTCCGCAGACTGCGGCAACGGTTGTTTTACCCGGTTTGACCGAAAGCCAGCCGATGAACTCCCGGTCACGGAGGAGGTCCGCGATACCGTTCCCGCCAGGGACAATGATATAGTCAAACGCAGAAAGATCGGGGCTGACCTCATCAACGGTGATCCGTGTCCCTTCAAACGACCTGACCCGTTCCGTGCGGGCGCAGGTGTGGTATTCGAGATCCTTTGAAAAGCCCATGGTCTTGAGCCGGGTAAGGGGATCGTATGCGCCGACAAAATCAAGGAGCGCAACGCCATCATAGAGAACAAATGCTGTCTTCATGGACCCTCTCGTAGTACCATTGGGCTCTCCTGCGGCATTATGCCTGTGGGATCTGCCGGATCGGGAACGGTTTTTGGGCGGGCAGGCGCACTAGTACCTACCTATACTAAAGAGGGTCCGGGTTTTCCCGGACCGGTCCACAGGAGTCGTGAGATGTCCGGGAATACAAAAAACCAATCGATGACAAAGGCCGGTTTCTTTTCCGGGAAGGCCGGCTACTATGCCCGCTACCGAAGAGGTTACCCGGCAGAGGTTTTTGATACGATAATCTCCCGTTTTTCCCTCACCCCGGAATCGGCGATCCTCGATCTCGGCTGTGGTACGGGAAATGTCGCGATCCCCCTTGCGCAACGCGGTCTCCGGGTCTGTGCCGTTGACCCGGACCCGGAGATGCAAAAAGAGGGGAAAAAGCGTGCGGAGGGCGTTCATGTGACCGGTATATCGTGGCTTAACGGTGCGGATTCGACCATTGCCACGCTCGGGTTGACCCCCGTTAGGCTCTGCACGATGGGGCTTTCATTCCACTGGATGGACCGGCAGACCGTCCTTGCAACCCTCGATACCCTGATTGAACCGGACGGGGGAGTTGCCTGCATCAGCCGGAGCGACGGGTTCTTCTCGCACCTCCATGAGGGGTGGGGAAAGGCGGTACAGGATGTGCTTGAAGAGATGCTCGGCGATTCCTGGGATTATTCGGGACGCCTCGAAAAGAAGCTCAATGGCGGGAAAGACCGGCACGAAGAGGTATTTGCCCGGTCCCCGTTCTCCTCCGTTGAAACATTCGAGTTCCCGGTCCGCGAGTCGTTTACTACAGAAGAGGTGATCGGCCACCAGCTCAGCACATCCTATATCGACCCGGCAATCATTGGGGAACGGAATGCCGAGTTCTGCGACCGGCTCACCCGGCGCCTGCTTGAAATCGAGCCCTCGGGAACATTCTCCGGTACATCAACGGTCCAGCTCATTATCGCAAAACGGCCCTGAACCGGCCTCCTTTTTTGCTTAATCCACCGGTTTGACCGTGCCGGGGCTCCGTATTACTGCAAGGAAGCAGGACGTAACGGTATGAAAAACAAGGAATATTTGTAATTCCGGTATATGATTTTATAAAACAGGTTTTTTCATGACCGCGACAAACCCGAAACCTCATACATCCCGCCAGACTTTCCGAAGGATCCTGCTCGTCATCACCTTCCTTCTCACACCGGTGACGATCTTTTATGTCTCACCGATCATCATCCTCATGGGCGCGGCAGAAGGTGTCGCAACCGGCAGCCTGCTCCTGTATGTCGCCCTCTTTGTCCTCTCCTTCTTTGTTGCCCGGCTCTGGTGCGGGTGGCTCTGTCCGATGGGTGCGTGGCAGGAACTCTGTTCTCCCGTGATAAAGCGGACCGTGAAAAACGAATGCTTAAACCGGGTGAAATACGTCCTGTCCGCCCTCTGGATTATGGGGATTGGGTATCTTTTTATCACCTCCGGCGGGATTCATGCAGTCGATCCGTTGTATGGCACCGTGGGCGGAATTTCGATCTCATCGGTTGAAGTCTTTGGGATGGTCTGCCTGATCTTTGCGATAATTTTCATTGTCGCGTTCATTGCAGGAAAGCGGGGGTTCTGCCATGTCATCTGCCCGATAGCCGGGATCATGGTCGCGGGCAGGAAGATCCAAAACCTCATCGGCTGGCCGGCTCTCCGACTTCAGGCTGATGCCGGGAAATGTTCGGATTGTGCCGCCTGCTCACGCGGCTGCCCGATGGGCCTTGATGTGAACGGCATGGTGCGGAAAAATGACATGGAGAATGCGGAATGCATCCTCTGTGCAAAATGTGCCGACACCTGCCCTGCAGGTGCAATCACGTATTCCGTGAAGAAAAACTGAAGTGCAGGGTGGATGGTTGGCCCCTCCATTCCTGCGTGTTTTATTACTGCTGGCTTTTCCGAAAGACGCCCATGAACAGGCACTCGTCGGCGTCAATGGTTCCGATCCCTTCCTGGTTGCCTATGGGCATGCCAAGGCCCCGGATGATAACCGCCGGGGTGCATTCATCAGACTCTCCCATCACGAGTTCTGCTGCCGAAGCGATGTTGTCGGCCACCGCCCGTTTTGTCACTTCGAGTTTGCGGCCGAAGAGATCGCTTTTGCCCCGGTCATCGATCACCGAATCGATCCCCGAGCAGCCGATGGCGACACCGGAGCACCCGAGGCGCATCGCATGGGTCCGGCTGTCGATCACGAGCACCCCGATAGAAACTTCGCACGTTTTCTCGATTTTGGCCCGGATCCGTTTTGCGCTCGCATCGGGGTTCTGCGGAAGAGGTACGATACAACCCGGGGGGGCATTCGAGGCATCGACACCTGCGTTCGGGAGGAGGGTACCCTGCTTCATGCAGAGGAGAAAGCCCGGGATCCCCCCGACCACGGAATCGCTCTCGGCAAGGACGACCTCGACGGTTCTCGGATCCATGTGATATCTCTCGCCCAGCTCACGGGCCTGGGGCGAGGGGGTCACCGATTCGAGCCGGATGACGTGGCCTTCCGCAGTCGCGACTGCGGTCTCGGCAAGCACCAGGACATCGCCATCCTTAAACCCCCCGGCCGAAGATTCTGCCGCTGCAATGATCCGGTCCACGAACGGGTCGTGCGGGCGGATGATGCCGGTCGGGAGGCCAATAACCGTGTAGGATGTGGTCATCGCGGGGTTACCTCATGCGTTCACAGACTTTCATGATATCCCGGGTCGCAGAAACATCATGGGCCCGGATGATCGAAGCCCCTTTTTCAAGGAGTTTTACCGTCACCGCAAGCGTCCCCGGGAGCCGGTCTTCGGGGACCTGGTTTAAGAGCATCCCGATAAAGGTCTTTCTCGATACCGCACCAAGCACCGGCCGGTCGAACTTTTTAAATTCCTCAAAGTGCCGGCAGAGCTCCCAGTCGTCCTCGACCGATCTCAGGGGGGTCCAGATCCCGATACCGGGATCGAGGACATAGTCTTTGACACCGGCTTCCTCGCAGCGTTTTATCACGGTCTCAAGGGACAAGAGCGTTTCCGCAAGCCCCACCGGGTCACCGGGCAGCTGGTTAGCCGCCATCACAAATGCCGGGATCCCGGCATCTGCGACCTTCTGTGCATAGGCCGGGTACATGAACCCGCCGATATCGTTTGCTGCATGGATGTCGTGCTTTAAGCAGACATCAAGGACACCCGGGTGCATCGTGTCGACCGAGAGGGTGATCCCGCTTCCGTCAAGTTCATGTAATGCAGCATCGATACGTTCGGCTTCGGTCTTCCCGCTGATGGCCTGCGTGTTCGGGGCTGTGCTCCGGGCGCCGATATCGATCATGTCTGCACCCTGCTCGATCATCGCGACCGCGGTTGCATGGATCTTTTCAAGGGGAATATAGGACCCGGAGTAGAACGACTCGTTGCTGCAGTTGATGACGCCCATCAGCCGGGCCGGGGCGTCTCCCCCGATATCCAGCGTGTTTACCCGACAGGTCTTCATGGGAACCTCTTTGCCGCTTCAAAGGTGTTCTCCATAAGGGTTGCGATGGTCATGGGGCCGACTCCTCCGGGGACCGGGGTGATCGCAGATGCGACATCCTTTACCGCTTCAAAGTCTACGTCGCCTACCAGTTTCCCGTTGAGCTGGTTGATGCCGACATCGATAACAACGGCGCCCGGTTTTACCATCTCCGGTCTGATGAAATGCGCTTTTCCTATTGCCGAGACAAGGATGTCGGCCCGTTTGAGCTCTTCAGCCAGATCGCGGGTTTTGCTGTGGCAGATGGTGACGGTCGCATCGGCATTGGTGAGAAGCGCTGCCATCGGCCGGCCCACATCGATGCTCCGGCCCACGACAACCGCCCGGGCGCCGGCAACCGGTATCCTGTATTCTTTGAGGATGGTCATAATCCCGGTCGGGGTGCAGGGAGTAAACCCGGGTTTTCCGCTCATCAAAAGGCCAAGGCTTGTCGGGTGGAACCCGTCTACATCCTTATCGATCCGGATTGCCGAGACGACCTTGTCGGTATCGACCTGTCTTGGGAGCGGGAGCTGGACAAGGATGCCGCTGATATCGGGATCCGCATTGAGCCGGTTGACCGATTCAAGCACTTTCTGCGTGGTCGCGTCGTCCGGGATCTCGATCCCGACCGAACCGATGCCTACCCGCTCGCAGGCCCGGTGTTTCATCCGCACATACATCTGCGAGGCCGGGTCGCTGCCAACGATCACCGTCGCAAGGTGAGGGTACAGGCCGGATTCACCAATTGCCTCTTTGAGGAGTTCGAGTCGTTTTTCCGATACAGCTTTCCCGTCGAGAATTGTGACCATTGCCCTGCCCTCCTTAAAAAAAAATGAAAATGAGAAATTTACGCTTCTGGGTAAATCGGGAATTTCTGCGCCATTGCGGTGACTTCCCGGTTTACCTTCTGGATCAGCGTCTCGTTCTTGATGTCCTTTACCACTGCCGAGATCCAGGCACCAATCTGGCGCATCTCTGCCTCTGTCATACCCCGTGATGTGACGGCCGGAGTGCCGACCCGAAGGCCGCTGGTGACAAACGGGCTCTTGGTCTCGTTGGGGATTGTATTCTTGTTGACGGTGATGCCGGCCTTACCCAGAGCAACCTCGGCTTCAAGGCCGGTCAGGTGCTGGTTGGTGAGATCGATGAGCATTAAGTGGTTGTCCGTGCCGCCTGAAACAAGCCGGATACCGTTGTTCATCAGGGTCTCGGCAAGAACTTTTGCATTCTTTACAATCTGTTTGTTGTATTCCGTAAACGACGGCTTGAGTGCCTCGTTGAAGCAGACTGCCTTTGCACTGATGATGTGCATTAAGGGGCCTCCCTGCATGCCCGGGAATACCGCCTTGTCGATTGCCGCGGCATACTCTTCGTTGCACATAATGGCGCCGCCGCGGGGTCCGCGGAGGGTCTTATGAGTCGTGGTGGTGGTGAAGTTGACGACACCGACAGAGGTCGGGTGCTGCTTTGTGGCAACAAGGCCAGCGATGTGGGCAATGTCTGCCATACAGAATGCCCCGACATCATCGGCGATCTCCTGGAATGCCTTGAAATCGATGATCCGCGGGTATGCCGATGCACCGCACACGATCATCTGGGGCTTTTCCTTCTTTGCCATCTCGCTGACTGCGCCGTAATCGAGAGTCTCGGTCTTGGGATCAACGCCGTACTGGGCGACCTGGTAGAACTTGCCGGTGAAGCTGACCGGGGAACCATGGGAAAGGTGGCCGCCCTGGTTGAGCTTCATACTCAGGATCTTCTCGCCCAGTTTCATGTTCGCAAAATAGACTGCCATATTGGCCTGGGTGCCCGAGTGGGGCTGGACGTTTGCATGCTGAGCGCCAAAGAGCTTTTTCAGGCGGTCGCGTGCAAGATTCTCTGCCATGTCATGGAACTCGCAGCCGCCGTAATACCGTTTCCCCGGGTACCCTTCGGCGTACTTGTTGGTCATGATAGAGCCCATGGCCTCGAGTACGGCCCGGCTGACAATGTTCTCGGACGCAATAAGTTCAAGACCATTGGTCTGGCGGAGCCGTTCCTTCTCGATAATATCTGCTATTTCTGGATCTGATTGGGAAAGATACGACATATGCACTAAGGTTTGCTCGGATAAGGTAATACTTTTTCTTTGAGCATCAGCCCATGATCTGCTGTCTCCCGAAACGGCCGTGTCTGATTTTTTGTTCGGCGGAATCCCGGTGGGGTAAAAAATGGAATGAACCCGGATCTTGTGATCCTTTAAAAAAGCGCGGGGCTGGCGGTTTTTGGTGTCCTGGGTGAATGGTACCTGAAACCGGTGGAACTTCGAGCGCAAACCTTTTTTCCTCGACCGCAGATCACTACTATTATAAATAAGGAGAGCGGCGCACCAATATATATCACGGGTTTGTTTAATGGTGCAACCGGATGCAAAGATCAGGTACCTAGAGTTTGAACTTGAGGAAAAGGAGAGAACGATACACATGATGGAAAGTTCTGGCAGTGGCGCTGTAAGTGAAGACCGCATTGCAGCGCTGGAAAAGAAGGTCAACGAGATGGAAGCGCTGGTTAAGGGACTTACCCAGGAACTCCTGGATCTCAAGTCCATTGCCATGAAAATGTCCAAGCAGACCGAGGAACGCAGCCGCCAGGAGCTCAAGCGGATGCAGCCCATTGCCCAGACCGGCCAGGTGCCCGGGGCGACCCCGGGTATGATCCAGCATTCATCCTCTGTCCAGCAGTCCGTTGGCAGCAGTACTATTATCATGCGCAAGGGTGCCCGTTCCGCCGAAGCTGAATCCATGGCCCCGACAGAACCGGCAATGGACATGATCATGCAGTCCGACGGTACCATGAAGCTTGAGCCGCGACGCGGTGACAAGGATTATATTGTCGCTTCTGCCGGGTACGGTCGCAACAAGAAGGGCGGCGGCAACCGGCCAAAACAGAGCGAGCTCATCTACGCGGTAGAAGAAGACAAGTCCAATCCCTCTGATTCTGCAAAGAAGTAAGCTGTATCAGGAGCCGGATCTTTGCATATCACAGCGCTGGAGATAGACAATTTCAAGTCTTTTCAACGAAAGACAAAAATCCCGTTTTTAGAGGGTTTTACCGTCATATCCGGCCCAAACGGCTCCGGGAAAAGCAATATTATCGATTCTATCCTCTTTGTCCTTGCCCTTTCAAGCTCCCGCAACCTCCGTGCCGAGAAACTCACGGATCTTATCAACCTCAACTCCGGGAAACCCACGGCCGAGGTTTCCCTCGAATTTTCTGACGGCACGAAGATCCGGCGCCGGATTAAACGGACCGGAAACGGCTATTATAGTTACAATTACTTAAACGACCGGCTCTGCAAGCAGAGCGATATCGTCAATCACCTGGCAAAGTATGGGATTATCCCGCATGGGTATAATGTCGTGATGCAGGGTGATGTCACCCGGATTATGGAGATGACCGATAACGAGCGGCGCAAGATCATTGATGAAATTGCCGGAGTCTCGGAGTTCGACGCTAAAAAGCAGCAGTCCCTCGGGGAGCTTGAGATAGTCCGGGAGCGGATCGAACGCGAGGAGCTTCTGTTACTTGAGCTCACAAAACGGGTAAACGACCTCAAAAAAGAACGGGAGCAGGCCCTTGAGTACCAGAAGTGGCAAAAAGAACTCGCGTACTACCAGGGCTGCCGGGCAGCAGCCCAGCTCCATGACAAGGAAAAGGAGCGGCAGTCCCTTCTTGCTTCGGCACAGGAGCATAAGATCCGGATCGCGAGGATCGAATCCGACCGGGGGATCGAGGAGAATGAGCTTGCCTATCTTAACGCAGATCTCAAGGATGTCGATGAGCTCATCAACAAAAAGAGCGGTTCTGATTACCTCAAACTGATAGCAGACCTCGAAGAGGCAAAGAGCGGGATCAAGCTCTCCGAGCAGACCATCGGCAGGCTCAGGAAAGACAAGGAGGCCAATCTTGAAACGATGAACCGGGTCTATACCGATACCAAAAGGGCCGGGGAACGGGTGGCCGAACTCTCCGACCAGATCCGGACACTCTCCATAGACCGCACGAACATCGCCATGGAGGTAGCGACCAGCAAGGCCCAGCTCGAAAAGATCGAGGCAGAAATCAAAAAATTTTCATCCGACAACGAGGGCGCCCAACAAAAACTCTTTTCCCTCATGCAGGATGCGGAGGCAAAGAAAGGCGAGCGGTCCGGTATCCTCCACCAGCAGGATATGCTCATTGAAAAGAGCCGTATGCGGACAAGCGAGCTCGAACGGCTCACCGCCCTCAAAACGCAGCTCGGCGAGGAGTTTGCGGCAAAGCAGCAGCAGCTTGCAGAGAACGAAAAGACGGTCACCTCTCTTGCAGACCAGAAAAAAGAGCTCGACCGGAACCTCTCGGAACTCGAGGGCACGCTTTTTGCCCGGCGTTCAACCCTTGAACGGTTCCGGGGGGAGATCAGAGACGCCGAGCAGGATGCAATCCGGCTCGAAGCTGCCCAGCAGGCACGGGGCGAGTCCGGGGGAAAGGCGATTGAGGCAGTAAGGGCCATGGAAGGCGTCCACGGAACCATCGCCGACCTTGGGAAAGCTCCCGCAGAATACGCGACAGCGCTCAATGTCGCGGCGGGAAACAAGCTTCATTTCGTAATCTGCGATACCGACCAGATCGCGGCAGATGCGATCCGGTACTTAAAGGAGGAGCGGCTCGGCCGTGTCACGTTCCTCCCGTTGAACAAGCTCAGGCCGCCCGCCCTTCCCCAGGTAAAAGAGCCCGGTGTCATCGATTACGCGGTCAACCTCCTCGATTACGACCCGGTGTACGACCGTGCATTTGCCGTGGCACTCGGTTCGACTGTGGTCGTGGACACCCTTGACCGGGCACGAAAGCTCATCGGGAAATACCGGATGGTTACCCTTGAAGGCGAAATGCTTGAAAAGAGCGGGGCGATGACCGGCGGCTCGGCCAAGAAACCAACCCGGGGGTTCGGGGCCGCCGTTGATGATGAGATCATCCGGATCCGGTCCCACCTTGCCGAGCTCACAAGCGAGGCATCCACCATTGATGCAGGCGTAAAACGGCTCACCGAAGAAGTCGATCAGAAGCGTGTTCAGAGAAACGGGATCGACCAGGACATTGCCCGGGTCGGGGCAGTGACCGAGGAGTACACCCGGCGCTTCGAGGCGATCACGGTCGAGAAACAGACCATCGAAGCCGCCGTCTCCCGACAGAAAGAGGAGACCGGGAGCAGCGCCGCAGAGCTTGCTGCCCTTGAAGGGGAACTGGACAAGACCACCGAGGCGCTCAACGCGGTTCTGGCAGAGATCGATGCTCTCAAAAAGAAGCTTGACGACACCAGCATCCCCGCGCTCACCGAACAGATGGAAAAGAAGAAAAAGGAGATCGAGGAGGCCGAGCGCCGGCTGCGGAACAAGGAGGCAGACATGAACGATGCCTCCCGGGAACGCCAGCATTTCACCGCCCGGGTTGCGGAGCTCACTGATGAGCGGACCAAACAGGACGAGCGCAACAAACAGATCGATGCCGAGATCGCCGCGGCAAACACCCAGATCGCTGCATACCAATCGATCATCGGGGAGCTCGAAGAGAAACAGAAACAGTTTTCCGGAGAGCTTGATGAGCTGCGGAAGAAACGTGCCGGGGTCGCAGAGCAGATTCATGCATCTGAATCGAAACTGATGAAATTTGATGCCGAAAAGGAACGGATTACGATCCAGGTGACCGCTGTTGAGGAGCGGGCAAAGACGCTTCTTGCCGAGATCGATGCCATCCGGGCCCAGATTGGGGATACCGTGACCGATCTCTCCTTAACTGAAATTGAAGGAAAGATTGGCGAGGCAGAACTGGCAATCCACAAAATCGGGGCGGTCAACATGCTTGCCATCGAGGAGTATGAGAAGGTCCAGCGGCAGGTGGACGAGAGGACCCAGCGCAAGGACACGCTCTCCAAGGAGCGGACCAACATCATCGAGCGGATCCAGAAATACGAGCAGATGAAATACGAGGCGTTCATGACCGCCTTTAAAGCCATCGACGGGAACTTTCGGGAGATCTTTGCCCGGCTCACGAGCGGGAGCGGAAACCTGGTCCTTGAAAACGAGGAAGACCCGTTTGCGGGTGGCATGACGTTTGCGGTCAAGCCCCGGGACAAGAAAGTCCATCTCCTTTCCGCACTTTCGGGCGGTGAGAAGTCGCTTACCACGCTTGCATTTATTTTCTCTATCCAGCATTTCATCCCCGCCCCGTTCTACGCGTTTGACGAAGTGGACATGTCGCTTGACGGTGCGAACGTTGAACGGATCGCGTCAATGATAAAGGAGCTCGCCCCGTCTTCGCAGTTCGTGATAGTCTCGCTGCGTAAGCCGATGATCGAGGCAGCACAGAGGATCATGGGCGTCACGATCCGCCCGGACAAGAGCACGCTTGTTACCGGGGTAAAGATCAATGGATGAAGACCCTGCGGCCCGGTCTTCCGTTACCGGCCGGCTTGCGGAAAAGACCTCCCGTGAGCCGGCGGGGGAAAAGCCGGTGGAAGAATATTCCAAATCTCCTGTTCCGGCCCCTGTTGAACCAGCTGTTGAAGGTGGTGATGCCCCGAAAGCCCCCGCCCCGGATCCGGAGATTGTCGAGGATCCGGTGGAGATCCTTGTCGGGCTTGCCGAACGGGGCGAGATCGATCCCTGGAACATCGATATCATCGAGGTGACCGATCGGTTCTTAAAAGAGCTTGAACGCTGCCGGCAGCTCAACCTCCAGATCTCCGGTCGGACACTCTTTTTTGCCTCGACCCTGCTTCGGATGAAATCCGAGCAGCTGGACGAGCCGGATGAAGAGGAGGACACTGACGGGGCTGAGGGAGACGGCGAAGACTACGAGGCTGCCGGAGATACCGATTTTGCAGGCGAAGGACGGCTCGGTCCCATTGAACGGCTCGAACGGGAGATTCAGCGAAGACTTGACCGGAAAAACCTCCGAAAGAGCCCGGTCACCCTTTTTGAGCTGATCATCGAACTCAAAAACCTTGAAAAGGAGGAGCGCAGGCGCCGAAGGTTTGCCCCCTCTGACGAGATCCTTCTCGATGCAGACGATGTCGTCAGTATCGCCCACGATGAAGGGTATCAGGACTCGAAACGACAGGTTCTTGAAGATTGCCTGGAACATTCAGATCCAACTGCCGAGATCACGATTGCCGAGCTCTGCAAGGATCTCGGCTGGGAGATCCCGGATGTCTATATCCCGCTCCTCTTTATTGCCCTCGATGGTCGGTGCTCGATCCGGCAGGAAGAATTTTTCGGGGATGTGTATGTTCATGTGGTAAAGCCCGATGAGACCGAAGAAATTAAGGCCGATGACGGGTGAATCCCATTTGACGATCATCTCTATCCCCCCGGTTATGGGGAAGATAATTTCCCCGGTCCCATGGGGCCTGCATAGTATTACCGGGTTTATACAGGAACAATGGACCCTGCACTTTTTTACCGTGATGCCTGGTTTACTGTAAGGACCGGGAAACCCGGATCCTGAGCGAAACTGTATGCCAGTTTTGCCTTGCCCCTGCGGTGCCGGGTGCCTCAGCACCGGATGAAACAACCGTTTCCCTGACGCCTCCGGCCGCCGGCCTGCCGGTGAATGGCACAGTAATTCCGGCAGTAGCTTTCGCCAGGGCATTTGTTGCGTGGCGGCTCCTCTTCGGGCGGGTGAGCGACCGATGAATAACGAATGGGACCGGGAAACCGTTTCTCCGTGTTAGCCTGTAGACACCCGGTGGTTCAGTACGGGTAGAAGATAAAGAAGAGCAGGCAGAGCACAAAAAGCGCCCAGCAGGGAGGCGGGATTTCGCGGAATTTTCCTTTTACTATCGCAAAGATCGGCCAGAGGACAAACCCGGCGCACATCCCGACCCCTATGTTGTAGGTAAAGCTCATCATCGCAATGACGGTAAAAGCCGGGATGAGCTCGGCATAATCCTGGAAGTCAAGCCTTGTCACCGGCTGGAGCATCATAAGTCCCACAAGGATGAGCACCGGGCCGGTGGCAAGTGCCGGGATTGCAGAGAAGAGCGGGGCAAAGAAGAGGGCAAGCAGCATTAAGCCGCCGACAACAATTGCCACAAGCCCGGTCCGGCCGCCTTGTTCGATCCCGGCTGCCGACTCCACAAAGACACCGTTCGTCGTCGTCCCGAGAATTCCTCCCGCCGTTGTCGCAAGGGCGTCGGCCAGAAACGGCTTCTCAACTTCAGGAATGTTCCCGTTTTTGTCGAGAAATCCTGCCCGTGCACCCATGCCGATAAGTGTCCCCATGGTGTCAAGGAACATCATGGTAAAGAGCGTGAGGACCACCGGGAACATCCCGAGTGTCAGCACCCCGGCAAGATCCATCTGGAAAAAGGTTGGCGTGATATCCGGGGGAAGGGAGGCCACACCATCCGGGAGCGGGGCTGCCCCGAGAATAAATGCCAGCGCTGCGGTCGCAACGATGCCAAAAAAAATCGCGCCCGGGACCTTTTTTACAAGGAGGATCGCAGTCAGGACAAAACCCACAATGGCAAGGAGGACTGCCGCCGTATGGAGATTGCCGATCTCTACCGGGACGCTCCCGCTCCCGACAACGACGATCCCCGAATCGATGAGGCCGACAAATGTAAGGAACAGGCCGATCCCGACCGAGAAACTGATCTTTAAGGATGCCGGGACCGCATCGCTCATGACCGACCTCCAGCCTGAAAGGGTCAGGATAACAAGAAGGATCCCGCTCACAAAGACTGCACCAAGGGCTGCCTGCCAGGAATAATGGAGGACGCCGACCACCGTGTAAGCGACAAAAGCGTTCTCTCCCATGTAGGTCGCAACCGCAAACGGCCGGTTGGCATACGCCCCCATGACAAAACAGCCGAATGCTGCAGTCACGATTGTTGCAGCGACGCAGGCCTCGTAGGGGATTCCTGCCGCCCGCAGGATGCCCGGATTGATTATGATAATATAGACAATCGAAACGAAGGTGACAAGCCCTGCGACAAGCTCGCGTCGGATCGTGGAACCACGCTCCGAGATATGGAAGAACCCATCGAGCTCAGTGGCAACCATGGTATGGGAGTATAATATAATCCGCGATTCCAAAGAAGTTACCTGTTTTTTTTAAAAAAGAGATTCATTCCGGTATCGAAGTCACTCCTGGCAAGCCCTATGATATCCGGCAAAAAGGGGAATAAACCGGGATTACCGAAGTTCCGGCACAGAATCCGCCCAGGCTTCCACACGCTTCCGGATGGCATCATCAATATAGGATGATACCGTGAGTCGGTTACGGCCAAGGCTGACAAAAAAGATCTCCCCGTTCCCGTCATGACATTTCAGGATCGCCGAGAAGAGGTCTGCCTCTTTAAGGTGCCGGATCTTTCCCCGGTGGGAGGCAATATTTGCCATGTTCGAGATCATGGCGGCAACCCCGGTCTCGTAGCCTTCGACAGAATCGTAGACTTCCGAACTGGTCCCGATACGTTTTCCTTTCGGGGTGGTGTATGCGAACTTTGCAGTATACATCTCGCGGACGACCGAGACCGGTGGATAATTCTTCCGGGTGGAGAAGAATGGGGTACAGCCGAGCGGGTTTGAGCGGATCAGACTCCGGACGATAGTTTCGAACGCTTGAATATCCGGTACCGGGTTGTTCAGGATCCGGTATGCACTTTTGGATCCGGGTTTGGGTGTAAAGACCGGCATATACTATATTACTCGCGGGATGGTGCAGAAATCCTTGGTGGTAGGTGAGGGGGGTCACACATACCAAAAGTGCTTCCGGCTGATGTCGGTCCGGGTGATTCATAGGATGACAAGATAAGCGGGGTATATGTCGGAGATTATGGTGAAATCCCAGAGAATTTTTGATGTGTCTGAACGGGCTTAACCTGCCCGAAATCAAAAAAGGATCATGTGACCCCCCAATGGGATGTCAGCACTATCCCCCCATTAAACATCTGACAAACGGCAGTTTTCTGAAGAGAATTGTATGGGGGTATTCAGCGAGTTCGCTGATTTGGTGTGCAGGGGGTCGCATATACCAAAACTGCGGTGTAACGGTTTTTGGAGTCCCGGTGGTCCGGTCCGGACCGAATATGCGTCACGTTTATCATGTGTGCGCCGGATTGTAGTACCATTATGGATTATGGAGCAATTGTTTCGGATTCAGTGCGGTATAGCAAAGCCGCCCTTTTCGGTAAGCCGCTTACCTGGCTGGTTTTCATTCTGTGCAGCCTGCCGTTTGTGCTCATTAATTTCCTGTATGATCCAAAGACCCTGGTTTCTGCAACGGGTCAATTCCGTTGGGAGATGATCCCCTGGACACAGATCGCCCTGCTCGGTCTTCTCGGCCTGCTTCTCTCGTTTATCGTCTCCGGCTACATAGTCAGGATCTTCCGTGGTATAACCCCGCCGCCATCGTTCGACTCGTTTGGCGCGCTCTACATTGACGGCATTAAGCTCTTTATTGTCGGGCTTGTATGGATGATCCCGGCGCTCGTCATCCTTGTCGCCGCATTTATCATGATGGTGTTTGGTGCCATGACCGGGGCAGGGTCTGTGGGCACCCTGATATCCGCAGGTTTTATTCTCCTCATGATCGGTCTTATTGTTCTCGTGATTACCGTGATTTACGCATACCTCGGCTGTGTGCGCTTTGCCAGGACCGGCAGTATGAGTGAGGCTTTCAGGGTCTCCACCCTCACCGGCACGATACAGGCGATTGGCTGGGGCGCGTATATCCTCGCTCTTGTTATCATCGCGGTGCTCCTTCTCCTCTTCGGGCTCATAATCGCTCTTCTCGCGCTTATACCGCTCGTGGGATGGTTGATCCAGGTTATACTTCAGCCCCTCCTCCAGGTCTTTGGCGCCCGGTACATCAGCCGGGTTTACGACCACGGCTTCCCGCAGGAGCAGTCCCCGGCCCCCGCGGCGGTTGTGGAAGGGTGACCGGACCGGTCTCAAAAATCTCTCCTTTTTTCCTGGTACGTCTGCGCTTCGGATCCGGGTTATTGTATACATCCACAAAAAAACCGTTTTCCTCCGGTCGTGCCGGATATGAATTATCGGCGGGAATTGTGCGGCACCTGCGGTCTTTCTGGCGGGATTGTGATGGATCATCTGCGCGGTTTTCTGTATAGATCAGTCTTTGGGAGCGGAGTTTGTAGTAACCGGATGCCGGAATGTGGGGAAATCTCCGGTTCAAAAGCGGGGTAAACTGTCCGGACCCGGTGCGGCAGGCTGGATCCATGATCGGATCTATATCTGCGCGATAAGGGGTCTCCTTGATTTCCTGTGGAAGATTCTGACAGAGATTTGGTGGGATTATTAAGTTTCCGTCAAATCCTGCTCATTTCCTCCCCGGGGTGGTTTGTGAGCGGGGCGATCGCCGCGCAATGTATTTTCAGAAGTACGGAATCGGATCCGAAAAACGCGGAAATATCCCTTCAATCCAAAATTCGTCTTTCTGGAAAATTTATCCTTTCCGGAGATAGAACCCGTCTGTATAAACAGCGCATAAAAAAATAAGGTCAATGTGAGAAACCTTTAAATGGCTGATTGGTTAATAATGTGATCCACAATTTCTGATGAAGACCCGAAGAAACCCTCCTTTAACGGGGAGAGAGTCGGGTCCGAAGCAAGCAAAGTGAAGGTAAAAAGGTATAAATACCGATGAAACCTACATTGTAAGCCCGTGTTTCAGTAAGAAACACGACGAAGCGTGTAATGAAGAACCAAGAAAACCGGCAAAACCCGGGGTTGGTTCAGAGCGCAAAAACAATGAAGGTAAAAAGGTATAAATACCGATGAAACCTACATTGTAAGCCCGTGTTTCAGTAAGAAACACGACGAAGCGTGTAATGAAGAACCAAGAAAACCGGCAAAACCCGGGGTTGGTTCAGAGCGCAAAATAATGCAGGTGAAAAGGTATAAATAAGCCTGAAACCTACACTATAAGCCCGTGTTTAAGTGAAAATCACGACAACACAAGGCTCTTTGATGGGGATCCAACACGACCCGGCTTTGACCGGAGTTGGTTCTGACGTTGATACTGGCAATGCGGAAATTTGTTTAGTAACCGCTAATTCCTCGAATTAAGGTTCAGATATTAGTGTGCGTACGTATGTACAATTTGAATTCTGGTTGATCCTGCCAGAGGCCACTGCTATCGGAGTTCGATTAAGCCATGCGAGTCGAGAGGTGTAAGACCTCGGCATACTGCTCAGTAACACGTGGACAACCTACCCTAAAGTGAGGGATAATCCCGGGAAACTGGGGATAATACCTCATAGACTATGGATGCTGGAATGCTCTGTAGTTCAAAGGTCCGCCGCTTTAGGATGGGTCTGCGGCCGATTAGGTTGTTGTTGGGGTAACGGCCCAACAAGCCTGTAATCGGTACGGGTTGTGGG
>JBAZFZ010000011.1:0-22336 GCA_041653075.1 Methanoregula sp.
GGGCGGTAACCAGTTCGGCACTTCCGTAGCGATGTCAGAGGACGGTTCACGCGTCATCATCGGGGCAAACTATAACGACACCGCAGGAGTCCAAGCCGGCGCCGCATATCTCTTTGCTGAACCGACTGGCGGTTGGGCCAGTACTACCTCCGCGTCAGACGCAACCGCTGCGTTTACCGGAGGCGCAAGCGGCGACTTATTCGGCTGGTCCGTAGCGCTGTCAGAGGACGGCTCACGCGTCATCATCGGAGCAGATCAGAATGCTACCGCCGGTTCTGGTGCCGGGGCTGCATATCTCTTTGCTGAACCAACCGGGGGATGGACCGGGACTTCCTCCGCATCCAACGCAAACGCTGCGTTTACCGGAGGTGCGCTCAATGACCAGTTCGGCTCTTCCGTTGCGCTATCTCATGACGGTTCACGTGTCCTCATCGGGGCAAACTATAACGACACCGCAGGAGTCCAAGCCGGCGCCGCATATCTCTTTGCTGAACCGACCGGGGGATGGACCGGGACTTCCTCCGCATCCAACGCAAACGCTGCGTTTACCGGAGGCGCGGGCGATGACCAGTTCGGCTCTTCCGTTGCGCTATCTCATGACGGTTCACGCGCCCTCATCGGAGCAGAGCAGAATGCTACCGCCGGTTCTGGTGCCGGGGCTGCATATCTTTTTGCCGAACCAACAGGGGGATGGACCGGGACTTCCTCCGCATCCAACGCAAACGCTGCGTTTACCGGAGGCGCAAGCTATGACCTATTCGGCTATTCCGTAGCGATGTCAGAGGACGGTTCACGCGCCCTCATTGGGGCAAATTATAACTCCACATCGGGGGCGGCATATCTTTTTGCTGAACCAACCCGGGGATGGGCCGGTAGGACCTCCGCGTCTGATGCAACCGCTGCGTTCACCGGAGGCGCGAGCGGCGACAATTTCGGCTGGTCCGTAGCGATGTCAAAAGACGGTTCACGCGTCCTCGTAGGGGCAGAGCAGGTTACCGCCGGATCCTTTGCCGGAGCCTCCTATATCTTCGTGCCGCCATACGCAACGTTCAGTGCAGGCGGGACTACCCGGGGTCAGGCCGGGGCCTTCGTGGACGGCCTGACACTCCGGCCATCCCTGTCCCTGACAACCTGCGATCTCTACCTCGGGACAACGGAAACTGATGTTTCAGGAACACCGGTAAAAACCGGTATCGCATCGCTGACGGCAGCCAGTGCAACCACCATCAATGGTGTCGATCTTACCGGCAAAAACCCCGGAACGTACTACCTCATCGCGTGCGAAAACGGCACCACAATGGCGCTTGCCTCAACAACATCGGCAGCGTTCACTGTCACGGCAATCCCGACCACGTCCCCGACAACCACGAATGACAGTAGTAGTGCCGACTCCTCTGACGATTCCAGCCGCGGTACCTCGTTTGTCGTGACCTCCCCCGGGACCGGTGCCGGGAGCACGATGACCTTTGCGGTAAGCGAACCGCTGAATGCAGGCGGGATCGACTACCCGTATGCTATCCTCACGGTCACGCTCGTCCCAAAAGAAACGCTCGGCAGTACCGATCTCATCGTGACCGATGCCGGTTCGATGACAAATGTACCGGACGACCGAACATTCGTCGGGATTGTCACCATCTCCCCGGTGGCAGTCAACCCGTCCGAGATCAGCACCGGTACGATATCCTTCGAGGTCTCCATGACATGGCTCTCGAACCACGGTCTCGCCCCGGAGGATATCGTGCTGATGCGGTTCCATAACAATGAATGGACGGAACTGCCCACAACATACCTGTACGAGGCCGGGGGTGCGTATTATTTCACAGCAACGACACCGGGATTCTCGTATTTCGCCATCGCAAACCGGGCCAATACGACTCCTGCGAAGCCGACGGCGACCATAACGTCAATCCAGGTTACATCAGCGACGGCCGGCAGCACGCAGGCTGCAACGGTGACGTTCGCAACCCCTGCATCCGTGAAGGCTGCATCCTCCGCCCCGGTGACATCCGCAACCACGGTTCCACCGGCTGCGGGAACAAACACCGGTGGCTCGGCCGGTATCCCGACCCTTGCAATCCTTGCCGGCATCGGCGCAATTGCCATTGTTGCCGGGGGTGCCATCATTGTCAGGCGCTGGCGGATGCAACGGCAGAACCCGGCACTGTTCCGTAAATATAACTAAACCTTTTTTACCCGTACCCGGACCGAAAACTCAAGGCTAAACAGGATCGTAAAGATTACCGGTCACGGACCTGCCACGGAAACTTCCCCCAGGGATAACAAGCCCGCACACCACAATCAAAACCAAAAATCCGGATTCGCAATTTGGTTTGCGAGAATCCGAGCCGATCATGATCGAAACGAGGGTCCAGAAATTTCGCAAAATGCCAAATGACAATTGCTAAAAAAATCCGGCAGGTCAGAGGACTTTTTTTAATCGGATCGCGGACATGAGGCATGCGGAGAAAACCAAACGACCCCCGGCGGAATCCCACATCCCCAATGACACAGGTCGCAACAAACCAAAAACAGGAACTCTTCCCGTTCTTTATCCCCCTATGTGACACTGCCTCCCTCACCTCTGCTCACGCAAACGGAGGACTCTGCACAGGTCTCACCGGGTTTTTAGTTCACCCAGTATCCCCTCGTACTGCGGCGAAAGGGCAAGCACCTTA
This sequence comes from Methanoregula sp., assembly GCA_041653075.1. Taxonomy (GTDB): domain Archaea; phylum Halobacteriota; class Methanomicrobia; order Methanomicrobiales; family Methanospirillaceae; genus Methanoregula. The sequence continues at coordinate 2,676 of JBAZFZ010000011.1, forward strand.
AAAAAGCGGTCAGTGAATGCAAGTGCGGAGGTTACTGCCCACTCGGCGCATCCGTGGCCAAGGAACCGGTCCGGGAAATACGGGACTTTTTTTGGCGCCAGGGGATTTTCCGGAAACTTCCCGGAATACAGCATTTCGAACTTTCCCACCCTCAGGTCACCGGCTTCTGTTCCCGGGGGAGGATTCCCGGACTCCCCGGGGATTGTCACCCATTCCCGCCGGTAGTGCATCAGGTAGTTTCTCACCGCGATAAGGTCCCTGACTTCCACAAAGACCGGGTCGGTCTCGCAAAACGGTCCTTTTCCCCCGATCTCAAGGATCTTCTGGTACTTGGCAAGCATGGGAGTCCGGTCAAAGAAATGTTCGTTTTTCCATTTCTCACCTATCGCCCGGAGCAGCAATTCGGTATCTTTGTCAGGATAAAAATACGCGTTGTCCGCAGCATCCGACCAGAGCTCGTTTATGGTCGATTCAAGAAATGCAACCGATGAAAACAGGGAGTTGAGAATATACGCCTCGTGGCAGAGATACCGGTCTTCAGGGAGACGGCCGGTTCCCGCGGACTCTTGCTCGATCCGGTATCCCAACCGGCAAAGCAGTGCCGCAGACTGGATGTAACGGACGGAAAAACAGTCGCGGAACCGGATACTATCGTCATCATTCGGGGACTCCGGGGGGATTATCTCCATCGTACTGTCTCCATCTGTTTTACAAGATAAAAAGATAAGGTTCCCTGCTGACGGCAGGCTGAAACGTCCCGCATTTTCTTTATAATCCCCAAGAAAACCCTATCACCGTTTCCTGCATACCATATACGGATAAAAGAACCGGCATAACACGATCATGACGAATTTACCTGAAACCGGAGGAACCCCCCCTTCCCACCAACGGTACCTGGGAGACAAAGGACTCATCGCACTCATTGCCATCCTTTCCGCATTTGTCCCGCTCTCGACCGATATGTACCTCCCGGCCCTCCCGGGGATGGGAGAATACTTCGGTGTCTCCACCGACCTCACCAATCTCACCCTTATCCTGTTCTTCCTCTTTTTCAGCGCGGGAATGCTCTTCTGGGGGCCGCTGTCCGACAAGTACGGACGCCGGCCCGTCCTGATTACCGGGCTTGTCCTCTATATTGCCGCGAGTGCAGCCTGCGCCATATCATGGGACATCTGGCACCTGATCTTCTTCCGGATCCTCCAGGCTGTCGGGGGAAGCGCCGCTTCCGCAGTTGCAACCGCGATGGTCAAAGACGTATATGAGGGAAGGAAACGCGAATCCGTGCTTGCTGTTGTCCAGTCCATGGTCGTTATCTCTCCGGCAGTCGCCCCGGTCCTTGGGGCATTTATGCTTCCCTATACCTCGTGGAGGGGCCTTTTCTGGATGCTTGGATTCATCGGCGTCATCTCGCTTGCTGGAGGACTCCTGCTTGAAGAGACCGTGCCATCGCGGTACACCGGGAAGATTGTGCAGTCATTTTGCCGGCTTGGCACAGTACTGAAAAACCCCGGATTTGCCGCGCTCCTGATCGTGTTCTCCCTGGTAAGTACGGCATCTCTTGCATTTATCGCAGATTCCTCGTATATCTATGAGGTGGGTTTCGACCTGTCACAGCAATGGTACAGCTTCTACTTTGCTTTCAACGCCATTGCCCTGATATCAGGTCCCTTCCTCTATCTCTGGCTATCCCGGTTTTTTTCCCGCAAATCAATCATTACAGCAAGCTTTGTTCTTCTCATATTCGGAGGTATACTGGTCAGCATTTTCGGCCATGCCGGGCCGCTTGTCTTTGCCCTTGCACTTTTCCCGGCATCGCTCATGGGAAGCTGCGTTCGTCCCCCGGGAACCTACCTCATGCTCGAACAGCAGAAAGAAGATACCGGATCTGCATCCGCACTGATCAACTGCTTTGGCCTTGTCTTTGGCAGCGCCGGGATGGTCCTTGTATCGCTTGACTCATCCGACCTGATCTTTGCCCTCGGCATGATAAATATCGCCGTCGGGTTTGTCTGTCTCGCAGGGTGGCTGCTGATTAACAGGCTGAAACTGGCACAGGAAGTGCCGGATATAGCAGCCTGAAACAGGATGCCCGGGACCCGGGCACAGATACACTTAATATTTGTAGCAGTCAATAATAGGACAGCACTTTTTATATTGGTGCTGACAGAAGTAAGTCCGACGTGCCATAACAGCACGGCCTCAAAACTAAAAGGCTTTGGGATTACAGAGAGTCAGTATGCATACTGCACTTTTCTGGACTTACACATAATTTGATTTAAGGAGGTTAAACCATGGCACGAATGCACGCCAGAAGAAGAGGCAAGTCATGCTCTATCCGGCCCTACCGGAAAGAAGCGCCTGAATGGTCCAACACGGACAAAGAAGCGATCGAGAAACTTATCGTCGATCTCCGCAAGGAAGGGACATCAAGCAGCATGATCGGCCTCATCCTGCGGGACCGCTACGGCGTCCCCGATGTCAAGATGGTGACCGGAAAGAGCGTCGGCGCTATCCTGGCAGAAAACAAGATCAGCTCAGAGATCCCCGAGGATCTCCGCGATCTTATGATAAAGGCGCTCGGGATGCGCAAGCACCTGGGTGACAACACAAAGGATCTGCACAACAAGCGGCAGCTCCACCTTGTGGAAGCTAAGATCCGCCGGCTCGTACGCTATTACACCGGTACTAAAAAACTGCCCGCGGACTTCACCTACAAGCCGGAGAACGCCGAGATCCTGTTATCCAGATAAACCAGATCAGTCGTCCCCATGCCCGTCCCGCTTGAAGAATCCGCAAAAACCGTCGCCGACCAGATACGCCGGCAGCAGTACGTGGAAGTCTATGCTCACCACGATGCCGATGGTATTGCAGCGGGATCGATCCTCTGCAACGCGATGCTCCGGACCGGCATCCGTTTCCGTCTGAGGATCTGCGCAGAAGTCAGCCCGGAACACCTGTCCACGGAAGCGGCATCGCTCCTGTGCGATCTCGGATCGGGAAATGAAAAACTCCCAAAAGAAACCATGGTCGTCGATCATCACCTCCCGCTTTTTGAAGGTGCGTTCCATGCAAACCCGCGTCTTTCGGGTATTGATGGAGACAGGGAACTTTCAGCAGCAGGGATGGCGTACCTTGTCGCCCAGGAGATGGGAGACAACCGCGATCTTGCCGGGCTTGTGATGCCCGGTATCATTGGTGACGGACAGGAGTTTGCCGGCAGGAACCTTGCGATCTTCAACGACGCTGTCGCAAACGGGATCATTGTCCCGGGACGGGGCATAACCCTCGCCGGGCGGGACATGGCAGAGAAATGGCTGCTTGCCACAGGCCCATACCTTGAGGGGATCAGCGGCAACGAATCCATGGTCGCGGATCTTCTCACCCGGGCACAGGGCAAAAACGGCCTGGAACCGGGCGTACTCTTAAGCCTTGCCGTACTCACAGCGGCACCGGAGACTTCGGAACAGGGACTCTCCCTTATGTATGGAGATACCATGCAGCTCCAGCGGGAAGTAATCGAAGATGCCCATGCACTCACGGCAGTTATAGACGCCTGCGGCAAATCCGGCCGCGGCGACCTTGCAGCTGCGCTGTGCCTGAGATCGTCAGTCGAGATCCCTGAAGCGTGGGAAACCTTCCGGCAGTACCATCTCCGCGTTATCGATGCGCTCAAAACGGTGCATCCGGTAAAGGACCGCGAATGCGTATACGAGATCGACCATGCAGCGCTTGCAAGTGATGTCGCAGACGTACTGTCCCGCGACCGGATGCAACAGGCCGCGGTACTTGTGTATGCACGAACGGAAAGCTCCTGCCGCATATCGGTGCGTTCTCCCCCGGGGTCAGCTGCGAGTATCGGACCGGTTGTCCGTGAACTTGCGGCATCCTGCGGGGGAAACGGCGGAGGGCACAACACCCGGGCCGGCGCCACGATTCCCTGCGACAAGCTTGAGGAATTTATGAAAGGCTGGCAGGAGGCGCTTGCCGCATGAAGCAGATCACCGGCATAATCTCAACGGGGCATTTCGATGCTTCCGTTGTGGCATCCTCCCTTGCGCCGGACAACCTTAAGGGCATGACAACGACCGCAGAGGGCAGCCGGGTCACGACCGTTATCTGTAGCACGCAGCTGCGATCCGTCATTGCCTCGGTGGACGACTACCTGATGAATCTGGCAATCGCAGAAGAGACCAGTTCTCTTCCGCAAAAAAAGCAGGGATCATCCAAGAATTATCCGTAAAAATAAAGAGTTGATACTATGGCAAAGAAAAAACAGGTTGGAAGAAGAGTTGAAGGCTGGAAAGCCAAGAGCTGGTTCAAGGTATACACCCCCGACAACCTCGGGAAGGCATATATCGGCGACACCATTGCAAACGATGTTGAGACAGTCCGGGGCAGGATCATGCAGTCTACCCTCGGTGAGATCACAAACGACTACGCCAAGCAGCACATCAAGATGAGCTTCAAGATTGCCGAAGTTACCGGCGATGCAGCGTACACCGAGTTTGTCGGCCACGAAGTGACCCGCGACTACCTGCGGTCCCTTGTCAAGCGCCGCAGCTCCCGGATCGACTGCCACATGCAGATCGTAACCAAGGACAACAAGAAAGTCCACCTCACCATCAGCTGCTACACGTTTGCCCGGGCAAACATCGCCCAGGAGCACGCGTTGAGAAACGCGATCTTTGCAGGCATCAACGCCCAGGCACCCGCATGGGACCTGACCACCCTGGTAAACGGCATTGTTTCCGGGGAGATCTCACGCGACCTCTTTAAGGCCGTAAAGACTATCTACCCGACACGCCGTGTCGAGATCGTCAAGTCCAAGGTCGAACCGGTCGCAGCAGCGATCTCAACCGCATAATTTTTTTTCTTTTTCTCAAAACGCATTTTAAAAAACCGTTACCATTCCGGGATGCGGCAAATCCACCGCGAAGCATAATAAATCCCCCGTCCAAACACATTGCATAAGAATGACGGCTCATAAGATCCTCTTTATCGTTATTGACGGACTGGGAGACCGTCCCTGCCCGGAACTGAATAACCTTACTCCCCTTGAAGCGGCCCGCCGGCCCAACCTCAACCGGCTTGCACAGGAAGGCGTGTGCGGGATTATGGACACGATTGCAACCGGCATCCGGCCCGGTTCGGACACCGCTCATCTCGCCCTTTTAGGCTACGACCCCCATACCTATTACACCGGCCGGGGACCGCTCGAATGCGAAGGCTCGGGAATCCACATGGAACCCGGAATGATCGGTTTCCGGTGCAACTATGCCACCCTGTCCCCGGACAACCTTGTTACCGACCGGCGGGCCGGTCGTATCCATGACACGAAAGCCCTCTCCGCGGCAATACAGGACGGGGTCGATCTCTCGAAGTTCGGTGTCGAATTTATATTCCGATCTGGCGCCGGGCACCGGGCTGCTCTTGCCCTGAAAGGCGAAGGACTCGGCCACTGCGTTTCCTCAAACGACCCGAAAAAGGATCACGTGGCACCCCTTACCATAAATCCTGTCCGGGACCTGGACAAAGACCGGAAAACCGCCGAGGTCTGCAACGAATTCGTGAAGCAGTCAAAGAAGATCCTCTTTGAACACCCACTCAACAAACAGCGGGTAAAAGACGGCATTCCCCCGGCAAACATCGTGCTGATGCGGGGCGCAGGTGAGATGGGCCACTTCGAACCGTTCAGCAAAAAGTACGGGATGTCCGGGAGCGTCGTTGCGGCTGCAAGCCTTATTACCGGGATAGGGAATGCAGTCGGACTCACCTATGTCCCGGTCGAAGGGATCACCGGTTCGCAGAACAGCAATATCAAAGGAAAGATCGACGCGGCACTCCAGGAACTCAGGGTAAAGGATTACGTACTTGTAAACATCAAGGGCGCTGACGAGTCCGGCCATGATGGGCTCCCGGCCCAGAAAAAGGCGTTCATCGAGAAAGTTGATGCCGTTCTCGCACCGCTTCTCGATCAGAAAGACTGCGTCATTGTCATCTGCGCAGATCATTCAACTCCCTGCTGCATCAAGGACCACAGCGCCGATCCGGTGCCGGTCCTTATCCGGGGGGACGGCGTCAGGGTAGATGATGTGACCGAATTCGGGGAACGCTCCTGTGCGAAAGGCGGCCTGAACCGGATCACGGGTGCCGGCCTGCTCCCGACGGCAATCGATCTTATCAACCTCACGCACAAATACGGAGCATAGGGGAAAAACCACGATGACGATATCCCGGAGGATTCAATGAGCGGGAATTCCGTAAAGAACTGGCACAAGCACTGCTTCCTCCCGGATGGAACTGAGCTCCAGGAGCACAGTATCAAGACCGACCGGGATATCGTGGTCGGAGAGTTCTGCCAGATCGATTACGGCCTCCGGGGGGCGGATGTCTACGTGGGCGAATCCACAAAGATCCGCGAGTATGTCTGGGCAAACGGCGACGTTCGTATCGGCAACATCTGTGAGATCGGAAGCGACGTCATAGCAAAACAGGATGCCTACATCGGGGAAGGCGTCAAGATTTCCGGGAAACTCAAAGTCAACGGTGCGCTTGACATCGGAGAGAAAGTCGAGATTGACGAAGGTTTTGAGGCAACCGGGGAGATCGCGGTAAGAAACCCGATGCCGGTGCTTGTCTTTATCATCATCTACCTCATGACGATGCTTAAGATCCAGAACGAGAAAGAGCTCGACCGGATCATCGACAACTTTTTTGAGGACGAGGGGACGGTCGAACTCCCGCTCATGATCCCCGCCCGGTCCCGGCTCAACATGAAGGTCTTTGCGGTCCCGGCATCCATGAAGATCGGCAGGAAGTGCCGGCTGCACGGGAACATCCGGGCCGGGTCCATCGAGGTTCTTGAAGATACCGTGGTGTTCGGGAGTCTTCGGGCACGCGGAACGATCAGCGTTTCCGGGGGCGTCACCGTGCATGGGAATGTCGAGGGCAGCGGGAAGGTGTACGTGAAAAAGGGAGCACACATCCTCGGAGATGTGATAGCAAAAGAGATTTTTTTGAACGACGAAGCGACCATTGACGGGATCATCGAGGCTCCGCACGGGATGCATATCATCCATGGGGACTAACCGGACAAGGGTACGGGATCACCATGAAAGCCACAGATATCCTTGAACTGGACGAGATCGCGTTTATCGAGCCGTCGTTTGCCGCACTTACTGATTCGCTCTACACGGACCTGCTCGCACAGGACTGCTGTGACCAGGGACACCTGCTTGTCGATGAGAACCAAGACCCGATCGCCGTCGCGTTCCACGAAAAAGCCGGCTGGATAGCCGGATCGTTTCTCTGCCGATCCCCAAGCATCGACCTGATCGATGCTTTCGAGCAGGTGAATGGCGAAATCTTCCAGGAAGACCGGGGGGTCTGGGCTGCGGCAGTCCGCGAGTATTTCTCGGTAAAACTGGCCCGGGAGGTCCCGCCGGCCCTGGAGGATCTGAATCCTATCCGGGAAGGGATTATCGAGGGGGTCATACGGGACGTATGGGGATCCGGAACCGGCGAGACCTGTATCGACTGCGGCTGCGGATCGGGCGTTGGTTCGCTCGTGCTCCGCGAGCTCGGATATATTCCGCTCTCGTATGACAACGACCCGGCGCTCCTCTCGCTTGGCCAGGAAAAGGGCCGGCTGATGCCGGAGGAGACGATGTGCCTTGATGCAACGCAGGTTGCGTCCTACATCGACCAGGTCCCCCGGGGGATCGGGATCATGATGGGCGAGATTAATTCTTTTTCCGCTGACATGTGGCACCAGATCGCGGCCGGGCTTTTTGCGGTAAGTAAAGAGACGCTGATCACGGTCGGGACAGAACCAGAGACGCACCTTATCCGGAAATGGGGAGAGGAGGCCGGGCGGACCGTTGAGGTCCGGGAAAATGCCGGGGATGCATTTTACGATCACTGGGTGTGCGTGGCCCGTCAATAATAACAGGATTCCCGTCACAGATTCCAGGTTCTGCCGGTATACCGGGTCGGGATTTAGGGATCACAAAACCGCGTATGCCCGGCACCCGGCCGGCATCTTCACCGTTTTCCGTGGCTGTGTTTTCCCCCGTGGTGCTGCTGCTTTGCAGACTTTGAGGATTCCTCTTTTTCCATCCCCTCGCTCTCCAGCTCCGCGATGATATCGAGCGGATCGTCCATCTTCTTTGTCAGCCTCACGATCTCAAGCAGCCGTTCGATGCCGATGAAATGCTCGGACATCACCCGGGCAAGCGGGGAGAGCACGAGTTTTGTCCCCTCCTTATGCACAAGTTTGTGGGCGACAAGCTCGGGGAGCACCGGTTCCATGCTCCCGACCATCGTCGCGTTGATCCTGGCGAGATCTGCTTCTTCGCCTCCGCAGGCGACCGCGTTTGCGACGTACTCTTCCGAACTCTGTTCGAGATCGTGGACCGGCGCGACCTCCTCCATCACACCCTTGAGGAGCTTCAGCGCAATCTCTTCCTCGGTAAACGGGTTCTCCCGGGAGTAACTCCCGCCGGGCTCGGCAAGAAGAACAACCTTCCCGAGATCATGGAAGTCCGGCCGTCCCGCCCGGCCTGCCATCTGGTTGAACTCCTGCACGGAAAGCCAGTCCCGGCCCATCGCAAGGGCGTCGAAGATCACCTGCGACGCCGGGAAATCAACCCCTGCTCCAAGGGCCGCCGTTGTCACGACCGCCATGAGTTTTCCACCCAGGAATTTTGCCTCGACATCGTGGCGTTCCTGCGAGGTGAGACCCGCATGGTATGCCGCCGCCCGCATCCCAAGCGCATCGGCAATCGTGTGGCACCGGGCCCGGGCATTGGTGAAAATAATCGTCTGGCCCCGAAACCCTTTTGACGAGGTCTGCTTGTATTCCTCGGTGGTCAGTTTTTTTATGGTCGGGATCTTCTGCTTGCGTTCGACAAAGAGAAGATAACGTTCGAGCGCGACTGGCCGGTCGTCGTACCGGACGAGCTGGCAGTTGAGTTTTTTAGCAAGCGTCTTTGGCGATCCGATCGTTGCCGAAAGGTACAGGAACTGCGCCTGTGGGGCAAGGTACTTGAGCCGTGCAACAAGCCCGTCGAGCCGGTGGCCCCGGTCGTCATCCTCCAGCATCTGCACTTCATCGATAACGACCGTCGCGATGTGCTGCATCTTCTGGCCGCACCGGATCATGTTGTCCACCCCTTCGTAGGTTCCCACAAGGATCGGGGCCTGGGGATTCCGGTCGCCAACCTTGCGGGTCTCAGGGAGGTTGAGCCGCGAAACCCCGGTCAGAAGGCCGGTCTTTGCAAAAGCTTTGTACCGCTCAGTGAACCGCTCGTATTTCTGGTTTGCAAGCGCAACCAGGGGCACCAGAAAGAGAGTCCTGCCCCGGCCGGTAAGGTAATTTTTCATCCCGGCCATCTCACCGATGAATGTTTTCCCGCTCGCTGTTGCCGCGACCACGAGAAGATCCTTGCCATAGAGAAGACCTGCATCCACAGCCATCTGCTGGGCAGGCATGAGCGCCTCGACCTTTGCCGCGGCAACAAACTCGCGGGGAAGCGGGAGCTCTTCGAGTTTTGCCGTCGCAAGCACCGGGTGGGCCTCGATCTTGTCGAAAAGCGCCGACTGCATCGAAAGGTTTTCCGGCTGGATCAGGGCAAGCACCCGATCGAGGTTTCGGGTCGCAACGAGCAGCTCCTCGAAATGCCGGAACGTGTCCCGGCCCATGTGGCCGAGCGGCGCAACTTCCCGCCGGAGTTCACGGCGCCCGCACTCAATGCAGATCTTCTCGTTTTTCCCAAAAAGAACCGAATTATCGTCGTTAAGCGGTGTGTACCGGTCGTCGAGCATACACATCCGGCAGACATGGACCAGACCACATCGGATCTGGAACGATTTGAGAAACTCCTCGAAATCGTGATCCGGTTTTACCAGCTTCACTTCGTTCTCGCGGAGCTGCGAGATCAGGTCTTTTGACGGTACGGCCCGGTACTCCTTTCGGGAGCCCCACCGGAGCCGGTATTTTACCGGACGGGGACCCTTGGGGGTGTCTGCCGTCTCCACGATCCCGACACCGTTGACATGTTTACCATCGTAAAAAAGAAGTTTGTAACTGCCTTTGACCGGCTGGACAATGATCTTCATGAGGCGATCAGATCGACTATGACATACGAGAGCCCGACACCTTCAAGCCGTTTGAGGAAATCGGTAAACTCCTCATCGACAATCACGATCAGGCAGTCAATCCCGTGGAACGCGGACTCGATCACGCCCTCCCTCGCACCAAAGAACAGGTCCGGTTTATGCCCTGCATTCTTGATTGCAATAAATGCTTCAAGGCCGACAGCCGCAACCATCCCGGCCGGACGGATGAGCTCGCGCAGCTTGACCATTTTGACCCGGCGGGATCCCCCGTGCTGGATCCTGGGAACCTTTGCGATCGTGATCACACCTTCCGTGTGATCGATGATCCCCGTGAGACGGGCGACCCCGACATCATCGTCCTTTTTTGCATCGGAAACGGCAGTCCCCATCGCGGCCTGCTTCTTTTTTGAGGCATACAAAAATCCGTTTTTCATGTAGACGCCGACTTCGTCCCCGTTTTTCAGGTTCTCGGCAGCGATAGCGGTCCAGACAGAAACCTGCTGGATGATATCCCGCCGGATATGTCGTGCATAGGACTCAAGCGACTCGGCATTTGCAAGCACCCACTCGATGCCGGTCTTTGTGACCTCGTAATTCCCCCGGCCGCTCGCAGAAACCATTCCCTCGTCCACGAGTTCACGGATATATTCAGAGATCGCCTGAGGGGTAACCCCGAGCTTCACCGCGATCTCCTGCTGCCGGACCGCTGGCTGGTGTTCGGCAATCTCAACGAGAATCTGCAGCCGCGAGACTTCGCGCTTGCTGCGGAGAATGGAATAAAGGGGATCCTTAACGTCCTGTGTCATGCAGCACCAACCCTTGTCCTTTCACATCAAACTGCGGCAGTCGTTTTGCGAGACCCCTGATAAAGACCGGGCTGACGGCAAATTTTCGTGAGAGATCGCTTATCGATGTGTTTCCCCCGACAAGTTCCGCCTCGATCTGGCTTACCACCTCGCGGAGGTTCTCATCGTTTGAAAGAGAGATATACAGGATATCGGACAGATCCTGGAGATTACACTGGAAATTGGCACGGAACTTGTTATACGTTCCCCGGAACTCCTTTACCGGCTTTTCTCCCGGCTTTGGCATCCGCCACTGCTCCTCCACGAGATTTCCCTTCTTTAAGACCTGAAGACAGAGCGGCACAGAGTCCTCGTCTACCTGCTTCTGGATTTCTTCTTCGGTCATCCACGATTTGCTCAGTAGTTCGTACACCCTCTTGAACGCCGGACTGTTAAACGTCATGAGGAGAGGAACAAGCTCTACGGGATCGTTGACAATTCGGATATGACCCGGCACAGTAAAAACCCTATAATTATATCGCGGTATAAATCAATAAACTGTGCGGCTCTGATCATGCGAACAAAGGGCAGAATAACCGTCCGTGGTATCGTGCAGGGAGTCGGTTTCCGCCCTTTTGTCTATGCACGGGCGTGCGACTTTGAGATCTCCGGCTGGGTAAAGAACCTCGGAAGCGAGGTGGAGATCTACGCACGCGGCAACAATTTTCCTGATTTTCTTAACGCAGTTTCCCGGGGCCCTCCGATGGCCCGGATCGATTCGGTCAGTGTGGCAGACACCGATGCCGGGATTCCGGACGGATTTACCATAAAAGAAAGTGCGACAGGTTCGTTTTCCGGGATGATCCCCCCGGACCTTGCGATCTGCGATGCGTGCGTGGCAGACATTTTCACAAAGGGCGGCCGGTACGAGAACTACTGGGCGACGTCGTGCGTGAACTGCGGCCCCCGGTACAGCATCATCCGGGCGATCCCCTACGACCGCGAGCGGACATCGATGGACGAGTTCCCGGAATGCGGACCATGCGCAGGGGAGTACGGTAACCCGCATTCACGAAGGCACCATGCGCAGACCATAGCCTGCCACACCTGTGGCCCGTCGATCCGGCTCACGGACACAATTGGGGCAGATGTCCCCGGCAATGACCCGGTCCAGAAGGCTGCCGGGCTCCTCGATGCCGGGAAGATCCTCGCTATCCGGGGGGTTGGCGGGTTCCATCTTGCCTGCACTGAAGAATCGTCCTTGGAACTCAAGCGGCGCCTCGGCAGGACCGAACAGCCGTTTGCCGTGATGGTCCGGCCCGGCTATGCTGATACGGTTGCTATCGTTTCAGAAGCAGAACGCAGGCTGATGGGAAGCCCGGTCCACCCGATCGTCGTTCTCGAAAAACGCGATCCCGCATCCCACTCTGCCATCAGCAACCTCCACACCATTGGCTGCATGCTCCCCTACACCGGGCTCCACCACCTTCTTTTCTCGCACCTGAAACACCCGCTCCTGATCATGACAAGCGCAAACATGCCCGGCTACCCGATGATCACGGATACGGACACAGCGCTAGTAAAACTCGCAAAAGATGCGGACTATTTCCTCTTCCATAACCGGGAGATCGTCAACCGGGTGGACGACTCGGTCATCCGCGACGGGTACATCCTCCGGCTTTCCCGGGGAATTGCCCCGAAACGGACCGCCATCGATCTCGGGCCGCACTGCATTCTCGGCGTCGGGCCGGAGCTGAACGCGAACGCGACAATCTACAAAGGGGGATTTGCCGTCACCTCCCCGCACGTGGGTAATGTTCGCAACCCCCCGACGCTTGCGTATCTCCAGGAGACCATCGCAAAGCTCGGCCGCCTGCTTGGGGCACAGTACAATATCGTCGCCCACGACCTCCATCCCCAGTTCCTCTCCACCCGGTTTGCGCATGAACTCGCAGAGGAGCAGGATCTCCGGCTCGTCCCGGTCCAGCACCATCGTGCCCACATTGCCGCGACGACAACAGACCCCTGCATCGGGATCGCGATAGACGGTGTGGGATACGGCGACGACAGGACGGTCTGGGGCGGCGAGATCTTCTCCGGGCAGGTGCCGGCCTTACAAAGGGTCGGTCATCTCGAACCGGTCCCGATGCCGGGCGGGGACCTTGCCACCCGGTTCCCGGAGAGGATGCTCTACGGGATTTTGCGGGACGAGTCGTGTCTCGATCTTCTCGCATCACGGGGATGGTCGGCAATCGAACTCGGCGTGATAAAAAAACAGGTCGCAACCGGTTTTAACATCACGATGACCAGCAGCACCGGCCGGGTGCTCGATGCCGCCGCTGCACTCCTTGGGATCTGCCGGGAGCGCACGTACGATGGCGAACCGGCCATGAAACTCGAAGCCGCAGCTGCCGGCGGGACCGTCGAGGCATGGGAGCCGGTCATTACCCGCAACGGAGGGTGCGACATCTTTTCGACCCGCGCCCTGCTCTTGGCAGCACTTGACCGGTTCCGGGCCGCACCGGCAGGAGATGCCACAGCGATCCGGGATATCGCCGCTTCAGTCCAGTACAACCTCGCCTGCGGGATCGCACAGATGGCGGTCCGTGCAGCGGAACGTGACGGCAGGAAGGTGGTCGCACTGAGTGGCGGCGTTGTTGCAAACCGCGCAATCCGGGAGACAATACGGGCCGAAATCATAAAGGCCGGCCTTACCCTGATTATCAACGAAGGGTATCCGCCCGGGGATGGCTGCGTCTCGTTTGGCCAGTGCGTGTATGCCGGGATCCTTGACAAAATGGATCAGTGATCCGTTCCGGTCCCTAAATCTTTCCCAGGGCGTGATTGGTATTTCCAGGGTTTTTTACAAAAAAAACACGGGATTTATCTTTTTTGACAGACAACGATGAGATCAGTGGCCATGGATCCGGAGATCGTGCAGAAACGCGAAGAGCGTATCGAGAGCGTGGAAAAAGAGATCGCAGACTTACGGCAGGAACTCGTATCGATGCACGAGATTTTTACCTCAATGGGCAGCACTCCGGCAGAAAAACAGGTCAAATCAAAGATCGAACAGGAGATGGATGCTGCATCCGCAGAGGATGAGAACGAGTTTGAAGGGATCTGGGCGTTCCACGAGAGGCTGCTGGTTGCAGACGCTGCGGGGGTCATCCCGGCTGACTCCATGTATGCCGCGTTTGTCATTTTCTGCCATGCCAACGGGAAAATTCCCCTGGAACAGGATGCCTTTGAGTTCCTGCTCCCGCAGATGGATGACCCCTGCCCGGTGCATTCAGGTGAGAATTGGACCGGGTGCCGGTTCCGGTAAGAGCTTGTATCAGAAAATCCCCCAAAATATCGTCCCCGGGAACCGGATGTCCGCAGCACTTTGAGAGGTTACGTGTCAATTCGTTTCTGACAGAGAAGTGCCGGATAAAAAGATTGGATCTAAGGTCCCCCGGGAATAACGTTTTGCCTCATCACAAGGGACGGGGTTGTGTGGGTCCTCCGGGTATCGTTCAGGCAGGGTCAGTACGATCCCTTTTTTCCTTCAGGTTCACGCGTTTTGTATCCAGAAGTCCGTCGCGGATGAAAATAATCCTGTCGAAATATTCCTGGTGCCAGGGCTCGTGAGAAACCATGACGATAGTCTGGCCCAGCTCCCGGTTGACCTCCCGGAAAAGCTCAAGGACGGTCCGGGAATTTCCCGTATCCAGGTTCGCACACGGTTCGTCGGCAAAGACAATAGCCGGGGAATTTACAAGCGCCCGGGCAATCGATACCCGCTGCTGCTCGCCGCCGCTCATTGCATAGATAAGATGGGTCAGTCGCTTTCCAAGCCCGACCTTTTCAAGCATCCGGGCCGCAAGAGCATAGCTCTCCGGGACAGGTCTTCCCTGCATGATTGCAGGAATGGCAACATTCTCAAGAACATCAAGTTCGCTCACCAGCGCATAGTCCTGGAAAACATAGCCAAGATGCAGGAGACGGAACTTCGTACGGGCCTCGTCATCAAGGGTGGAAACATCGGTGCCGTCAAGGAGCAGGGTGCCTGATGACGGCAGGTCAAGGAGACCCAGCTGGTGGAGCAGTGTCGATTTTCCGCTCCCGCTTGGGCCCATGATTCCGACAAATTCCCCTTTTTGAATCTGGAGCGAGACGCCCTTGAGCGCCGCAACCCGGACCTGTCCCAGGAGGTAGGTCTTTGTGAGGTTTTCTGCAGCAATAATTGGATTCATCGGACCACCTCAACCCCTCATCGCATCGAGGATCTCTTCTTTGGACACCTGCCATGCCGGGATGTACCCGGAAACCAGGGAGACAAGATACAGGCTGATGATGCTCATGCAAAGACCGGTCAGACTGATGACCGGTGTGATATACCCCATCGGGAATTTTATCTGGTGAATGGTAAGGACATACGCAATCGCGGAGAGCATCAGGATGCCGGCCGCCGCCCCGCAGGTACACAAAAACATGACCTGCACAAGATAGCTTCCGACAATGATCCGTGGGCGGATGCCGATCGCTTTTAAGATTGCTATCTGCTTTTTACGGTTGACGATGTTGATGAAGGTGATAATAAACACCACAACACTTGCCACGATCAGGCTCACGATGGTCATGAGATTATTGATCACCGAAAAACTGCTGATCGCATCGCCGAGGATCCCTTTTCCCTTCTCGCTCCAGGTCTTGATGGGTTCCTGGACCCCGTACTGCATGCAGGTGTATTTGAGTTCTTCTGCATCCGCCGCGTCATGGCCGCGGACGAGAACCGCAGTCGCCATTCCCCCACCCTGTATGACTTCATCCATCCCGGCCTGCGTGATAAACACCGATGAATCGATAAGGACTCCTTCAGTCTCGAAGATCCCTTTTACCCGGTAATTTTTCACAACGCCGTTGCTGAACGTTACCTGAAGGGAGTCCCCGACCTTGACCCCGCCAAGCGACGGTACTTTGTCCTTTGCCTCATCTTCGTTTCCCGCGACAAGGACGCCGATCAGGATCTGGCCGGTATCACCGTTTGAAAGGAAATCCCCGGAGACGATACGGTCCTGGAAATAGGTAACTGTCTTTTCATCCTCGGGATTATACGACGTGAGCGACTGGGAGAGGAATTTCCCGTTGTCAGGGTTTGTGAGGGTGACTCCAGTACTGAACCGTGCCGTGACTCCTTTTACCCCGGGGATTCTCCGGATCCGGTCGACAAGGGCATCTGCATTCTCTATTGAGGTCATCTTGTCCCGGGGTTCGATGGTGAGATGGCCGTACTGGTAATCGATCATCTGCTGGTTGTACGTGGCAGTGACACCCCCGATAATCATCGAGAGGAAGTTCATGAGGACAACCACAAGCGCGATAATAAGGATGGTCAGCGCCAGCGTCCCCCGGTTCCCGCGCCGGATGGCCCGGACTGCAAGATACCAGGAGACAAACCATCCGCTGTTACGCATGATCTCCCTTCTTGTATATCCGCAGGTACCAGTACACTCCGCCGGTGATGAACCCTGCAAGGATGAGCACGACGACCCAGAGCCAGGGTGCGGACGAGCCACTTACGATGACCACGGTCTTTTCGCGGAACTCATGGGCACCGTAGTCGTCGCTCCAGGTCACGTTGACCGTCACCGGGATTTCCCCGCCGTACGCGGGAGCACGGAGATAGAATATCGCGGGCGCATCGCTGTCCTTGTCAATGGAGCCGATGAACGCTTCCGTTGTCCCGGAGAGGGTGGTGTCAAGGACTGTTTTTACCGAGGTTGCCCGGTCGGTCCCGGTATTTTCAATGCGGAGGACGAGTGTGATCGCATCCCCGGGACCGGGCCGGACCGGATCGAGAGTCAGGGATTTGATTGCAAGGGTTGCGTTCCCTTTCATGGGGATTCCCAGTTCATCGCGAATTATGCCCTCGCTGCCATCGGCGTTTGCATACCGTACGGTCACCGGGACCGGGCGGATCCCGAGAGCGGAATCGGTGTCTGAAATAAAATTCAGCAGGCAGGTCACATTCTCACCGGGGGCGAGATGGTCGATATGGTACTCGGACGGACTTGCAAGCGACAGGGACGCAAGCGATGCGTTGACCGTCACATACAGGTCGTCTGCCCGGCCGTACCCGTCATTTCGGATCTTCAGTGCCGCTGAAAAACCGTCACCGGGGACCACGGTTGCCGGCAAGGTCTTTTCAAGCAGGATATCGGGTTTTTTCAGGAGCGCGATCCGGGTGTTGACATTGACCGGGACCGGGTACCGGGTGCTCGACCCGTCCACGTCAAGACCAGTGCCGGTATCGATCCAGATCTCGGGGAAGAACATCCCCTCGTTTTCCGGAGCTTTAAACAGCACCGTGATAGGAAGGCTCTGGCCCGGCCCAAGGTCACCGACCCGGTCAAAATCCCCCGAGAGAATCGTTACTCCGTTTCCCTCCACGTGGATATTGTGGATGAACACGCTGATCCCGGTGGTCCGGGTCTTCCCGCTCGACCCTGATGTCACCGCAGAGGTATCCTCGATTTTGGCATCCGGGTCGGTCGTCCGGATCGTAAACTGGATCGTCCCCATATCGCCCGGCATCAGAACTGCCGGTGTTACATTATAATCCGAGATCATCACGGTCGGCGAACTTGCTGCGCCGGGACCTGCCGCAAGGCAAACTAACAGGATGAGTGCTACAAGGATAGCCTGATGCCATCTCATGCCCCACACCCATCCCCACCGGCTCCCGCGGCAGCCGGGGCTGGTGCCCGCTCCATCGTTTCCTGACGCGCTGTGCATTCGGATAGTGTCGGATAATGGTGGTTTCATAGTACCTCCACACGTGACCCGGTAAACCGGAAGGTCCCGTGCTACCGGAAAAGTACACGTTTGTTCAGTATATTAAATTGTTGTTTAGTTTTTTTATTAAAGGTTTAGTTTTCAGAACAAAAGGTGAATATACTTGAGGGAGCGAACTTTAGATCGAAACAATGCCACGGATCAATGCCGATTACCGGGAAGAAGCAAAACGTAAGATCCTTGACGCAGCCCTGGATGTCGCAAGAACCAACGGGTGGAAATCCGTCACGCTTGAAGATATTGCCGGCCGGGTCGGCGTCACCAAGGGGGCACTCTATGCCTATTTTGAGAACCGGGACGCACTGTTCCGGGCGCTCATCCTTGAGGTGTTCACCTCATTTCACCGGGATCTTGAAAGGATCTTTTCAGACGATCCGGATCTTCCGGTCATGATCGACCGGCTTTCCGAACTGATCTTTGTCAGCCAGAACCAGTACCTCAGCCTCTTTAGCCAGATGCCCGGCCATATCGCCAATGACCCGATGCTGCAGGAGGAATTCCTCGGGATCTACGCAAAGAACTCCGGCCTTATCCAGAACCAGATCGCCCGGTTCCAGGATACAGGGAAAATTCCCAGACGTGCTAACCCGCAGGACCTCGCACGGGGGCTTGTCGGACTTGCCATCGGCCTCCGGGTGACCTCGGTGTACCTGGGACGGGATGCACATGAAGTAAAACGGATATGGATCAACACCGTCCGGCTCATGTTCGGCATGGAACCAAACGAGACCTGAAACCCCGGCGGAGGCCTGGACTGCCATCCCGGGGATTATCCAAAGACCACCGACCTGGATCCTGTGCGGGGAGGGACAGGATAAACACCCGGCACCAGACGGTCCCTAAAACAAAAACGCGTTAAAAAAACCAGAAGAAACTAACAATCGGAATCCAGGAAAGAAAAAGAGTTTAGCCGAACAGGGCACCAAGCCCTGCCATGCCGCTCTCTTCTTCCTGCTTCTTGTCTTCTTCCGTGTGCTCTTCCTTGGCTGGTGCTGCTGCGCCTGCTGCGGGTGCGGCTGCTGCAACGGCGACCGGGGCTGCTGCTGCCTTGCTGATCGCGTCTTCGATGTCAACACCGTCAAGGGCTGCAATAAGTCCCTTGATGCGTGCTTCGTCTGCTGCTACACCTGCGGCGGTAAGGACTGCCTTTACGCCGTTCTCGTCGACCTTCTTGCCTGCCTTGTGCAGGAGAAGTGCTGCATAGATATACTCCATCTCAAATTCACCTTGTTGTTTTAATTTATTTTACCAGGGTCTGTAAGGCCTGGCCCTCTCTGTACGCTTTACCAATAATCGCATCGATGACGTCTTTCTCGTAGACGCTTGCCTCGATAGCAAGACCGCGTGCATCCCTGACTGCCTTTGTCAGGATCGGTGCCATGGTCTCCTTTGTCGGGATAGCTGCATTGACCGACAGGTTGAACGCCTGCTGGCCTGCAAGCTGGAGCTGACCGAGGATCTTCGCCTCATCGATGGCAAGCACGGACGGCTCGTACATCTGTCCTTCGTGGAACGCGGCCTGCAGTGCAAGACCGACATCCATGGGCTTGATGCCCATTTTGATAAGGACTGCGGCAACCTTTGCCGAGATGACTGCGCCTTTCTTGACAACGACCCTGGTCTCTCTGATCTTGACCTTGCCGCCTTCAATGGCTGCGGGGATACCGGCCTGCTGAAGCTCACCGACAATCGGACCCGGCTTGAAGCTGGTGGGTCCCTTTTCGATAATGATATCTTCAGGGGCTGTTTCACCAGGCTTTGCCGCCATCTTGGTCTTGGTCTTTTCCAGCTGCTTGAAGAGCTTGAACGGGTTGTCGTTTGCGAAGATCATCGCGGAATGGCCCGAGATATACTTGGAAAGACCCCGGGTCTCCCCGCCAATCTCGACGAGCGCATGCTCGATCAGGGTATTACGGG
>JBAZFZ010000011.1:22346-54738 GCA_041653075.1 Methanoregula sp.
ATGGCCTTGCCCCTGAGGTTCCGCCGGATCTGCTGGACCTGCTGGGCAGGAATGCCGTACATGTCCACAAGGCCGACAAGAGCAAACTCCTGTGCGTGCTTCTTGATCTCGGATACCTCGTCCTTTTTCCATCCGGGCAGGTGATGGGTATAGATTGCCATTTATACCAGCCTCACGGACGGACCCATCGTGGTCTTCACGTAGATCGAACGGACGTTTAAGTGGCCCTGATCAAGGACAGATTCGACACGCTTGACAACCGCGTCGATGTTCTCGGCAAGCTGCTCCGGGGTCATCGCGGTCGAACCAATCTTGGTGGAGAAAACGGTCTTGTCCTTGGTACGGATCTTGATCGATTTCTTCAAGCGTTCGACAATCGGCCGGATATCGGTCTGCCCGGGAATCGGCATCGGCATCCTGCCCCTCGGACCAAGCCGGGGACCAAGGAAACGACCGACCTGCGGCATGACCGCGGTTTCGGCGAGGAAGTACTTGTAGGTACTTGCTACTCTCCGTGCTTCACGGGGTGCTCCGCCGAGCCGTTCTACCTCTTCGGGGCCGATAATCAGATCAACCTTGGCTTCCTTTGCCTGCGTGACGATATCTCCCTTACCGATGACACAGATACCGGTGTTTTCACCGGTTCCGTTCGGGAGGAGGACCGTCTCGTCGATACGATTTTTCGGCTGCGCCATATCGATATTCTTGAGATTGATGGTAATATCGATGCTTTCGGAGAATTTCCGCTTTGGCGCCTTTTCAATCGCCGTTTTAACGGCTTCCAGAATTTTGGCCCTTTCTACCATCAGATTCCTCCATAGTCTGCGACCGAACCTTTCTCGATCTCCTATGGTGTTCTCCTGATTTATTTCACAAGGACGCTGTCGTACTTGCCTGCAGCGATGTCGGTAAGAACCTCTTTGGGACGCTTGCCGTCAACGTTGACTCCCATGCTCACGCATGTGCCCACGACTTCCTTTACGGCGGTCTTGAGCTCATAGGAGAGCATGCCTTCGAGTTTCATGCTGGCAATTCTGACTGCGGCCTCAAATGACAGGTTGCCTGCCACTGTGGCGTTGGGCGTAGCGGCGCCTTTCTCGATACCGACCTCTTTCTTGATAAGAGCTGTCGTCGGGGGAATACCCACCGTGACCGTGAATTTCTTCTTGTCGTCGACTTCGACTTTTACCGGGACCTGCATTCCGTTGAATGACGAGGTTTTCTGGTTGATCTCATCGACTACTGCCTTCACGTTGATACCGAGTGGTCCGAGCGCGGGTCCTAATGGCGGACCTGCGGTTGCCTTCCCGCCGGGTACTAAAACCTCGACCACTTCTGCCATAGTCTTTGCACCATGCCGTCCCTCCAGTGGAGGGTTCCGAGCTTGGGTCTGTTAAATTTGACGTGATGGGAAATAAAGGTGATCGTGGGTGAATCAGGGAAATTGTAACAGAGAAATCCCGGGATCCGCGATACAATACGACCATTATCCGTCCCTATCTCCTCATTCATCTCACGGAAAACTGCACAGTCCGGTGTTTCACCAGATTTAAAACCCCCCTGCGGCATCTGCCACGAATCCGGCCAGTCACGCCGCAATTCCACAAGTACCAATCCTTCGGAATTAAAAAGATATATCCCGATGCTATGGCGATAATTTTCATTTTATTGGATTGTGTGCATCATGGGGAAAACCTGGGGGTAGTATGAATGACACGACAAATTACTAAAAATGAGGGGAGATTGAGCAACCTCGAAGGGAGGTCATACTCACGAGGTTCCAAGAAATACCTCGGACAATCCAGAAATGAAGCCGGTCCGAAAAAATCGCCTCATGCCATTTTGTGCGAAAAGAACCATCCTCTGTTAAAATGAACTCAATGCCGGCCCAGAAAATCCGGGCCATTCTCCGGGACAGTCTCCCGGAGCTCCGGGAGAAATACGGCGTCACTGCTATTGGCGTATTTGATTCCTGCGCCCGGGGCGAAGCGACACTGAAGAGCAACATCGATATTATCGTGGAACTGGGCCAGCCCATCGGGTGGAAACTGGTCGATCTCACGGATTACCTGGAAGCCCGGCTCAATCACACAGTCCATCTTGTCATCAAACGCTCTCTGCACCCGCTCATCCGGGATCAGATCCTTTCGGTGGTCCAGTACACATGAACGACCACCCGGATCTCAAGCAAGGGAATTTTTCCCATTAACCTCTTCGCACATCACTACTCCCCGCAATAACAGAGATACTATAATTTCTCCTGAGCACAATCTGTTGTTGAGAGAACCGGCTATTTATTTATCCTGTTTATCAGTGCTGACCGGATCGCGTGCAGGTGGTGCAGGCAAATGGAATTTAATCGGAACAAACCCTACAATGATCTTCCGTCGCTTCCCCCATCCATCGATCTCGAATCAAAGGCCATACTCAAAAAATGTATCCGGGCCCACCGTGCCCTTGCATCCCTAAAAGGTGCGGGAAACCTCATCCCAAACCAGGCAATTCTCATTAATGCGATCCCGTTGCAAGAGGCAAAAGCCAGTTCTGAAATTGAGAACGTGGTGACCACCGGAGACCGCCTGTACAAAGCCTCAATCCTGCCCGGACTCAAAACAGATCCCCAGACAAAAGAAGTCCTGAGGTACCGCACCGCTCTTCGTCGCGGTTACGACCTCCTAAAAACACGATCAGTTACGTCTTCCCTGCTCCGGGAGGTGTGCGAAGCCCTGCTCGATCACGAAGTGCAGTACCGCAGTACCTCTGGCACCCGTATTGAGAACAAGATTTCTGGTGAAGTCGTGTATACTCCCCCGGAAGGATATGATATCCTGCGGGAAAAACTGGATCAACTGGACATCTTTATCCATCAAGGGGCTGAAAATTCATTAGATCCCCTTATCCGGTTGGCACTCATCCACTACCAGTTCGAGGCAATTCATCCATTCGAGGACGGAAATGGCAGAACGGGACGGATCTTAAATATTCTCTATCTGATCGAACAGGGGCTTTTAGACATTCCGGTCCTGTACTTGAGCGGGTATATCATCGATAATAAGGGCGAATATTACCGAAGGCTTCAGGCAGTCACTGAAAATGAAGACTGGGAACGGTGGATACAATTCCTGCTTTCTGCCGTGGAAGAAACATCAGCAGGAACATACAGACGCATCCTTGCAATCCATAAACTCCTTGATGACACCATGGTATTTTGCCGGGACAATCTTCCCAAGCAGATCTATTCTCACGAACTGATCGAACTGATTTTTATCCAGCCATACTGCAAGATATCGTTTGTTGTTGAGGAGGGGATTGCACAGCGCCAGACTGCCGCTGAATACCTCCAGCAACTGGAAAAAATCGGTGTGCTGGAATCCAGAAAAATTGGGCGTGAAAAGATATTTATTCATCCGGCTCTTCTGAAACTCTTGTCAGAACCATAAGGATGTGTCGAAAAAATACGTATTTTTCGACACATTTTGAAGATCTGTCGATACTTTCGACACATCAACCGGCTGGCCTGTAATGGATGACCGATACCAGACCGGTCCAGCACTTTTGGATCACGTAACCCATCTCTCACCCATCATCCATTCAGACCCTGCCTTACCGCTCATTTCTCTCCCTTAAAACCCACCTGGATCCCACCAAAATCCCAGGTGAAAATGCAAAGCCCCTGCGGAAGGTCACACGATCCGTTTAGGCAAATGCCCTCCGCAATGATTTGTCAATCACACATTTTTACAAGGGTATCTGTTCGGTCGTTTCGGTTACGGTGGATCACTTTATACCTATATGACCCCCACATCACGCCGTTAAAAAAAAGTTCTTCGGGTCGCTGCTGTTTCCAGGTCACGTCTCACGGGGCACAACCGGTCCCGGCCCCATCGGCAGGATTTCGGGAACCGCAATGAGGGAAACATTCCACGCATGGGGGTTGGAACTGGGGATGACATTCAGGAAATACGACCCGTTTGTCGGGATCTCCAGGATAACAAACGGATGGGGCGAGTCCTCGCCAAGGCATGGCAGGACACAGGTGTTGTTCGCATCCATAACTACGCTCCCGTTCGCATACCGGAGTTCGTACAGGGGCGAGGAAAGGCCGGTTTCATCCCGGGAAAAGATATATTCGCCCTTCTCCAGCGCAAGATACGGGGAGACCGCTGCACCGTCACCGGACAGGTTGACCGGTACGCTGAGCGGATGCGTGCTGTCCGGGCGGCTGAGCACCGCAGACCACGTGCCGCTGCCGGTAATGTTAAGCTGGTATTCTGCCGTATCCGGCGGACCGAAGGCAAGCGACCCGTTAAACGGTCCGGTCATCACGAGATCCGCCATCTCGCCATAACTGGTTCCTGTTCCCTCCATTAAACTAAAGGTCATGGCCTGGGCTCCCACTGCCTGGAACGAGAGCACGACTGCCCCGGGTTCAAGCGCAAGGCTCGTATTGGGCCGGGCACTGGAGAGTCCGGCAAGGACCGTACCGGTTGGGGTGGCTGAGGAGGTTCCCGTCGCAACCAGGGCCGGAGATGTTTCATTCGCCGAGCCTGTCCCGGGCGAGACACTTGTACATCCGCACGCAAGCACAAGGACGATCAAAAAAAGGATTCCATAAAGGCACTTCATGAACGAATGATGGATCTGAAAGCAAAAAACACAATCGATCCACAGTTCTTCCGATCGGGTCGATCCCGCAACGGGTGACCGTTCTCGTCCCAATGAATATTGCCCGGTACCGCTCCGCCGTCTCCGCACTTTATACCAATGTGACCCCCTGCACACGATTCTGTATCATACCTTGATCACGGCACTTGTTTTTCT
The DNA here is from genome assembly GCA_041653075.1 of Methanoregula sp. GTDB lineage: Archaea > Halobacteriota > Methanomicrobia > Methanomicrobiales > Methanospirillaceae > Methanoregula. The sequence continues at coordinate 27,168 of JBAZFZ010000011.1, forward strand.
CTTGTAAAAATATCCGTGTTCTACCCAAATCCCGGGTAAAATATTAACACCACATGAGGGGGTCACACGATCCATTTTTGTCCGTGATTGCCACAAGCGATCGGAACTCCGTATATTTTCTGATGTAAAACAACAGGTCTCACCAGATACCGCAGATCACTTCGGGTATCTGTGACCCCCTGCATCCACTGCCCGACCAGGTGACCTGGGAATCCCCGCCCCCACGACATCCCAGACCCGGGCTGCCAACACGCACAGAGAAAACCAATAAATGCGATCAATCATACAAATATGAATTGTATGAAAAATACGAAATGTGGGAAAGATGACCTTGTGAATGAGATGGTCGCACCACGCAAAGAACAGACCAGGCATCTCTTCGGGAGCGTGAAAGTCGGGGAGCGGGGCCAGGTCGTGATCCCCAAAGAAGCCCGGGAGATCTTTGACATCAAACCGGGGGATATCCTGCTCGTCCTCGGGGATACCGAACGGGGCATTGCACTTGTCAAGGCCGAAGCACTCAGGGAGTTTGCAAAAAAAATCCTCGACAGTGCCATCTCACCGGAGGAATGAAGGTTCCCGCGGGAGGGAAATATCCATGAAAATTATGGTACTCAACGGAAGCCCGAAAGGCGATATCAGCGTCACGATGCAGTACGTTGCCTGGATCAAAAAGAAATTCCCGGGCGACAGCTATGAGACGCTCAACGTGGCACACGAAATAACCAAACTGGAAAAAGACCCGGCTGCATTCGAGGCTGTTATCGAAAACGTGCAGTCCGCCGATCTCATCTTCTGGGCGTTCCCGCTCTATTTCCTTCTTGTCCCGGCCCAGTACAAGCGCTTCATCGAACTCGTCTTTGAGCGGAAAGCACAGAACGCATTTGCCGGGAAATATGCAGCATCGCTCTCCACCTCGATCCACTACGCAGATATGATCGCCCACGATTACATCCATGCCATTAGCGACGATCTTGGGATGAAATATCTCGGGGCATACTCTGCGGAAATGAAAGATCTCCTCCGGGCAGCTGAACGCGAACGGCTCGAACGATTCGCATCCCTTGTCTTTTCGGGCGTCGAAAAGAAGATCCCGGTCCAGAGGATGAATGCCCCGGTCGTCCCGCCGGCCCTTACATATGTCCCGGGAAAAGACCGGGCCGCCGTCCAGCCCGGGGCAAAAAAGGTCGTCATCCTCACGGACGATAACAGCAGTTCCAAAAATCTCACGGCAATGATCGCACGGCTCACGGGCGCATTTTCCGGGAAGGTTGAGGTGATCAACCTCCACGATATCGACATCCGGGGACCCTGCCTTGGCTGCTGCACGTGCGCCTACGACAATACCTGCGTCTACACTGACGGGTACGTAGACTTCTACAAGAATAAACTCGCCACTGCCGACATTCTCCTCTTTGCCGGCGCCATCCGCGACCGGTACCTCTCATCGACCTGGAAACTCTTCTTTGACCGGAGTTTCTTTAAAGGCCACACCCCCGGCCTTGAAGGAAAGCAGATCGGGTTTGTTATCGCCGGCCCCCTTGGCCAGATTCCCTCGCTCAAAGAAGGGCTTGTGATGTGGGCCGACGGCGGCGGGTGCAACACCCATTTTGTGACCGATGAAGTTGCGGATTCCGGGGAGCTCGATGCGCTGCTCGACACCCTTGCGGGACAGCTGGTGCAGGGTGCAGAGGCCAGGTATATTCCGCCGCACCTGTTCTACGCAGTCGGCGGGCACAAAATCTTCCGGGACAATATCTACGGAGGGATGCGGTTTGTGTTCCAGGCAGATTACCGGTACTACACGAAACACAAAATGTTTGATTTCCCGCAGGCAGATCTCAAAACCCGGTGCATGAACGCGATCATGATCCCACTGACACGGATTACATCAATCCGAAAAAAAGTGTACGGTGACATGAAACACCATATGATCGAACTGTTTGCTCCTGTACTTAAGGGAGACTGATACTTTTTTTCCGGCTTTTCTTTTTTTTGGTTTTTTGTGACTGCGTATATCTGACACGAAAATGTACGCAGGTACGGGTGCATTGGGAAAAATGAGATAACGGTTCCAGCCCGGTCAATCATATTTTTTAAAAAGCGTCGGACCCTTCATCGTAATAAAATGAAAACAGGACCTCTTGAGGGAGATACGCCGGACGGATTACGGATAATACCGGGATCTGGTTACTGAAAAACCGGCACGGTTTCGCAGCACAGCAAAAACCCGGGAAAATGTGTACCCGAACGTATCCGGCCCGACGCAAAACACGAATCCGGGCAAAAAAGGACTGCTGAAAAATTAATGATCGGTGATCTTCTCAACCACGCGGACATTGTCCCCCCGCACGGTAATCGGGATCGGGACAACACTTTCGTACAGTTCGACCGTAATCTCTTCTTTTGCCGAATCGACGCGCTTGACGACCGCTTTCTCACCCTTGAACGGCCCGGCAATCAGCTCGACAATCGTGCCCTCGTCAATACCGGATACCACGGGCTTGGGGATCAGGAAATGACCGACCTCGGCAAGCGTCGTCTGCCCCTTTGCAAGCGCGCGGGCGTGGGCGATCATCTCCACCAGCTGCTCGATCCGGTTGCGCTCTTCAGGAGTCTCGATTAAAACATATCCCTGGAGCTCGTTTGGCGCGATGATTGACGTGACCTTGATATCGGTTGCCTTCGTCTCAATGGCCAGTAAAATATTGTCGGCAACCGTGCGCTCCTGCTTTGACGTGGTCTTGATAGCAAAGATACGGTTGGCAAACACCTCGGGCGCTTCAGGTACTGTCGGCGCCGCAGACTCAGGTGAATCTTCTGAAGTCATGGCAATCAGGATCAGAACCCAAAGAGTGTCTTGTGGTCAAAGATCATGTAGATGATAAACCCAATCAATCCAATCAGGAGAACCCCGGCTGCCGCAACGGTTGCTATCTTGGTGAACTCCTCTCGGGAGGGAGTGCGCGCGAGTTTTAACACACGGAAGTATTTACGGAATAACTCCTCGTGCACATTGACTTTGATATCAGGCTTTGAAATATCCATAACGAATCACTTGAGAAAATCGATCTCGTACTGTTTCTGTACTTTGGGGGTAAGTTTCTCATTCCGACCATATATTTGTGGTGACCGTACGCCCGTGACCACAAGTAAGGTCCGCATCTTGTTCTGCATGGTCGGGTCAACCTGGGCTCCCCAGATGATCCGGGCGTTCGGATCGACGCGGGAATAGACTTCCTGCACGACACCTTCAGCCTCGGCCATGGTCATATCAGGGCCGCCGACAACGTTCACGAGCGCTGCGGTCGCGCCGGAGATATCCACATCAAGGAGCGGCGAGCGGATTGCCTTTTTGACCGAGTCTGCCGCCTTGTCCTCGCTGTCGCTTTCTCCCATCCCGATCATCGCAACGCCGCCACGTTCCATGACGGTACGGACATCGGCAAAGTCGAGGTTGACAAGACCCGGCATCGTGATAAGTTCCGTGATTCCCTTGACCGCCCTCATGAGGACTTCATCGGAAACCTTGAATGCAGCGTAGAGGGGGAGCTTGGGCACGACTTCGAGAAGACGGTCGTTTGGCACTACAATGACCGTGTCCGCCACATCCCTCAGGCGTTCGAGGCCGGCTTCAGCGTTCTCCATCCGGATCGCACCCTCGGAAGCAAAAGGAGTGGTGACGACCGCAATCGTAAGCGCGCCTTCTTCCCGGGCTGCCTTTGCAACGACCGGGGCTGATCCGGTACCGGTGCCACCACCGAGGCCAACGGTGATAAAGACCATATCGCACCCCGATACAACCGCCCGGATATCCTGCTCGTTTTCGAGGGCTGCTTCTTCACCAATCTGGGGGATGGACCCGGCTCCAAGGCCCCGTGTCCGCTGCCGGCCGATGAGCATGCGCTTGTCGGCATGCGTCCGTATCAGGTGCTGGGCATCGGTGTTGATAGCCACGAGTTTTGCACCGTGGATGCCCTCTTCCATCATGCGGGTGACGGTGTTGGAACCGCTGCCGCCGCAGCCGACCACGGTGATCTCGGTCTTGAGTTCGCTTAAGATCTGATCAAGATCCTCGTCGTTCTGCTGCGGGGACGCAGTTTCGTCCCTTGCCTTTGTGAGTGCCTCTTCAACAATCGATCTCATGAATCGTTCTCCAGTCCCGGGATGTGGATTTTTGTGGTAATGCGGACCGATACCATGTCCGGTTCTATGACCCGGCCGCCGGCCTCGACAGCCTGCCCGGAGGCAAGCAGATGGTAGGCCGGTCCGGCCGGGACACCCAGTTCGCGCGCTTTTTCCGGGTCGAACCGGACCCTGTTTATGATCAGGTAATCGCGTTCCGTCGCTGTATTCTGGTTGTTACGTATGATTTTTACGCACAACGTATTTAAAGCATTTATTATTTCCGAAGAATTTTCGGAAAAAACCACAAATTGCGGAAGGATCCGGCTGTCTTCATTGGTCAGGTGCACGACGGGAAGGAATCCAAGACCCCGGATAAGCGCAGGTTCATCAGATCTGACGGTTTCTGCAAGCAGATCCATATTGAGAGTAATGAGGGCAAGCGGGCCGGTGCCGTTCATGGCATGGATATAACACCGGGTCCCGGGGGCAACGGTCCGGGCAAGGTCCCGGACTGCACAATACATATCCCAGGTAAGCCGGCCAAGTGCCGCAATCTCGCTTTCCGAGAGCCGTATGACTCCCACCGTATCAAGGATCCCGGTGATCCTGGTTATGCCGGCATGATCGATGGCCTTGCGGTCAATATAGGCCGCAACTGCCCCGGTCTTTGCGATCATCTGCCGCACCATCGGTTCGTCAAGCGTCGCAATCTCCCGGGTGTGGGCGATATGGCCAAACGCCCCCCGGCTCTCAAGGGCGATCCCGGTTTCCCGGACCGCATAATGGGTGCCGCCAAACCCGATCATGGGAACGGCATTTGCAAGGGGAACTGCATCAAGCACGGCATCGGCAACGGCCCGGCCTGCCACCGGGTCGTTCCACTCTTTTTCCGTGCTCCCGATCTCGACAAAGAACGAAGGGTGGGAAAGACCGGTCGGGCCGTGATGGGTTATCTCGTAGGAGACCCGGTAGTTCTCCGGGCAGTGGCGGGCAAGGGCACGGAGCGTTGCCTGCATCATCGCGGGGGAAGCCGGGGCAAGGGTTCGGGGGCTTCCGCCCAGTTCCGCATCACGGTAATTCCCGGTCGGGTGAACGGTAAGGACCGGGATCGGGTTGACACTTGTGTGCCGGGAAAGGAAAATTACCAGGTCGGCATCGATGCCCGCATCGATTCCTTCGGCATTGATAAGCCTGCCGTCGTACTCAAGAAACGTGAACTCCCGTTCGGACCTGGGGGACCCCGGGTTTTTTTCAGAAAGACACTGCCCGATATGGTGCCTGATATTGCATCCCGCAGCATCCATGCGGGAATTGATCAGCGCTACCTTCATCGGGTACCGTTTAGCCATCCTGCACGAATAAAGTTCGTATCGTTGATCGTCCGGGTCTGGTAAATGATATGTGAGAATACAGCACAGGTGTTTAACAGAGTGATTTGTATTATGGACCAGGAAAAAAAACAGAAGATCGAGCATATGTTTGCTGAGGAAGGGATTACAAATGCCATTACCTGTTCCAGGGCATTTGACCTCTCCGGGAAATACGGGATTCCCATGGAAGAGATTGGCAAGTTCTGCAACACCCGGGGAATTAAGATTCACGGTTGCCAGCTGGGCTGTTTCAGGTAACGGGATTGCATGAGCCTGTTTTTCTCCGTTGTCCCGGTCACCGAGGCAATAGCAACCGTCCGGCGCATTGCAGTCCGGACAAAGACCGAAACTGTGCCGCTTGATCATGCCTGCGGCCGGGTGCTTGCAGAGGATATCGTCTCCGATATTGATATTCCCGGTTTTACCCGGTCCGTGATGGATGGCTATGCAGTGCTGGCGACAGACACGGCAGGTGCATCCGAGTCCTCCCCGGCAATGCTTACCCTTGCCGGCCGGGTGCAGATGGGCATGGACGCAGAACCTGGGGTAAGGCCCGGGGAGTGCAGTTACATCCCCACCGGCGGGATACTTCCGAAAGGCACCAATGCGGTGGTGATGGCAGAGAATACCGAGCAGTTTGGCGATGGTATACTGGTAAAAAAGCCGGCTGCACCGGGAGAGAACATTATCCGGTACAACGAGGATTTTCAGAAAGGAACCACCGTCCTCCCCGGGGGCCGTCGTCTCTCACCACAGGACCTTGGAGTACTCGCAGCAGCCGGGTATGCAATGGTCCCGGTCGCCGCCATGCCCCGGTTTGGGATAATATCTACCGGAAACGAGCTCGTGACGGTCGATACCGTCCCGGATATTGGCCAGGTCCGTGATGTCAATTCGTACGTGATCGCTGCATTTCTTGAAAGCCACGGGTGCATTCCGGTAAAATACGGGATCCTCAAAGACGATCCTGATATCTTTGCACGAACTCTTGCAAAGGCTGTCGCAGAGTGTGACGCGGTGCTGATCTCGGGGGGAAGTTCAAAAGATGAGCGGGACATTACCGCGGGCATCATCGAACAATCCGGAGAAGTTTTTATCCACGGGGTGGCAATCGCCCCGGGAAAGCCGACCATCATCGGCAGGTGCGGGACGGTCCCGGTCATCGGCCTTCCCGGTCACCCGGCAGCCACCTTTGTCGGGATGGTCATTACCGTAAGGAACCTGATCGAGGCCATGACCGGGGATACATCAGCCGGACCGGTGACCACCCCGGCGCGGCTTGCGACAAACGTGCCGTCAACCCGGGGACGGGAGGATTATATCCGGGTCGTTGTCAAAGAGGGTACTGCAACGCCACTTTTCGGGAAGTCCGGGCTGCTCAACACGCTCGCACAGGGAAACGGGCTTTTGCGGGTGCCTGCCGAAAGCGAAGGGCTCGAAGCAGGAGAGACGGTGGATATTATTCTCCTCTGATCTTTTGGCACTTGTCCACGAAAAAAAATCCCGGGAAAATTTTTTTTTTATTGATAGCGTCGGGTTATGATCGCTGCCCGGAACCGGTGCAGCGCTCACGTGCAGCAGCGGCCGCACCGGTGACCGCATCTTCTGCGGTCGCACACGGAGTAACTCCTGGGATATCCCATGTTTTTAATCCGAAGACCCGGCGCCCGGCTTTGAGAGCTATTGCAATTTCCGAGAGCGTGCCATAACTGCCGCCGAGGGCAATCACCGCGTCGCCCGACTGCACGACAAGGACATTCCGTGCGTGCCCGAGACCGGTCCGGATGACCGCGTCGAGATACGCGTTCCCGTCATCGGTCCCGGGCACGATCCCCACGGTCCGGCCGCCCGCTTCCCGGGCTCCCCTGCACGCGGCTTCCATGACACCGAAAAGACCGCCGCAGACCAGTGTCGCTCCGGCCTGTGCGATGAACCGGCCGGTCTCGTACGCAATGCTGTACTCTTCTTCGGTTGCTTCCGCAGCCCCGACAACAGAAATCTGCATGGAACGCCCCGGCCTTCAGAGCCCGCCGGCCCGGTTGATCACCATCAGACGCATCTCGGTCATTTCTTCGATGGCGTAGCGCGGCCCTTCCCGGCCGACTCCGGATCCCTTGACCCCGCCGTAGGGCATGTGGTCGGCCCGGAACGTCGGGATGTCATTGACCTGCACGCAGCCGACCTCCATCTCCTCGTACGCATGGAGCGCCCGGCTGATGTCCTGCGTGAAGATGCCGGCCTGGAGCCCGTAATCCCCGGTATCGGCTTCGATGAGGGCGTCATCGAACGAATCGTATGGGATGAGTGTAATCACCGGGGCAAAGACTTCCTCGCAGTTCACCCGCATGTCGGGTTTTGTCCCTTCAAGGACGGTCGGCGCAAACATCGTGCCGTCAAGTGTTCCGCCGCAGAGGCAGCGGGCTCCCTGCCGTATCGCGTCCTGGACTTTTGCATACGCCTGCTCTGCCTTGACCCGGTCGAGCATCGGGCCGACATCGGTATCCGGGTTCCGGGGATCGCCAACCACGAGCTTTTTGACTGCGGCAACGATCTTCTCCTTTGCCTGCTCGTAAACCGTCCGGTGGATGAAGACCCGCTGGACCGAGATGCAGACCTGGCCGGCATTGATAAATCCCCCGGCCGCGATCCGGGAAACCGCATAATCGAGGTTTGCATCGCTGTGAACGATCACGGCAGCGTTCCCGCCCAGTTCGAGGCCGACCTTTTTCCTTCCCGCGATCTCTTTGAGGTGCCAGCCGACAGCACAGCTGCCGGTAAACGAGAGGTACGCGATCCGCGAATCCTTCACGAGCTGTTCGGCCCTCCCGCTCGGGCAGGGAAGGACACTGATCGCATCGGGCGGAAGGCCGGCTTCGATTGCCATGTCGCCGAGGATCAGGCTCGAGAGAGGAGTCGCAGACGCCGGCTTGATAATGACGGAATTCCCGGCTGCGATGGCCGGGGCGAGTTTGTGGCAGGCAAGATTCAGGGGAAAATTAAACGGCACGATCCCAAGCACCGGGCCGAGGGGGAAGCGCCGGAGGTAGCCGGTCCGGCCCTCACTGTCGCCGTTCCAGTCAAGCGGGATGATCTCGCCGTAGATCCGTTTTGCCTCTTCCGCCGAAGTCCGCACCGTTGCTTCCGCCCGGGCCACTTCGGTTGTCGCGAACTTTTGGGTCTTTCCCCCCTCCATGACCATGATGTCGGCAAGTTCACCGGCCCGTTCGTGGATCCGGTCCGCAAGCCCTTCGAGGATCCGGTACCGCTCATGGGTCGGGAGACGCCGTGTTTCCTCAAACCCCCGGCAGGCTGCCGCGACCGCGTCCTTAATCTCGACATTTCCTGCCAGGCAGACGCTTGCGCAGACTTCGCCGGTATAGGGAAACCGGATTTTTGCAATCTCCTGCGTGACTTTTTTCTTTCCCCCGACAAGGACCGGGTAGGGATCGGATTCCATTCTTGGTTCCTCCGTTTTTTTTTATATCTCCGGACAGCAGCTCACCGGGGCCAGAAAAGGAAAAAATCCTGCCCCGGATAAGACCCCCGTCCCCCGGGGGTTCTGGCCGGACATATTCTGCCTTTGAGTACTAGCATCCCCTCATAATCTTAAAGAAGTGACGGTCGGAACGGCAGAAGGATTTGCAGAGGGAAAGGCAACGGGGAAATTTCCCGGATGAGATGTGCAGTTCTCCATTTTAAAAAAACAAAAAAAACAAAAATTCCTGAATTGCTTCCCGGATTGCCCTTTGTGAAAAAAAGGTGTCCGCAAAAAAAGATGTCGTTAAAAAAAACAGCTGGTGGCGATCAGACTTTTGTTACCCTGACCGGGACCTGGTACACCGCTTCGCTCGCACCCGTCTCCTTGCGGTCGTCGATGCAGATGTAATAATAGCCCTGCTTTTTAATGGTAAACGTCTTTTCCTGGGGCGACGTGATATCCATGAGTTTTACAAGCGGGACGATCCCTTCGTAGACCCAGGTCTTCTGCACGGAATCCCACACCGGTTTGACAGTGACAAGCTTTGTGTTGTCGCCAACGTCAAGCACCAGCAGGTTGGGCGTGATCGTCCCGGCCCCGGGGGTCGTGGCCTGGATTGAGTACTTCTCATCCGGGTAGAGATAATCCACGCCGAGCAGGTCCTTCATGGTGATGCAGGAATAATCGTTGAAATGCACGGAGATCGTCGTATCGGCGCTGTCAGATGCCGTCGTCTCTGTTGCCGCTGTGGCAGCCTGCGATGATGCCGCAGTCGTGGCAGCAGTACTGGCTGAGGAAGGTGCCGACGCCTGGGCCGACGACGAAGATGAAGTACATCCGGCGGCACAGGCAAGCAGGACAAGAAGCCCTGCAAGAACGATACAGGTAAACATTCGACGCATACTGGTTCTTTTTTTAAAAACCCGGTATAGATATATTCCGATATTTATCCCGGTTTTTCCGTGCAGACCGTATTCTTCTTCTTCTTTTTTTAAGAAAACTACTTTGTCCACGAAAAGCAAACATTACCCCACATACGTCTGGGCGTCTCCCACCGTAGCAGAGGGATTTTGTGAAGGAAGTCACCGCAAACTTTTCCGCGAAAGATATCGAGCGTGAGGTGCAGGAATACTGGCGCACCCACGAGACCTACAAGGCAGTAAAACAGCAGCACAGCATAGGAAAGGCATTCTTTTTTGTCGACGGCCCCCCCTACACCACGGGGCAGATCCACCTCGGGACTGCCTGGAACAAGATCATCAAGGACTCGATTTTGCGTTACCACCGGATGAACGGCAGGAACGTGATCGACCGTGCAGGCTACGATATGCACGGCCTTCCTATTGAAGTAAAAGTCGAGCAGATGCTGGGCTTTGCCTCAAAAAAGGATATTGAAACCTTCGGGATCGGGAACTTCATCGAGAAGTGCCGGGAGTTTGCGATAAAGAACAAGGAACTGATGGACGCCCAGTTCGAGAATCTCGGGATCTGGATGGATTTCAAAAACGCCTACCAGACGATCAAGCCCTGGTACGTGGAAGCTGCCTGGTGGACGCTTGCCCGGGCGCAGGAGAAGGGGATGCTCGAACGCGGGTACCGGGTCGTGAACTGGTGCCCCCGGTGCGAAACGGCGATTGCGGACGCCGAGGTCGAGTACTGGGACGAGACCGACCCCTCGGTCTTTGTCAAGTTCCCGATCAAGGGAAAAGAAAACGAGTACCTCGTCATCTGGACGACAACGCCCTGGACGCTGCCGGCTAACGTTGCAGTTGCGGTCGGGAAAGACTTTGTCTACGCACGGGTCCATGCAGAGAAGAACGGCCGGGAAGAATTCCTCTGGGTGGCAGAGGATCTCGTCAAATCCGTGCTGAAAAAAGGACGGTACCAGAAGTTCGACGTCCTTGAAACCAAAAAAGGCGCCGAACTTGTCGGCTGGGAGTACGACTCGCCGCTGCTTGACAAGGTTCCGGTCCAGAAAGAGATCGCCCACCGGGTCGTGACCGCTGACTTTGTCGCGATGGAAAACACCGGCATGGTCCACATCGCCCCGGGTCACGGGTGGGACGACTACGTGCTCGGGACAAAAGAGAAGCTTGCCATAGTCTGCCCGGTTGACGGGGCGGGGAAATTCCGTCCGGAAGCCGGCGTGTTTGCCGGGAAATTTGTCCGGGACGCAAATGGGGACGTGCTCGATGCTCTTGGCGAACAGCTCCTTGCGACCGAGAAGATCACCCACCGGTACGGCCACTGCTGGCGCTGCAAGACGCCGATCATCTTCCGTGCGACATCGCAGTGGTTCCTGAAAGCTTCGGAGATCCGGGACCTCATGCTCTCCGAAGTGGAGAAAGTCACGTGGTATCCCGAGTGGGCCGGCAGCGCCCGGTTCTACGACTGGATCAAGGAGGCCCGGGACTGGTGTGTCTCCCGGCAGCGGTACTGGGGCATCCCGATCCCGGTCTGGGTCTGCGACAAGTGCGACAAGTACCGGGTCATCGGCACGATTGCGGAACTGGAAAAGGCAAGTGGGCAGTCCGTGCCCGATCCCCACCGGCCGTTTGTGGACAAGGTGACGATCCCCTGCGAGTGCGGCGGGACAATGAAGCGGGTCGAGGATATCTTCGATGTCTGGTTTGATTCCGCTGTCGCATCGTGGGCGACGGTCGGGTTCCCGGCAAAGACTGCGGAGTTTGAAAAACTCTGGCCGGCAGACTTTATCACCGAGGGCCAGGACCAGACCCGGGGCTGGTTCTACTCCCAGCTCGGCGCAAGCACTATCGCGTTCGGAAAAGCACCGTACAAAAGCGTCTGCATGCACGGGTTTGCGCTTGATGCCGAGGGAAAAAAGATGTCAAAGAGCCTCGGGAACGTGGTATCCCCCGAGGAAGTTATCGCAAAAGTCGGCGTCGACGTGCTCCGGATGTACGTGCTCTCGTCGTCCGCACCGTGGGACGACCTGAAATTCAACTGGGACGGGGTCGCGACGGTCAACCGTGCGGTAAACATTCTCTGGAACGTGTACCGGTTCCCGATGCCGTACATGATCCTCGACACGTTCGGGCCGCAGACAAAAGACGGCCGGTGGGATTCTGCATATATCACGGCACACATCCGGCAGCTTCCGGACGAAGACCGGTGGATCATTTCCCGGATCAACACCGTTGCCGGGATTGTCGATGCCGCGACAAAGGAGTGCCAGCTCCACCGGGCAACCCGGGAGATCATCAACTTCATCCTCGAAGATCTCTCGCGCTGGTACGTCCAGCTGGTCCGGCCCCGGATGTGGCTTGAAGGCGAGTCGCAGGAGAAGGTCTTTGCCTACGAGACGATCTACTACGTGATGCGCCGGCTTATCGGGCTCATGGCTCCGTTCTGCCCGCACATCACCGAAGAGATCTACCAGAACCTCAAATGCAAAAACGATCCCGACAGCGTACATATGCTCGACTGGGAAGCCTGCGATGATACGCTCGTGAACCACGAGCTCGAACACGCGATGGAACTTGCCCGCTCGTTTGACGACGCGGTGCAGAACGCACGGCAGGCAGGTAAGAGAAAACTCCGCTGGCCGGTCGGCGAGGTCGTGATCGTAACCGCAAAGCCCGAGGTAAAAGATGCAGTCGCCCGTCTCAACGCGATCTGCATGGACCGGGCAAACGCCCGCAAAGTAACGGTCGTGATGGGCCGGTGGGACCGGATCGGCTGGCATGCGGAGCCGGTCATGAAGGCACTCGGCAAAGGCTTCGGGAAGAATTCCTTTACGGTCAAGGGTCTTATCGAGGCAGCGGACGGGAACGCGATCAAGGCAGAGGTCGATGCCGGCCGGACCTTTACGCTCACAAGCGGCGACGCAACGTTTGAGATCGCTGCGGAGCACGTGACGTTTACGGAGAAAATGCCGGCAGACATCTTCTCCGCCCCGATGGAAGACGGGACCGTGTACGTCGATGTGGCACTCACCCCGGATCTCGAAGCGGAAGGATATGCAAGAGAGATCATCCGGCGGATCCAGGAGATGCGCCGTCAGCTTGACCTTGCAGTCGAGGACTTCATCACCGTTGATGTTGCGGTTGCCGATGACCGGGTCTGCGAGCTTGTCGGTGCAAGCTGGAAACCCGGGATCGCAGAGGAAGTCCGGGCAAAATCGCTTTTGCTCCACAATGCCGGCGAGGCGGCAGGTTCGTCATGCCAGCTTACGAAGGACTGGGATGTCGAAGGGATTGTAATGACAATCGGGATATCGAAAGCATAAAAACCCCCCTTTTTTTCATTTTCCCATGCGCCGGTCCGATCCCACGTGAGATCTGCCTCCCAAAAGCGACTATTAGCGTTTGAGGAAAGCCCGTATTACCCGGAAATCCACCAATCTGGGGCGGATATTCAGGATTTCAAAAAGTATGTACAAAAAGACCCCCTGTTTGTACAGTTTGGGTGGTGCCGGCCATACAGTACTCACAAGATCCCGTGAGCCGCTCCGACGGAGACACGGTCCGAACACCACACCATCATCTTTAGGAAAAATCACGGACCTTTCCCCCACCCGGCCAGGGCCCGGAATCTCCCCCATTTCCACCCGCACAGGCCTCACCCCATCCGGGCCAGATACGGGCCCCGGCTGCCCGTTTCCGGATCCAAAAAAGCCCGTATCGGGCTCCGTTTTAAAAGGAGCGCAAATCATCGTTTTTTCAGCAATCAGACGATTTTAACGGGCCGCATATTCGCGTTTTGGCGGGGTTTTGAGGGGGCAAACGGGCGATTGGTCGTTTGGGAAATGACCGCGAAGAAAACCCCATTCCCCAACGATTAAACGGTTTTATAGGAACCCCAAATTTCAGGTTGTTTGACAAATAAACTCCAATACAGACCCAAAATATCAGGATGAAAAACAACTGGCGTGCAATACATTTATGCAAAAAAAAAAATAAGAAGAACTTCTTTCTCCACATCAGGACACCCATTGCTGCCGAGAGAATAAATGACATGATAAAAATCGTCTCGAATGCAAACGGCACCCCAGACAAGGGGATATCCTCCACGTTCATCCCGTAGAAACTGGCAATCATCGTCGGGATCGCAAGGATGATCGTGACCGATGCCAGGAATTTCATCACGATGTTTAAGTTGTTCGAAATGATCGTCGCAAACGTATCGGTCATCCCGTTTAAGATGTGCAGGTAGATCTGCGACATCTCAAGAGCCTGCTTGTTCTCGATGATGACATCATCAAGGAGTTCTGAATCCTCCTCGTACATCTTCAGCGGCTTTGCCCGCATGATGCGTTCGAGCACCACCTCGTTGCTCTTAAGCGACGTCGAGAAGTAGATGAGGCTCTTTTGCATCTCCATCATGTGGAAGAGCTCCTCGTTTTTCATGGACCGGTGCAGCTCGGACTCGATATGCGATATCGATTTCTCGATCTGGCGCAGGTGGTTGAGGTAGTACGAGGCGTTCCGGTAAAAAATCTGGAAAAGGAACCGGGTCTTCTTAAACGTTGCAAAATGCCGGACCTTCCCGGTCACAAAATCGTCAAGAAGCAGGGACTCGTATTTACAGACCGTGATGATGTTCTTGTCGGTGATGACAATACCAAGCGGGAGGGTGGTCAGGTTTTTTATCCCGTCGGATTCCAGGAGCGTCGGGATATCGATGACGACAAGCGTCACGCCTTCATCGATATCGATACGCGGCCGCTCTTCCTCATCAAGGGCTGCTTTTAAAAAATCAAGAGGGACATTGCAGGATTCGGCAATAGCCTTGAGTTCGCTCTCCGAGGTATTGTACAGGCGGATCCAGACCCCATCCCCTGTCTCATCCACACAGGTCGTGATTTCCCGGTCGCCATCCTTTTTTGTCCGGATCAACTGCTGCATACCTTCCATGCACCTCCGCTTTTATTGATCGCGACAGCAGCCGGACACATCCGTACCGGTTTTCGTCCGATAGTTTCCGTTGTTATCCGGGTGACGCTGTCGTGATAGAAAATTCACCTGCATGTCCCCATTCAATCGCTGCCGGGTATACCGGGCCGGGACAGTATCTTTCAATCTTTGCCTCACAAGATAATACAGTTTTTCAAAGGAGCGCACCGCAGGAAATGAATTGTCCCGCGTCGGAAGTGCCAGTACCGGGCCATGGCGCATAAAATGACAAAAAACCCGGTAAAACCGGGGCTCAGGAAAAACGGGGTTATTCAGAAGTGCCGGTACGGATAAGATCCCGGAGGAACACCTGCCCCTCGGGGGTGGTAAAAAGCGGGAGATCGCAGTCTGCCGCCACCCGGCTGCGCCTGACAAACACCAATTCCTGTGTGATCGGGTTGTATCCTTCCTTTGTCACTTCGTGCCGGAGAACAAGGATTCCCCGACGCTGCCATGCCGGGGTCTTTGCAAGATTGACACCCCGCTCATGCATCATGTCGTGGAGTCCCTGTGCCGGCATGCCGTCAAGTTTTTTTGCGGCCTCGCCCGGGCTCATCCCTTCAGAAATGAGCGCCTGCTGGCAGTACGAATTAATGTGGTTTCTCCAGGCTTCATCCTGGCGGCCGGTCATATACTCTGCCGCATACTCCGGGGATGCCTGGATGACCCGGGCATCAAATGCAAGCGGTTCATCGGCACCGAGCGCAAGCGTGAGCGCGCTTGCAGCATACGACGCTGCCACAGAGTCGATCTTCTCCACCCGTCCCGAGAACAGGATCCGGGTAAAATAGAGACTAATCTCATCGGAAAACGTGTATGCAAAAACCGGGGAGAGCCCGCTTTCCCCGACAAGCTGACGGCAGACCGTTACCATGGCGTCACGGAACCGGGTGTCGAACGGTTTTTTAAACCCGAACTTTTTGGTCAGGGCATGAAACGCCCGGCCGTCAAGCCGGACAAAAACCGGGGGCGCTATGAAAAGATTTGAAAAGATCTCACGGTTCTCCACGACATCCATACAGTACTCCGGCATTTTGCGAAAGGATAAAAATCCGGGTGGCGGACCCTTTACCGCCATCACCGGGGAACGGCCGGGCAAAAAACGGCATTTTATTGTTTTTTTTTGGTGTATTTACTGCTGCTCTTCAAGCGCTTCAGGCGACGTAAACGCTCCTGGCAGGTGGCGGATAAGAACGACATCATCAATGGCGCTGATGATCCGGTACGGGATCTTGACACCCTTGTAATTCTTGAGCTCGAAAAGCTGGTCGTTCACCTTCCCGACCACAAGAGATTCGATCTTCTTTGCGTCAACGTCGATTACAACATCGTCGACTTCTCCGATGTACATGCCCTTGTCAGTGTAAATCTGAAGCCCGAATATATCTGTGATCTGGCTTTCCATCTTTATCAGATGAAAGTATATACCATATGGGTTAAAAAGATAATCCATACTTTATGGACGGATCTATACGGATCGGACAGATTTTTGACATTCCTGTACTGCTCCACTATACGTTTCTTCTTGTGATCCCGCTTTTTGCATTCATCATCGGTAGCGAGATTGAAGCAACGACCAGTATGCTCAAGGATATTTTCCAGGTGCCGGTCGATACGAGTCTCATTGCCTCCGGGTTCATGCCCTGGATCCTCGGGACTGTCGTCGCCCTTGGCCTATTTTTAGGGGTTTTTGTCCACGAACTCGCCCATTCCCTTGTGGCAAAGGCAAAAGGGATCAAGATGCAGAGTATCACGCTCCTGATGTTTGGCGGCGTCGCCCAGATGGAAGAGGGCACTCCCGAGCCACGGACCGAACTTCCGATGGCACTAGCCGGGCCGATCATGAGCCTTGTCTTCGGGATTGCGTGCTGCGGGCTTGTGTACTTTGTCCCGGAGATGACGCCCGACGCGGCGGTGCAGGGCATCCTTGTCTTTGTCTTCGGATACCTCGGGGTGCTCAACATCATCCTCTTTGCCTTCAACCTGATCCCGGCGTTTCCCATGGACGGGGGACGCGTGCTCAGGGCAGCTCTTGCCACCCGGATTCCCATGGACCGGGCGACACGGATTGCGGCAAATGTCGGAAAGGTCTTTGCCGTGATCTTCGGGCTCGTGGGACTGTATTTCTTCTCGCCGTTCCTGATCCTGATTGCGCTTTTCATCTACATCGGGGCAAGCATGGAATCGACGGCCGTGACGTACAACACGCTGCTCTCGGATGTGACGGTCGGGAGCATGATGAGTACCCGGGTCACAACGATCCCGTCAAATATGCCGCTTACCCAGGCAATCGAGATGATGTACACCACCAAGCACCTCGGCTTCCCGGTTATCGAGCGGGATATGCTTATCGGGATGGTGACGCTCACCGATATCAACCGGACATCGCCGATCGACCGCGAGGCCATGCAGGTCAAAGACATTATGACAAAGGACGTGATTGTCCTTCCCCCGACCGCATCGGTCATGGATGCCCTTAAGGTCATGACCATGAAAAACATTGGCAGGATCCCGGTCGTGCAGGATGACCGGATTGTCGGGATCGTGACCCGGACTGATATTCTCAAAGTGACAGAACTCAAAAAGATCTGATTTTAACGTATTTTTACTGAGGGCGTCCGGCAGTCAGGTTCCAGGCCCGGCTTTTTTGGCGGGTCGGCCAAAACGTTTTTGCGCACGAAAAAATCCGGGAAAATATTTTTTGCCGGAAAAAAAGGTGTACGTTTTGTATCCATACTTTGGATTTGAATCCATAATAGGTATTGAAATCCATATCATCCCTGCGGCATTCCGTTGGGATCGCCCGGACTATTTTAAAAAACCGGGGGTCGCCCGGATCCCGGGACTTTTGATCATGCAAAAAAAGTGTGGGGAAAAAATCTTCGCGGCAAAAATCCGGGTGGGCCGGTCCCGCTAAAGCCTTCAGACACCCATGAACAAAAAATATGGGATACGGAAGATCTCCAAAAGAGATCAAAGAATCCACCGGAGATATTCAGGAAACCCGGTTCTTCTTTGGCCGTTTCAGGAATCCGTTTTGGACCCCGGGTATTACTTTGCGGCGAGTTTTAAGATCCGGATCGCAAGATGCGCCGCGTTGTCGCCGTTGTCGACACCGACACATGCGACCGGCACGCCCTTTGGCATCTGGACAATGGAAAGCAGGGCGTCAAGGCCGTTTAAGGTCCCGCTGACCGGCACACCGATGACCGGCTTGTCGGTCTTTGATGCGATAACACCCGGCAGCGCGGCCGAGAGACCGGCAATCGCGATGAATATTTTTGCCTGACTTCCTTTGACATATGCATCCAGCTTATCCGGATCCCGGTGGGCAGAGATAACCTGGTAGTCCCAGGAAACCTTGTGCTCGTCAAGGACCTTTTTTGCCTTGTCGGCAATCGCGGAATCGGATGCTGATCCGCAGATTATGCTTACGTCTGCCATAAGAGCCATCCAAACTTATATCCCGTCTATATAAATATACTATTGGCAGATCCACATGGAAAACGAATCACTTCTCATGCTGCCGGGCCCGGTACCGATGCCTGAACGGGTCAGGTTTGCAATGTCACGTCAGGCAATCAACCACCGGAGCGCCGAGTTTGGCGCGGTCTACGCGGACTGCGTGCGAGTGTTGAAGACCGCGTTTGGGACCACCAGCGATGTTGTCGTCATCAGCGGGTCAGGAACGGCCGGCATGGAAGCCGCGGTCGCAAACTTCGGCCGCGACAAGCAGATCGCCTCTTTTGTGAACGGTAAGTTCGGCGAGCGCCTCTATAAGATCAGCCAGCGCTACGGGAAAGCCCACGAACTCAAATCCGAATGGGGGACACCCTTAGACCTTGCAGGGCTCGAAGCACAGCTCGAAGCGGGCGCAGAAGTCGTCACGCTTGTCCACAACGAGACCTCGGCCGGCATCAAGAACCCGGCGGCAGAAGTCGGGAAGCTGGCACATAAGCACGATGCGCTCTTTATCATGGATGGCATCACCTCGGTCGGTGGGAACCAGTTCGAGATGGACAAGTGGGGCGTGGATGTCGCAATCGTCGGCTCGCAAAAATGCCTTGCAGCACCGGCCGGCCTTGCGGCAGTTGCCGTGAGCAGCCGGGCATGGGAGCGGCTCACCAAAAACCCGCCGTTTTACCTCGACCTTGCAGCGTACAAAAAGAGCGCCGCAGGAAAACCGATGGAGACGCCGTACACCCCGGCAGTCCCGCTCTTTTTAGCACTCCGCGAAGCCTGCCTCATGATCGAGGAAGAAGGTCTCGCAAACCGGATCGCCCGGCACCAGAAGATGGCAAAATCAGTCCGGGCCGCGGTTAAGGAATGGGGCCTTTCCCTCTTCCCGAAGATCGATGACAAGCACGAGTACGCAACAACGGTCACCGCAGTCTCCTACCCGGAGGGTGTCAGGGACGACGAAGTCCGTGCGACCATCAAGAAGATGGGCATTATTATCGCAGGCGGCCAGGACCACCTCAAGGGTAAGATCTTCAGGATTGGTACGATGGGCGCCGTGAGCGCCCCCGAGATCCTCGCGACGCTTGCCGCAACCCAGCACGGCTTAAAGAAGGCCGGCTACAAGGTCAAAGGCAACGGTGTCGAGGCCGCAGCTGAGGTGCTGGGATGAAGGTTGGTGTGGCAGACACCACCTTCTCACGCGTCAATATGGGAGCGATCGCCATCGACGAGCTCAAAAAACATGCGAGCGTGGCGATTGAACGGGTGACCGTGCCGGGCGTAAAAGACCTGCCGGTCGCCTGCAAAAAACTGATCGAAGAACGCCGGTGCGATATCGTGATGGCTCTTGGGATGCCGGGCGGGAAAGACAAGGACAAGCTCTGCGCCCACGAGGCATCGCAGGGGCTTATCATGTGCCAGCTCATGACAAACACCCATATCATCGAGGTGTTTGTCCACGAGGACGAGGCAAAGGACGATGCCGAACTCGCGTGGCTTGCCGAACAGCGCACCCGCGAACATGCCGAAAATGCCATAAAACTCGTCCTGCACCCGCAGGAACTCACCAGAAACGCCGGCACCGGCCTGCGCCAGGGATTTGAGGACGCCGGCCCGGCACGCCAGAAATAAGGCCGGGACAACCAAAAAAACGGCAGTGCCTCCGGGTACAACCTTTAAACCAGCTAAAAAAGAGATGAAGAATTATGTGCGATACAAAGCCGATAAAACTGGGATTCGTGGTCGCGGAGTTCAACCGTGACATCACCTACATGATGGAGATCGAGGCTCGGGAACATGCAGCATTCCTTGGCGCCGAAGTGACCGACTGCATCTACGTGCCAGGGGCATTTGATATGCCGCTTGCCATCAAGAAAATGCTTGCCGCAGGAAAAGTAGATGCCGTTGTTACCGTCGGCTGCGTGATCGAGGGTGCAACCCAGCATGACGAGATTGTCGTGCAGCACGCGGCCCGGAAAATTATCGACCTCTCGCTTGAATTCGGCAAGCCCGTCACGCTCGGCATCTCCGGGCCCGGCATGAGCCGGCTTGAGGCAAACGAGCGTATCGATTATGCAAAGCGTGCCGTTGAATCCGCAGTAAAACTTGTCAAAAGATTACAATGAAGCAGCTCTCGGCAAAAGTTGCGGCGATCGCCCCTTCCGCGACGATCGAGATCACGAACAAGGCAAAGAAGATGCAGCGGGAGGGCATCGATGTCATCAGCCTCTCGATTGGCGAGCCTGACTTCGATACGCCAAAACACATCCGGGATGCCTGCATCGATGCGATCAACCGGGGCGAAACACACTATGCGCCCAGTAACGGCATCCCCGAGCTTCTCGCGGCGATCAGCGAAAAGATCACAAACGAGAACAAATTTGCCTGTGAGCCAGACCAGGTGATCGTGACCTGCGGGGCAAAGGACGCCATCTACGAAGGAATGGAGGCTGTCTTAAATCCGGGCGACGAGGTCATCCTCCCCACCCCGGCCTGGGTCTCGTACGAGCCCTGCGTCCAGATGGCGGGCGGAAAGACCGTGCTCCACCCGGTGAACCAGAAAACTTTCCAGCTCGATGATTCCATTCTCGAAAAGGTCACGAAAAAGACCAAGATGATCTCGATCAATTCGCCCTCGAACCCGAGCGGTGCGGTGTTCGACAAGAAGTCGATGAAGCTTGTTGCCGATCTCTGCGAGGACCACGACCTGTATGCGATGTCGGACGAGATCTACGAGAAGCTGATCTACGGAAAAGAGCATATCTCGCTTGCGTCAATAGGCAACATGGCCGAACGGACGATTACAATAAACGGCTTTTCGAAGGCTTACGCGATGACCGGGTGGCGGCTCGGGTACGCGGCGGCCCCAAAGGCGATCATCAAAGCGATGTCCAGGGTGCAGCAGCACTCGGTCTCGCAGGCGACGACCTTTGCGATGTGGGGTGCGGTTGCGGCCCTGAAGGGCGACCAGAAATGCGTCGAAGAGATGCGCAGCGAATTTGACAAGCGCCGGAAATTCATGATGGCCGAACTCGGGAAAATGGGCTACACCTGTGCCCCGGCCGATGGCGCTTTCTATGCGTTCGTGAAAGTTTCCGGTGATGACAATAAAATCGCAACCGACTGGCTCGAAAAGGGCCATGTGGCAGCGACCCCGGGCAGCTCGTTCTATGCACCGGGATGGATCCGGTTGTCGTACGCGGCTTCGATGGAGAGGCTCCGTGAAGCGATGGACCGGATCAATAGGATTGGTTGATCCAATTCGTTTTTTGATCGTAATTGTATCTTACTTGAAATTTTTCCACAGCATTTGATGAATTAATTAATCCTTACGAAATTGAGTTCTGTTGCGTGGGGGTTGATAGATTGCGGAAAATTTTAGTCTATGTTCAAACCCGCATCTCTGCACATTTCCTTTAAGATTTCTAATCTCACTTTTTCTTCATCAATGCGATCTTGAATAGTTTTTATTGCAGATTTTGCGTCAGAGTCTGTTTGGATGAAATACATTCCTTTTGACTTATTTGCTGCAATAAATATCCCGTGCTTTCTTAATGGCCCAAGAACATTAACTTGCCATCCTTCTCTATAAGTAACAAATCCCTTTGATTCTAGGTGTTCAATTATTTTTTTGGTTGAAATTGCGTTACTTCTTCCGATAGCGTGATCTAACAAGAATCTAACAGTCTCGACCATTTCATCGGAATGCTTAACTTCCTTTTTTGTAAGAACACTCTGATCCTGCAAAAACGCCTCTGCTCTCACTATAAATGACCGCATACGTCTGAGTCATTAGTATGCACAAATAAAAGTATCGATGAAAAATTATACAAATGAATTTAAACCATAATTTTTACTTTTAAATTTGCTTTTAAATTGCGATTGAATTGTATCTGAAATAGATGAGGACACAGTATTTTGTTCAATTATTATTGTCCTTTCACACCCGACTCGTTCGTTGGCAATCTCAATATAATGGGGATCAATATCAAAACCAATGAAATTAATCCCCAATTTTTTACAGACAACCGCAGTGGTCCCAATCCCCATAAATGGATCAAGAACTAGTTTCGTATTATTCATCCCGTGATCTCTGATACACATTTCTGGTAATTTTTCAGGAAATGTACTTGGATGAGGTCTTGATTCACGAATTGTTTCGTATGGGATAAACCAAGTGTTTCCCCGATCTCTTTTATCGGATTTGTTTGCGCCCTTCCATCTATTAATATTATTTTTATCTTGATACGGGACGCCAATATCTACCTTATTTAATTCAACATCACCATTTTTCGTGAAATGCCATATGTATTCGTGACAATCGTGGTGGAATCTTGGACTATTGATTGGTTTGTAATGACCAACGGCAATATCTTCTTTTAAATTTACAGAGATTCCGGCATCTTCCTTAGAAATTGCAATTGATTTTATCCAATGAATCGTGTTTTGAAGGACATAGTGATGACGGAATCTATTGGCTACATCAATTTGTATCCAAGGATCTTTCAGTGAGCCGCCAACATTTAAAAAAAACGATCCGTTGTCCTTTAACACTCGTTTCGACTCTTTTGCAACCGATTCTATCCAATCTAAATATTCTACACGGGGTTTGTCATCTTGATATGTATTATAATCAATTCCAAGATTATACGGAGGAGACGTTACAATCACATCTACAGATTTAGATTCCATTAGTTGCATCCCATCAATGCAATTCAATAGATGAATTTTGTTAATCTCTAGCGGTGATGGCATTACACCCCGCCCCCTTCGTTTCCACTAGAAGTAGGAATATCGATACTCACACTGTTTTTTTCAGGTGAATAAATCCATGTAATTTTATCTCCTTTTTTTAGAGAGAATGCATCAATTAACCACTTTGGAACGGTCGTCTTTAACGAGTCACTTTTATCATTAACTTGAGTTAGTGCTGTCTCTTTCATTAGGGGGTTAGCTTTTCTCATATCAGAAGATAGTCCTACTAGGAGATATAATTTTAGGTCTAATAATTGAACAAAAAAATTGGTAATTGATTCGTTTTGAATGGAAAAACTTATATAAAAAGATTGTAACAAAAATTTTACAATTGAATATTATATCTTGAATTATGGATCAAAATATTTGTGAGAGCAATCATTGCGATCAATATATCCCATTTGTCGCAGGATCTTACCCAAAATGTAAACAAATTCATAGAGAATTAGTTAGGGTGAGGGATTACCCCCGAGGCTATGATAGAGATATAAACAATCTCATTAAAAATGAAAGAGTATTAAATATTATTTAGTCTCAACCTTACAAAAATTATTTTGCCGCCAACCCAATCATCGGATCCCCCAATTAGATCTCCCGGCACCTTCCCCCCTCCAAAACCACCTCCCACAGTCCGATCAAACCCGACTTTTGCCACCCAATTGATGCTAATTAAACATTTCAAAAGTGCCGACGGGAAAATTTCCATCCGGGCATTTTGCGGGCAGGAATCCGGGCTCATTGTACCGTTTTTCATTGAATTCGATCTATTTTTGGGTTCCCGAAAAGAAGGGGTCGGATAAAGTCCATTATACGGGCCCGGATTGTCAATTCGGGCAGTATACGCAGGGCAGATTTTCGGGCACTATGTGTCTCTTCAGCTGTTATTTATCGTCGGAGATGTTGGTACCCACAGGGGTTTTTGGGGCGTGGCAGCCGGAGTCTCCGGTACCGACACGGCCTTCTTCTTCCGTTACACCGGCTTCTCCGGCATCACGGTCCCGTCGCGGTTCAGTTCGATAAGCCCGGTCTCCTCAACGCGGAAGAACCGGAACGCCCCGCGGGGTAAAAAGATCCAGAGCTCGCGGGAGATCCCGGTGCCGGGCGCAATGGCCCGGAGCGTTCTGAGTGCATCGGCAGCCTCGCCTTCGATCCATGCATGCGGGCAGTGGACGCGGGTCACGCGTTTGATCCGGATATGAGCTGTGAAACCCGGGCAGTAGATCACGAAGTTACAGATCGTGCCCGGCTCGTGCATAAACTGCCGGGTTTCGCCACGCTTCTTTGCAATGTGCACGGCCTCGCTCACGGCCACGAGCGGTCTTCGCCCGCGGCTCATGGCCGGGCTCCTGCTTCTCCGGCCGGAAATTTCTTCAGCGGCCGGTATTTATCTGCTGAACGAATTTTGTTTTGTGTCTGGTTGATTGGGTGTATAGCAACAGCTCCTTACTTTTGTGAATATACCGGCCGCAGGAATGGGAAAACAGGCCCGGCCAGCGTGCTGCCCCTCAATTTATTCTCAAAAATACATATGTTTTTTAGTATGAGTCTCCTTTCAGGCAAGGAGAACGAGAAGATTTCATCAGGAAATACACAATCAACTGTGAATATTTGTGATTTTATCAAAATTTTTTACTTATTGTTGATTGGGATTAAAATAAAAAAAGCAAAGCACGATTATACTCTTTTCTTCCAGCCACAGTGTAGACATCTCCACCGCGTATATGGTTTTTCTCTGGCATATATCCAACTTACGAACGGGGGGTCATATATTTCTTCTACTACGGAATGGGCTTGACATTTTGGACAATCAAGATTAACAGGTTTCATACATTTCACTTTTTACCAAGTTCACTTGAGATATTTGCTTGCCTTACCCATAACTACTCCATTCGATTTAGGTTTATTTGGGCCTCGGACGATATGAAATCCTTTACCTGCAACATATTGTACCTTTTCTCTATCATTGCGCCTTTCTTTCCATGCTTCATCGGCGGTTTTATAGTAGTTTACCATATTGAGTTCTTTACATTTTCAAACCATTAATATTTCGTTATGTAATTTATCATATCTATGCCGAAATTATTGCGATGCCTTACAGCGGTTTCACATCTACTCTTTCGATAGGTGTATCTCCTCCGAGTAGGGGTCATGCGTTCATATTGATAGCGAAATTAATCTGAATTTTGTTATGACTCTAAAATCCCTCAATCAGATCATCCATCTTCTTACTCCATTCCACATTCTTCAATGTGGCAAATTGCTCATTGTCCCCGCCAAACATCATCCACGTCTTAATGTCATCATCATATTTGGGTGACTTGTAAATCGACCTTAAATCCTGTCGAGTTTTTAGCATCGTTTCGAGGTGGAAATATTGCGAGTCAATACGCACTTTATTCATGATTGCAGAGAGCGAGCGCGACGGCTGAAAGGCCCGAACGTGTTTACCAATTCCCCCATACATTTTGAGTTTTCCCGATAACCAGAGGCAGGTATTGAATATCACATCGTATTTTGTCCATTCGGAAAGTGCGCCGATAGACGTTTTTCCCAGATACGCGAGAGGATACGCAATAAACGATTTTATATCGTGAAAGTCCTTTGGTTCCTTAATCTCAATCTTTATCCCGTGTTCCTTTGATCCCATTTTTTGGGTATTATTCCAGTGATTTTCGATAATGGATAACGTTTTTTCTGACGGTGATTCATTCAGGAAATAATTGTCATGAGCATGAACATACCCGCTAGTGGGGTGCGCTTCAAGTATCGAGAGGTAATCAACGGTTTTCAGATAGTGTTTGAGCATGTCCTTTTCTTTTCGATGTGCCTCATGGAATTTTGCCAGGTATGGCATGTGCGGCAGTCCATGTTTTTCAGGAGTGTGAGGAGATGCGTGAGAACCCGTCAGAGTAATCATCATCGTGTATTTCGGCATCTTTGATGGGTTTGCGACGTAGTAGTATTGCAAATTATACAGTTTGCAGAGGATTCGATTATCATATTTTTTTGTCCATCGATGAGTGTCTCCAATATCTGCATCAACGGGGATGGGTTCTATCGGATTCTCTGGACTATCATTTTTATCGTATCTGAATCCCCGTATCCTGATGTTCATATTGTTTGTATCCTCCAAGTATCGGTCAAACTTCAGGACGTGCTTGAGCATATAATTCAAAAAATTATCTGTTCGGATCTGCTCGATCAGTTCTGAAGGTATCATATGCCACCTGCAATTTTCTTTTCCGTCGTTCCATTCCTAATTAGTCTATAGTAGCCTAATTAGTCTATAGTAGCCTAATTAGTCTATAGTAGCCTAGAGTGGCGGGCTGAAGCCCGCCACTGTGGTGGGTCCAGATTAACCACCGGCGCACATACCAGAAGCCGCCGCGAATGCGAGAGGGGACAGTTCAGGAGCCCGCTTTCTCCCACCAGATCTTCGCATAATACGACCGCGACCCCACGACAATCCCGTCTCCATCGGTCGTGACAAACTGCTCAAGATACCGGAACAGGATCTCTTCCTGCCCCGGTGTCGTGATCTCAAACCGGTGCCGGAAAAATTCCTGCATCTCATCCCGGGAACCAAACCGGTAAGCCTTATCGAACGGGAAGACTTCGACATTTGCGTAGATGCCGGCCTCATAGAGCACCTGGTATAAGAGATCGGTCTTCGGGCCCGGGTAATACCCGGTGCCGTGCAGTTTTTCCCAGAGGTCAACCGAGATCCGTTCCCCAAACGGCATGTCCACAAACCAGTACAGGCAGACGTACTTCTGCGAGACCGCATCCATTTTCAGGACTGCCTCCCGGATATCGGACATCGTGAGGGCAAGGGCCGCGATCACGAGGTCATATTTTCCATCGAGATCACGGTCGGGATCGATATCCTCCCACATCTTTTTGATGCAGGTGACATTGGTGAGTCCCCGTTCCCTGCACTGCTCCATAAGGACTGTCGCCATCCCGGCCCCGGGTTCAATTGCTGTCACATGCCGGACTTTGTGGGCGATCGGGATCGCAAGCGTCCCCGGCCCGGAGCCGATGTCGAGCACCCGGTACTCCGGCCGGAGGTCAAGCCCGGCAAGGGTTGTCTGCACCCGGTCGTCGTACTGGCCTTCGATCTCCTTTGCATAGCGCCGGGCATTTTCAATATTGTCCCAGTCGTGCGAAGCATCCTCATAACACTCGGACGAGACCTGGAGGGTACGCTGCCGTTTCCAGCGCTCGTTTGCATCGGGCAGAGAGGGGCATGAATTATCCGGGGCTGGAGTCATATACCGGTACTATTGCCGGCAAACCGGTTAGATTTTTCCTGTGAAATACCCGCAGAAAATTTTTTGTGACTATCTAGCCTGACTCTAAAGTTACTGATGGGATGAACGGTTCTTCATTAAATGCATCTCTAATCGATGCGAGAACGGGTTGATCATTCTTTCGTACGGTTGAGATATATCCCCTGATGCGGC
>JBAZFZ010000012.1:0-50740 GCA_041653075.1 Methanoregula sp.
GGGCCCGAAAGACTCACGACCCAGATCGTGATGGACCCGGCAGAGGCGAAGATCGGGATGCGGGTAAAAAGCGTGTTCCGCAAGATCGCCACCGATGGCGAGAGCGGGATCATCCACTATGGTACGAAGTTTGTACCGGTGGAGTAAACTTTTTTTAGAGAGGCTGTACTTTTAGCATACTCCCAATCGATTGTATTATTATACATAATGAGAGGTTTATTCTGCCTCAAATGCATGAGGTAAACACAGTTTCATTAATAATATCATTATAAATCCACTGATTAAGAAACCAATTGAACTTACAAAATTCTCAAAATCAATTTGATTATTGGGCGAAAAAAACATTAACAACAAGGGGATAGTAAAAATAAAAAGTGTTAAACATTTAATAAACAATGTTCCTTTATTTGTTAGATTCATTATTGCTTCTTGTTTGAAGTTCACTTTATTTCGTAACTCTTGTTTATCCGCAACATTTATTGCAAGCGGATTTAACGAAAGTGTTGGCAACGTAAATACAAAAATAAGTTGAATTCTTTTCACAGTATAACTATTTAGTAGATTTATGGTGGCCATTATTTTTTTACAATCAATATCCTCGGTAGTACCGTTGATTTGGTGATTTTCAATTGTTATTTTAGTATCCTGCATTTTTTGAAGTCTTTCGAAATAAAACGTATTTATTTGTGAGTTTTCAAAATAATCAAGAAGAAGAACGAACGCAATTAATTGAATTAGACCAATCAATAAACCCTCCAAAATGATTGTACTATTTTGTGTAAGTACTGGTTGACCCAATGTAAATGACAGCGACCATACGATATAACAACATCCCAAACCGAGAGGTACGAGATATACTAACCCAACAAAATTATCAGTATATTTAAGCACTAGATAGTATAGTGATGATAAAATTTGTTTATGAAATGATTTTTTTTCTTTAATTTCTGAAACCGCATATCTTACAATTTTAGCGATGTGATTTGATCCAGGATATGGTGGACGCATTTTATAAATTATAAATGTAAAAGCCAAAATAACAAGCAATTGCAAACCAATAGATAATACATACATTTGTTCAATTGTTTGAATAATTCCATCAAATGTTATTTTTTGATCAGAGCTTAGAGAAATCAAAGTTTGGTCGTATGTCATATTATGAGGAATAAAATTGAAAAAAATTTCTTGGATATTTTGAACTCCGGATACGCCACTTATTACAATTATGACTCCGGCCATGTTGATTAATAAAAGCAAAGATATTGCATAAAATATAGGTCGAATGTTTTTATAAAATAGATCAATACACAATACATCAGAAAGATCATTATCTGGCATTTTCAATCGCTCAATGTAATAAAATTTATAGAAAAATATTATAATTACAATCCCGGAGAAAAAAAGAATTAGCGAAAAACTGATAGGGATCAAATAAATTGAATTTGAGGTATTGATCAAATATCCAAATACCGCAAATATTGTAATAATTGTACCAATTATTGAAAAATAATCTTTTTTGTACAAATTTAAAAAAGTGAAACTGTTTTTATATTCATCATTAACAATGGTATAAAGTGTCGTCAAATCTTTGAGAGATTTTTCATCATCATTCAATCTTTTAACTCCACATATGAGTGAGGTTATATGGGGGATCTGTTATATTCAAACTTTTTATTAGATCTTTGACTTTTCAATTTTGAATGACGAGGTTTTCTCCTAAATTAAAACATACTCCGCTCGGAAAAATAAGAGTCCTACCCAGTAACATCAGGTACCACAGTCCAATACCCCAATTCCGAGCCCGATTTGACCCCGGATTGGCAGACTGCCCTAAAACCCGACCGGTCAGTTTCGCCCCATTTTACGGTAAGTTCCCAAAAATCCCATTATCCGTCGAATACCCTCCAAACCCTGCAAATTCCCGCGAGAAAAACCGGCCCGTTTAATCCTGTTACAACCGCCGATCACCTCCCCGGATGAACACCCGCACGAAGATATGAAAAGAGCAGCCGGTCCGGAGGGGTCGATCCGGGGCCTTGGACCTGCGATCCGGCATACCGGTTTCTCCGACGGAGAGTTTCCCGGGAGCCGGAAGTCGGCAGGCAAAAATATGCAAAAAACGCTGCACGTTTACACACTTTTTTGAGATCTGCCCGATACGCGACCCGATCTCCAAAATACGCAAAAATATTGGCGTTGTAAAATGCTAATGTACGCTTTTGTGCGGCAGATCTCCGCTCTGACGGGCTTTGATATGCTGGAAATGAAACGAGGGGCGGTTTTGGGGGGATGGATCAAGACAGGGAAACCTAATGAGCACAAAAAACCAAAGAAGAAATTAACAGCGGGAGGAGCCACCCTGAAAGTCCGTGACATCATCAAGATGATCGAGGCCAATGGATGGTACCTTGTTGCAACAAAAGGAAGCCACCGCCAGTACAAGCACCGGGAAAAACCCGGAAGGATTACAATAGCCGGGCACCTCACCGATGATCTCGCACCCGGCACCCAGAACAGTATCTTTAAGCAGGCACAATTCAAGGAGTAAATGACATGCACAGGTTCCTGATTGTCATCGAAAAAGCAGGAAAAAATTATTCGGCATATTCTCCGGATCTCCCGGGCTGTGTCGCAACCGGAAAAACCCGTGAGGAAACGGAAGAGCGGATGCATGAAGCAATCGAGATGCACATCCGCGGACTTCTCGAAGACGGGATGCCGGTCCCGAAATCCCATTCATCCGCAACATTTGTCGCGGTCCAGGCAGAATAAACGCCAAGATCATTGACTGATCGAGGTGAACCGGAATGGCGAGTAAAACGATTGCCCAAATCCAGAACGAAGGGTACGATGCCCTGGTAAATGCACTCGGACCGGAAGATGCAATCCGGTTTCTCCGGAGTTTCGATCACGGCAGCGGGGATTACACCAAAGAGCGGAAAAAAAATATCAAGAAGAAATCGGTAAAGCAGATCGGAAAAGAAAGCCTTTTGATGCAGAAATCCCGGTCAGGATAATTTTACAGCATTTTGTATTTCTTGTGAGCCTGCCCGATGGTCATAACTTCTGTGATGTAGACAATATCGCCCTTGATCCGGTAAAACGCAGTAAACTGGCGGGAGATATGGAGGCGGTAAATCCGGACCCCGGGCCTGAGGATCAGGAGCTCCTTGTCGGCGCCTTTACCGGGGAACGGATCTTTGGCAAGAAGCCGGATCTTTGCATCAACGATTCGTTTGCTTTTCTCCGGGAGGTTCTGGATGAACGGGAGTGCATCCACCTCATCGATCCGGAGATGGAAAGTCACAGTTTGTACTCCACAAATTTTCCCCGTTTGCAGATCTTTTTGGTTTCTTTTACCAGGAGATCTTCAGAACTTTTGCGAACAAGATCCCGGATCACGTCATCGTAGGTCTGGCCGGGTTTCTTGAGCTGGTGCACGGACTGCCACGTGCTCGTGCTCACCGGAATTCTTTTGGTTACGGATCCCTGTCCGGTCATATCCGGATCTTCAACCTGATGATATATATTCCTGTTTCTGGGAGCAGGTAGATCCGTACTGTTGTCACATTCACCGTGATCCACACGGTGGCCGAGCAGTATTCGATGCTCACCCCGTATGTCCTTGCGATCGTGAAACTCGACGAGGGTCCGATAGACATACGATCCGGATCGTGATGGACCCGGCAGAGGCGAAGATCGGGATGCGGGTAAAAAGCGTGTTCCGCAAGATCGCCACCGATGGTGAGAGCGGGATTATTTACTAGGGGACGAAGTTTGTACCGGTGGTGTAAACTTTTTTTGTGCAGGCCAACTAACGGCTATGAAAAAAACCGGGGATCCCCTTCCTGCAAAGAGGAAGTGTTCATCTGCAAAATCTCCGGTGGATCCTAATCTCCCTTTCGAAGTTACCGCAGACTATACCTCATTTATCGGGGAACTTAAAGACAGGATTCGGGCCGCACAGATTAAAGCAGTCCTTTCGGCAAACAGGGAACTTATTACCCTCTACTGGAGTACCGGGCGCGACGTTTTCAATAAACAGAAGAATGATGGCTGGGGATCGAAGATTGTTAACCGCCTGGCCTCAGATCTTCACCGCGAATTTCCCGACATGGAAGGCTTTTCCCGGACGAATATTTACCGGATGCGGGCAATCTATCAGGCATATCCTGAAAATTCACCAATTGTCCCACAACCTGTGGGACAAAAAGGGCGTTTTTTGGGGGCAGACTCCCGCCCCCGGGCAGGTTACCGGCATACCGTTTTTTCCAGTGATCGCCCAAAGGGCGGGTGACGGTAGAGAATCCTACTTCCGTGCATCTACCGGCCAGGGATAAGTTGTTTTTCCATCTTTTGTGGCATAGAACAGCCAGACCGGGGTATAATACTCCTGATCTACAGTTGTATCTTGAGCATAATATCCCAGCTTGATATCGGATATCCTGAGACCCGCCCGGCTGGACTGATAGACCGTCAGCGTTTCCCCGTTTTTGAGTTTTTCGTATGCATCCTGAACCGTGATCACCGGAACTTCACCGGCATATTCAAGGGTACGCCATCCTTTGCTGATGCCAAGCAATTCCCCGTTTTCTCCAAGATTTATGGTAAGTGCCGCACCGGGCCCCATGGTAGGCGATCCGTTAATCTGCTGCCGATAATGGACACTTGTCCATTGTGGGCATTCTGCCTCGACAATACCCGTTTCCGTGTTGTATTTTTTTATCGATACGCATTCGCTGCCAGTGAGGATTGCATCTTTGGGCAGACCTCCATATTTTTCAAGTGCATTTTCAGCAAGGGCCGGAGCTTCTGCTTCAGAAGGGATGCTGGTTTTGGCATCCATTAATTTGGGATCTCCTTCTGATATTGAGTCCGTAGCGATAACCTTGTATACCGGAGCTGTAGCAGGGGATTCGGGAAGTTTTGTCTCTAAAATAAATCCTGTGGCAGGTCCATGAAGGGCCGAATTGGCCGGGGCATTCATCAAAATGGACAGGACAAGAGCGGCACAGGCAACCGTACATACCAGGGCAATTCCTGCCATCATCCATTTCTTTTCCATTTCATTCACCCTGATCGGACATG
Source organism: Methanoregula sp. (assembly GCA_041653075.1). GTDB lineage: Archaea > Halobacteriota > Methanomicrobia > Methanomicrobiales > Methanospirillaceae > Methanoregula. Next base: position 5,089 of record JBAZFZ010000012.1, read on the forward strand.
CTCGCGCGATACCTGTTACACCGCGTTGTCATCCGCTGTTTCCTTTCCTGCAACCGTTCCCGGCCCGGGAAAACGATCGCTTTTTATCAAAATTCCACGGGCTGCAACCGCTGAATTACCGGTATCCCGGGCAGTCCGGCGGGGCTCGCACGTATCTTCAAGAGTTTAGGATATCCACAGTTTGTGCTTTCGCCCGGTCGGTTAAATGATTTCTGGCCATTCCCTTTACGCGAAATACCGTTCTAGACTCCCTATACAATCTCATCCTTCGCACTCCTGGCGGGTTTTAAGTCATTGACCGAACGGACAAGAGCCAAGCGGAACCTCTCCGGCCCGTAACGGCCCCGGATTGCCTTCCCACCCCGTACAAGCAGGTGGGTCCTCGAAGAGGGAGTCATGAGAGACAGGAAGATTTTGATGTCAGATCGATGACCGAATACGAGATCCACCCGGATTGATTATCGGAGGTTATCTCAATGATCGCAATATTTGTCGGGCCGAGTGTTAATCGGGTTTCTGATACCTTTCCAATACCCGAACTAATCCTGAATGAGTATTCTTCCGAGGTATCTCCCGTTGGAATTTCAGATTCAATTCTCTCCATGGGAGAGAGGGTATAATTATTTGTGAAAATGATCTGACGACTTGAATTGGAAATAATAACTGTCACATTAGATACCTGGGAATTGTCCTTGTTAGAAATTACAAAAAACGGGTGTGGCTTACATTCTGTTACAGGTATCCTTCCAAAAAAAGGGGAGGCTATGAGGACTATAAAGAGTATAATAAGACCCATACAAATGGCAATAACAAACCCGTTTTTTTTCATTCCATCACCGGTCGATCTTATTGATATGTTGCCACTGTTGCTTTTGTATCCCGGATTCGCTGAACACTCCTCCATCACTGACCATCTGGGCTAAAGCATATGCATTTGCGGAATTACCGTTAGAGAACAGCGAAAAACCCGGCTTAGGTTTTTATCTTAGTACATCGGATAAAAAAATATGAGCGGGTTTGGGGACTATTTTCTGCACCAGGAATATACAAAGATAGCCGGACTGGGGAACAAGTTAGGAGAGATCCGGGACATAATCGATTGGGAGAAATTCCGCCCGATCATCAGCGAAATGTATCACGATAACAAAGAGACCGGGGGAAGACCTCATAACGATGAGATCCTCATGATCAAGATGCTCGTCCTTGCCGGATGGCATGGCTTGTCAGATTATGAAGTGGAACTCCTCGCCACAGACCGGTTATCTTTTCGCCATTTTCTCGGGTATCCGGATAAAATTCCCGATCGTTCGACGGTGTGGCTATTCCGGGAAAACCTGACGAACAAGGGAAAGATCCATCTCATCTGGGATGAACTCCAGCGACAGTTGGACGAACAAGGCTATTCGATAAAACGAGGCACGATTCGGGATGCATCGTTTACATCCGATCCCGGCCACGCAAAGGCAGAGAAACCACGGGGAGATGCTGCAAAAACCCGACGAAGCCGGGATGGAACTTGGGCCAGGAAAGGTAACAAATCAGAATTTGGATACAAACTCCATTCAATCATCGACAAAGAATACCAGTTCGTCAGAAGATTCGATACGTCAACTGCATCACTTCATGACAGCCATATTGACCTATCGCAAAAGGGTGAAACGGTTTACCGGGACAAAGGATATTTCGGAGCCATTCCTTATGCCTCCCTCGACAAAACAATGAAAAGATCGGTTCGGGGGAAACCGATCTCAACGAAAGACAAACGCAGAAACCGGGCGATCAGCAGAACACGATCTCTCGTTGAACGACCATTTGCAGTTATCAAACGGGTGTTTCGTGCCGGGCATGTGATGGTTACTACACACCTCCGGGTCCATGCCAAAAATCTCTTCGCTTGCTTCTCATACAACCTCTTTAACCTCGTAACTGTTCGAAAAAATCACACGATCTAGCGGTAGCTCTAAAAAATGGAAAACTCTGGTGAAAGTATCACAGAGTGCCGGATAGTTTTTGATACTTTTTACGGCTGTCAACATGCGCTATTGGTCCGGATAAAAAAAAAGTGATGGATTTTCGCTATCCTCTATCCGTTATCGGACAGACCTGCTATTATTTTCTAATACATCAAGTCGTTTCTCAATCTGTGAAATTGACTGTTCAATAGAGGTTATTTTCTCAATATCGGTTGATGTAGGGGGATGCATTGATTTTTTTGCGGCAATATATATTTCCTGACGTGTATCGAACCATTCCTTAACGGAATCTACAATACTCTCAATAAAGAGCATGAGCGTAATAACTGCCCACATTATCCAGTAATTCGATAACAGACTATACATTGTGATTACAATAAATACTAAAATCGATAGGATTTCTTTGGTTTTTTTGTCCATAACAATCTCCTTTTTGATATATATACACGTATCTACATTAAAGTGATTATAAAAATAGGTTGAGATTTATCCGGTGCAACCATCACCGTTTCCGGACATCCACGTACTTGAAGATCCATCCTGCCATGGCTCTAGATTCATCCATGCATTTTCACCTACCCAATTATCCATCTGAGCTCTTGCAAAAGCAGCTCCCGTCTTTAGATGAGCATTTACCTGACCTGCAGTTGATCCCGTGCCTGAAGTAGTGTGACCGTACGAGCACATTGTGTAAGGGAAGGTCACATAATACGAGGACTGATCCGTGATGGAAGAAATGCTGACACCATAATTCACATAAAATTTTCCCTTGACTGTGAGACTAGCCCTGATTTCACCCAAATAATTTTTATAATCGTCCGTTCGGGTTTTAGTAACCTCATATATGGTCTTTACCGTTGATGATGAGTCCGGAGATGTGATTGAGAGGGAATACAGTTCAATAAGAGTATTTGTAGTAACTGTATCTCCAAGTGTCTTCTGTTGGAGGGATCCCGGTTTTGCAGATCCAATTTCTTTCAGTTTCCCTAACAATTTGGGAACAATTTTAACGGTTTTCACCGTGTTTCCATCGTAAGAAAGGGCAAGGACAGAATCACCACTATCGATGAGGAGAATTTGAGATGATCCAAAATCGTATAACCCTATTACCGATTTTGCATCATTCGAAATTTTTCCGATCGTCATGATTCGTTCGACAATTTCTTTCGATTCATCGTACCGTTTGAGGGGAATCGAATTTTTCTCGATTTCCGGTCGTTGTAATCCCAGTTTATCAAATAGGTTTGTGTCACCATTTGACGCAGGATTGATCTGATTCTGGTATACATCTCCAGCCTTGTCAAAATTTACATCTTGTGCAGATGTAATTGGTATCATCGCCATCGCCGCGAGCAATAATGCCAGCAGGATGACTCCAATTTTTAGTTGTTTCATGTTCCTTACCTTCTGTACTTTTTTTCTTCGCCCGGAAGGCACGGGAACAATCTTCATATGTTGGGGCGATGATGATCACATGCCTTCGGGCAGCGGGACCGGCCTTTCACGTGCGCAAACGAGAAGGAGGGCCGGCCCTCACTTTTGGACATCGCCCGATGTCCGCAACCTGTGCTTCAGCTTGATTGCTTAAACAATTTCTGTCCATCCCCTCTACGCGAAATCCTGATACATTACTGCCAAAAAAAACGTGTAGAGGCTTTGGACAGAAAACGTAAGAGACCCTGTATTTAACAAAAAGCCGGTGCTACCATGAAGGTATGCCGGAATGCATTACTTGGGCTGATCGTTGCAGCATTGCTGCTTGCACCGATCGTATCTGCACAGGATTCTGACAAAAATACGATTCTGGATGTTGAATCTGGATATAATTTCACGCAGACGGGAATGTCGGTTCGTAGTGTTGACTCCATTGTCCAGGGAGAAACCGATTATTTCTCGAAATACGTTTCATCGGGAACAACACAGCTTGTCGTGGATCTGAACTGGGGAACACCGTCAAACATACTCTCCCTTACCATCAATTCCCCAACAGGTCAGTACGGTCCGTATTACGACAGCTCGGACGGGATTGCTGACGGGAGAACCGTTTTAAGGATCACAAAGTCGGGGGGCCAGACCCTGCCTTCAGGAACGTGGTCGTTCAGGGTCTATGGAGAAAGGGTTACCGGAAACGAGGATTATACCTTTGTCACCTACTAAAACCATAAAGACCTTGAGATAAAACAACCATTTATTTTTCAATGCGGTATTGTTATCGGGAGATATCAATTTTTATCGTTTTTCTGGTACTCATCACACCGATTCCCGTAGTGGCGCTTCCCAACGATGGAATTGTCATCTCGCCGGGATATGATGCAGTCCTGCCCGATCCACCGGACACTGTTGATAAGATCTCTTTTTGGGATTTATCGCCCCGTGCCATGCTTCTATTTACCCTTGTTTCAATATCCCCGGTCCTTGTTTTTCCCGTTGAATTATTTTTATTTGCCAAAGTTTTTTTATTGCTCGGGATCCGAAGACTTACAAAAACCTGCGTCCTCGGTCATGAAAGCCGGATGGAAATCTATGAGAAAATCAGGGAAAAACCCGGGATGTCCATCAGCCAGATGGTTCTTCTCGCGGATATGAACCGGGGCACATTGAAGTATCACTTATCGGTATTAGAAAAATCCGGGAAGGTCACTCACCTTACCCTTCATGGGGATTCACTTTTTTTTGAAAATTCCGGAAAATTTTCAGAACTGGAAAAAAGGATTGTCCAGAACCTGAAAAGTGAATCCAAAGTAAAAATTTTTGATTATCTCCTGAAATTTCCGATGACATCACGTCAGGCTCTTGCCGATGCCCTCAATGTGTCCGGTCCGACGGTTTCCTGGCATATGCGGCATCTCTGCAATGAGAGGATTTCATTTGAAAGCAGGGAGGGAAAAGAAGTAAAATACAACATAAACCCTGATGCGATTCCCTATATTCAAAAATATCTTTGCGGAAACTTTTTGCCGGTTCCACTTTCTCCAGTTTCCAAAGAGTCACAGGATACATTTTGAAGAGCCTTTCAAACAAAATCACAGGAGCCATCTCGTCAATCATCTTCATTCATCCTCCACCTTAAGTCTCCCGCATCGTTAACTCGGATTCTCCATTCCATCCCCACCGGCCATCTCCCCGGCCAAGCCCCTCCCACCACCTCCCCACGACTCACGGTCCGGTACCCCCTATCCGGGCCCGTACCTGCCCCGGAATGCCCCAGCTCCCCGCCCGGCACGCACTCATTCGTGCAAAACACGCACAAATTCACAGGTTTTTGGGATTTTCACGCCGAAGAGGGGACGCAGCTAATAGCACTGTTCCTGCGGTCGATCGTTTGCCCGATGGGCTCCTGCACGGATCCCTGCATGTCGGAAGGAAAAGAAGGGCTGTTTTGGGAGGGGTCGATCCGGGCATCGGGACATACGGTCCGGCACACTCCATTCTCCGACGGAGAACTTTTCGGGAGAGAGGGCCAGGCAGGCAAAAAAGTGCAAAAAACGCTGCACTTTTACACAGTTTTTTGGGATGTGCCCGATATTCAGCCCAATTGCCAAAATACGCAAGAATTCTGGCGCTGTAAAACCCTAATGTACGCTTTTGGGCGGCAGATCTCTGATCAGATGGGTGCTGGTATGTGGGAAATGAAAAGAAGGGCTGTTTTGGGGGTCGGAATCTCCGCGTTTCCTTGAGGGGCACCGGGATAATCTTCTGTTGAAGAGTATCGACCGGTTACACAATTATTCAGGAGGGAAATCCCGCATATGCTTTGCGGGTTTCTTCTCAGAACTCCACAACCCTTTGACCAGGCCGGGACCTTTGTACTTGCCGGAATGCTCGCGGATCTCATAGTATTTGCCGGTCACCGGGTTGAAGATCTTTCCGGGAGGAGAGATGGGTGACACAATATCACAATCCGGATACTCCAAGAGCTTCTCTTACGACCACTCCATCAGTTTTTGTTTCAGCTCATCTTTCGAAGGCAGGTACAGCTGGTACTGTGAAGCATAGACATTGGAATTTTCCGGAAGCGTGAGCCGGACGAGAGCATCGTTCTTGGTCCGGCACAGGATGATCCCGATCGTTGGCGTCTCATCTGCCAGTTTCACGTGTCGGTCATAGTAGTTGACATACATCTGCATCTGGCCGAGATCAGCGTGGGTAATTTTCCCTATTTTGAGATCGATCAAAACATAGCACCGGAGAATCCGGTTATAGAAGACGAGATCCACAAAATAGTGGTCTGCATCGAACGTGAACCGTTTCTGCCGGGCCTCGAACAGAAAACCTTTTCCGAGTTCGAGGAGGAATGCTCCCAGCTTATCGATGATTGCGGATTCGAGATCGCTTTCGGAATACCGGGCTTTCTCATCGAGCCCGAGGAATTCAAGAACATACGGGTCCTTGAGCATATCCTCCGGTTTTTCGATGATGTGGCCTATTTGTGCGAGCATCTTTACTTCGTTCTTGTCCCGGCTGAGTGCGAGCCGCTCATAGATCCCGGAGTTGAACTGGCGCCTGAGCTCGGAGAGCGACCAGTTGTTTTGTTGTGATTCGATCTCGTAGAACCGGCGTTCGTCCAGGTTATCGATGGAAAGGAGGAATACGTAATGCGACCAGCTGAGCGTGAACGCCTGTTGTGGGAATTGTGCAGACACTGTCTGCGCAATCGATATCACGGCAGGAACGGGTACTGACGATTGCGCAGAGGCTGTCTGCGGGATTTGCGTAAGGGAATCATGATATTCCCGATAAAACTGGCGCATGTATTCGAGGTTTCTTTTGGAAAATCCCCGCCCGAAGTCGTTTGTCAGCTGGTCGGCAAGTTCTCTGATTATCTGTTTCCCGTACTCCGCCCGCCGGCTTCCCTTCTGTTCATACTCAACGATCCGTCGCCCGATCTCGAAATTGGTGGCGACCTGAAGCGTATTGACGTTCTGTGCGGCAACCCGTCGTGCACTCTGGACCAGATCCCGAATTTCCTGCACGAGCGGGAGAATTGATTTCGCAGGGATTGTGTCTCCAGATTTCACCGGTTTTTTTACCATTCTGTAATCTCCCCGAAAATAACCCTGAACTCCTATCATATCCTATCTAAACGGCCTGACTTAAACGTGTGGGTGAGAGGAAATTACCGGCACGGGTTTACCGGAATCCTCAACACCCGGACATCTCCAAAGCCACGGCTTTTGATAAGACGCCGGGTCACCTGGTTCCTCACCCGGATTTCCCGGGCATCGGTAAGCGGCAGTGCTGATGTCACGAGCTGGACCGGATGCGTCCCGGCCAGTACCGCATGAAGCCACCGGCTTTTCGTCCACGATGGTTTGAAGATCCACGACTCCTCTTGTCGTGATACACGGGAATCGTTCATGCACGCGTTGAGGGCAATGTGCCAGTAATCGTAATCCATGAACACCCCTTCCACAGATTCAAACGAAAGGAGTGCAAGGTTCGGGAACTCTCCTTTCTTCCGGCAGATTTTCCGGTACCCGCTCTCACCGGTTTCACCTCCGGTAACGACCCGCCAGTTGTCCTGATAGCCGGTCATCCAGGCAATTTCTTCCAGTTTGCCGACAGCAAGGAAAAGCGGGAAAAACCCGAGTCGTTCTTCGACCCATTCGTACGCGGAAAGAAAATCCGGATCCGAGAGCCGGCGATCCGGAACGATCGTGCCGCGAATAACCCCGGGTGCCGGCATACTGTGATGATAGAGAAGACGGGGCAAATCGTCCGGAGATCTGGGTTTTTCACGCTGCACCTGAATCATGCAGGGTTGGTGGTACTCCTTTGACTGATTGCTGGTCGGGGGTATGGCAGTCAGCAATTTTTTGGGCCAGCATCCGACACCCCCCAGTTCGGGCCCAAATCAGCCCCGAATTGCTCTGTGTCCCCAAAACCCGACCGGCCGGTTTCGCCCCCTTTTATGAGGAGTTTCCAAAAATCCCGCTATCCGTCGAATTCCCGCCAAAACCTACGATCTCCGGGGAGAAAAACCGGCCTGTTTAATCCTGTTTCAACATCCGATCTCCTCCACGGATGAACACTCCCCTGTAAGAATGAAATGAGAGCAGGTTTTTCATGAATCATGATGTGTCCCGGAAACCACCCTCGGCTCCTTTAAACGATTTCCCGACATTTGGAACGGCCGTTCCGGTTTTTCGAACGCAGGTGTTCCACGTGAACTTTTCACGCTGTTTCACCCCACGGAGGATACGGTGCCCCGGAGAAAAACAACGAGGACACCAAGGAGTGAAAAAACATGAAAAGAATCGGAATTGCAGCCGCGATCCTTCTTGTCGCACTGCTGATGACCGGGGTCGCAAGCGCCCTGGACACTGCAGCAACGAACGATGGATCGATTATCAAAGTGAGAACGATGCATCTGGACAATGTGACGCAATCTGGAGACTACTGGATGATCCAAGGCAGCGAACTCAAAACATTGACAACGAGTGACGGGCAAGTTTTCAAGGTAATATTCCATGATGTAAATAATGAAACGCCGATGGAAACAAACGGCGGCGGATCAAGATCCCTAGCTCCCGGGATTATGGATATTTGGGGCTCCTACTCATGGACTGCCGGAACATCTGTCAGTGAATCTGCGACATGGACTCCTGCAAACCAGAATGTTTTTCTGGGTATCATTGATAACGTCAGAGGTAATGGACCAACTACTCTGAAATCTGGAGGATCAGGATCATTTTCAACGAGCGTTCCCTGGACAAGTAGTGATTGGGGATACGTCATCGCAAACCCGGGACCCCAGACAATACAGTACACTCTTACCTTCTAGGTATTCAGTAATCACTGATTGAAAGGGTTTGATGTTGTACATCAAATTCCTCTTTTTTCAGGAGAGAGTGTTTATAGCAGTTGCAGGTGAATGAGAATTCAAATGGATAAAAAAAATATTGCAGTGATGGGGCTGTTGATCCTTATCGGACTGGGGCTCGCATTAACTGTTGTTTTTATTGTTGGTGGGGAAACCGGTCGGACTGAAGATCTCTGGCTTGTCCAAGATCCGCTCGCAGCAAGTACACCCGGTTCTGTCCTGGAGAATGGAACAAACATTATTTCGGGAACTGTACCGGGAAATGATACATCACCACAACCTGTTGAAACGACTGACTTCACAAACGCCAGCGTAAGAACGGGAAAAATGATAGCTTATAACCAGAGCGCGGTACTGGTATCGTTCCCCAGTGGAAAACTGGGATTACTGGAGATTGCCGATAATGAGGATGTGCCGGAGGAGGCAAAGATATTCTCTACAGAACAACGGAAACAGGCAGAAAAAATTGCCCTTTCAGATGCACGGGTCCAGGATATCATTGGAGCCGGGATGTATACTGAGGATATCCAGCTGCTCGATACGATCCGGGTGAATGATTCCAGAGGAAGTTTTACAAAAGGGACGTATGCATCCATTACCTTTACGATGGTAAACACGACCACAGCCAAAAATGAGACCGCCTTTTTCGTTCATGTCGATCTCGACAACAATAAAGTGATACGGGTAAGCCCGCCGTTTCCGCAGGAAAGAGTGACCCCAGGTACCTGAAAGTTATTCTCCTTAAAATTGTATTTTATTATTACAGGATACAGGATATAATGAATCTGGATAAAAAAACCGTGCTGGTTATGGGCGTCTTTGTTGCGGCAGTTTTCATTCTTGCAACAACGCTTCTGCGGCCGATCACGGTCAATGTGTTATTCGAGGGCAGCGGCCCGGCTGCCGCCGCCATTCCCGGGGTGTACACGCTCGCGGACTGCGTTCTCCTGTCTGTCGCTGCATTCCTGCTGGGTGTTACTTCACTTATTCTAATCCAAGCGGGTTTGCGTGTGCCCCTGGACCGGAACATGACAAATCCGGGATCTGATCCGGAAATCGTGTCCGATCCATCTTCGCAGTTTCAAAGTCCAATTGAAGGAAACGATCCGGTGCATCTTACTGTGGAGGAACCGGATACTCTTCTTAACCTGCTGAAAGGAAATGAAAGACTCGTGGCAGAAACCCTCATGAAATACGGCGAGATGAACCAGGCCGATCTTTCTGCACGCACCGGGATACCGAAATCAACACTGTCCCGGACGTTGCAGAATCTTGAGGAGCGCAAACTCATTTTCCGGTACGACAACGGTATGAGCAAGATGGTGAAACTTGAAATCCACCGGTGAGTTTTTCCGGAAATCCCAACCCATTCTATCGTAAGCGCTATCCGGCAGCACAATAACATTCTGGTAAAAAAAATCTGCGGGACCGTTGCCATGCAGACCATTATCGAAAAGAACCTCAACGAAATTATCCGGATATGCAGGAACCGGAAGGGCCGAAGAGCATGATCCCCGACAGGAAAGCTACGGCCCGGCAGACCGGGTTCTCCGACGGAGAGCCCTTTCCCGGAGGTGGCATTTTCCCTCATGTGGGGGCCGAAATCGCGAAAACGGGGGTCCAATTCGGGTCCCCGGGGGCATTTTCACGCCGGAGAAAAAAGGGTCCTAACAGGCCCAATTGGATGGCCGATCTTTTCCCGGACGGACTCCTGCACGTTATACGGAAAAAAGAGCGGTTTTGCGGAGGGTCAATCCGGGTCGGAGACCTGTGATCCGACATACCGGGTTTTCCGACGGAGAAGTTCCCGAGAGCCGAGTGCCGGTAGGCAAAAATATGCAAAAAACGCTGCACTTTTACACAGTGTTTGGGAAATGGGCTTTATAAGAGGCCTGATTTCAAAAATACGCCAAAATTGTGCCGCTGTAAAACGCTAATGTACGCTTTTTGGAGGCAGATCTCTCTTCAGATGGACACTGGCAGGCGGAAAATGAAAAGAAAGCCTGTTTTGCGGGTTGGATCACAAGGTCGTTTATCCCGGACCGGTGACGGCGGATCATGCAGCCTGTGCTGGTCACTGCGTTGCAGATAATTTCATTGCAAAACCGGTATAGTTCGGTTAAAAATATATCACAATTGATACTACAATGCATAGTTTGGGCCAGAATAAAAACCAGGGCAAACACTCATTCCCGCAAGTCAGAAGGTGAGAAGTAACGATGAATCCCGGTGAAATTATCAGGAATGGATATGATGACGCGGCGCTTCAAGAGAGCGAGCTCAGATACCGCCGGCTCTTTGAAACGGCACAGGATGCCCTCCTGATCCTTGAAGGAGATACCGGGGTAATACTCGATGCGAATAAATTCATTATCGATATGCTCGGATACCCGCTGGACTATTTTGTCGGCACGCATCTCTGGGAACTCGGGTTCATCAAAGACAAGTCCCTTGCAGAGAACGCGTTTTTGAAGCTGAAATCCGAGGGGTACATCCGGTACGAGGATCTGCCCCTGGAAACAAAAGACGGACGAAGTATGAACGTCGAGTTCTTCAGCAACGTCTACCTTGTCGGCACCAGGAGGATCATCCAGTGTAATATACGGGATATCACCGGGCGGAAACATACGTATGACGCCCTCCAGCTTCTCGCAAATATCGTCGAATTTTCCGATGATGCCATACTCGGGAAAAACTTTGAAGGCATCATTGTTTCCTGGAATACCGGCGCAGAGATAATGTATGGCTACCGTGCATCGGAGGTTATCGGAAAGCCGGTATCGATTCTTATCCCGGCCGGGCAAAAAGACGAACTGCCGGAAATACTAAAAAAGATACAGAACGGGGATGTCATCAGGCATTTTGAAACAAAGCGTGTGACAAAAGCCGGAAAAATTCTTGATGTGTCCCTTACCATTTCCCCGATCAAGAATCCGCAGGGCACCATAACAGGTGCCTCAACAATTGCACGTGATGTCACCGAAAGCATGCAGGCCCAAAGATTGTTAAAAGAGAGTGAGATCCGATACCGCAACCTGTTTGAGGTCACCAATGCGGTCATGGTCGTTGTCAACCCGGATACCGGAAAAATCGTGGACGTAAACTCCGCAGCCTGCCGTTATTATGGATACAGCAGGGAAGAATTTTCCCGGATCGTAATCACGGATATCAATACTGCTGATCCGAAAACGACCTTTAAAAACATGGCACACGCGGTAACCGCCGCAGGCGAGGTTTTTTCCTTTAAGCACCGGAAGAAGAACGGCGAGATCCGGGATGTTGAAGTTTTCAGTACCCCGATTATACGGGACGGGCAGCGTCTGCTCCATTCGATCGTCCAGGATGTGACTGAACGCAAGCGTGCTGAAGAACTTTTAAACCAGCAGGTCCTGTTCCTGCAGCAGCTCACCGAAGCGATCCCCAACCCGGTTTTCTATAAAGATACGAACGGGGTATACCTCGGGTGCAACCGTGCATTTGAGGGATATATCGGTCTGCCAAGAGATCAGATTATTGGCAAATCTGTGTACCAGGTCGCACCAAAAGAGCTGGCCGACAAATACGATGCAAGCGACAAGGAGCTTTTCGCTCATCCCGGCACCCTGATGTATGAATCGCAGGTGAAGTATGCCGATGGATCGATTCACTATGTCATTTTCAACAAAGCCACATTTTCCGATCTGCAGGGAAATCCCCGGGGCATCGTCGGGATCATCCATGACATTACCGGGCGCAAGCGGGCGGAAGAGCAGCTTCGGCAAAACCGGCAGCTGCTGGCATCGGCAATGGATCTTGCACAGATCGTAAGCTGGGAGTACGATGTTGCAACCAGCCTGTTCACCTTCGATGACCGGTTTTTCGCGTTCCATGGTACTACCGCAGAACGCGAAGGCGGTTACCAGATGTCGGCAGAGACCTATGTCCGTGAATTTGTTTACCCAAAAGATATCCCGAGGATCACTGAAGCGATAAAAACGAGCCTGACCTCAACGGATCCCACCTCCGGCATGCAGGTAGAGCACCGGATTGTCCGTCGCGATGGAACTGTCCGAACCATTATGGTACGGCTGGCCCCGGTTTTTGGGGCTGAAGGGAAGGTCATAAAGACCTACGGTGCCAACCAGGATATTACCGGGCGCAAGAAAGCCGAAGAGGAACTCCGGGAGAGCGAGGCACGTTACCGGAATCTTTTTACCAACATGCTGGAGGGATTTGCCTATTGCCGCATGCTCTATGATGACGCAGGGCAGCCTTCGGATTTTGTCTATCTCAACGTTAATTCTGCATTTGACCGGATTATTGGTACAACGTCCGTCACCGGGAAACGGGCCACCGAAGTGTTTCCCGGAATCAAAGCTGCATTTCCCGAACTGCTTGAAAATTATGGCAGGGTAGCGATGACCGGCGAGCCGGCATCCTTCGATCTCGATTTTAAACCCTCCGGCAAATGGTTGCATATATCTGTGTATTCTCCGGCAAAAGATCATTTCGTCGTGGTTTTTGAGGATATTACCGCCCGCAGGATTGCGGATGAAAACCTCAAAAAGGCCGAAGAGAAATACCGGAACATCTTTGAGACTGCCCTTGACGGGATTTATCAGATCTCGCCGAAAGGCCTGCTCCTGACCGCCAATCCCGCGATGGCCCGCATTTTAGGGTATGATTCCGTGGACGATCTCATCACAACGGTGACCGACACCGCACGACAATTGTGGGTGCACCAGGAAGAGCGAAAAAATTATCTCCGACAGCTCCGGGAGAACAATACTGTCCAGGATTTCGAGTGCGGGTTTTATCGCAAAGATAAAAGTCAGATCTGGGTATCCTTAACGACCCATACCGTACGCGGAACCGAGGGAAAAATCCTCGTTTCCGAGGGTATCCTTGTCGATATCACCCGGCGCAAGAATGATGAACGTAACCTCATTGACCGCGAGTCAGAGTACCGCACGATCCTTCGCACAACCATGGACGGGTTCAGCGTCACAAGCCAGAACGGGGAATTCCTTGATACCAATGACGCCTTCTGCCGGTTGACCGGCTACTCCCGGGAGGAACTGCTCACCCTGAACTTTGCAGATATCCAGGCAAATAAGACTGCTGAAGAGAGCGAACAGCAGATCCGGGAGATCATTGGCAAAGGTGAAGAGCGGTTTGAAACACAGTACCGCAGGAAAGATAGCAGTGTCATCGATGTCGAAGTCAGTGTTGTCGTTTCTGACCGGCACGGCGGGCAGTTCATCACCTTCCACCATGATATTACTGAACGAAAACGCATCCTGGTAGACCTGGAGAACGCCCGCAACGAACTGGAGCAGAAAGTTCTTGCCCGGACCGGGGAACTCAAGGAGATCAATGAATCCCTGCGTGCGGAAATTGAACTCCGGACCGAGGCACAAAACAAAATTGTTTCCTCGCTCCGGGAAAAGGAGATGCTCTTAAAAGAGATCCATCACCGGGTCAAGAACAACATGCAGGTGATATCGAGCCTCCTTTTTATGCAGGCACGGGCACAGAACGATGAAAAAGTAAAAGCAATTCTAAAAGAAAGCCAGGACCGCATTAAAGCAATCGCACTCGTCCACGAAAAACTCTACCAGTCCACCGATCTCGACCGGATCGATTATACCGATTATCTGCAGAAGATCACCGGGCACTTATTCGAATCCTACAAGGTCGACCAAACCGTTATTACCCTGCACCTGAACTCTGAAAAAGCGGTTTTGCATATCGACAAGGCGGTTCCCTGCAGCCTGATCATCAATGAGATGATCTCCAATTCCTTAAAGCATGCATTTCCGGGGGGGAGAAAAGGTGTGATCACGATCGATTTCAGGAAGGGCACGGAAAATTACATTCTTACCTATAGTGATGATGGGATCGGAATACCTGAAGGGATTACCTTTGATCGAACGGAATCACTGGGGATGCAGCTCATCAACGGCTTAACAAAACAGATCAACGGGTCGATAAAACTCGACCGGACTGCCGGGACAAAATATACCATTACGTTTCCCGCGGAGGGAGAGGAGGATCTATGAGCAAAGGAAAAATACTGGTTGTTGAGGATGAATTCGTAACGGGTTCAGAGATTCAGGCACGCCTTTTGGAAATGGGATATGATGTGCCGGATGTTGTGGATAACGGAGAGGAAGCCATACAGAAAACCGGCGAACTAAACCCGGACATTGTTGTGATGGATATCACGCTTAAAGGGAAAATGAACGGGATCGAAGCCGCCGGACAAATACGGGCCCGTTATGGTATACCGGTAGTCTTTCTTACTGCTCATTCAGATGAGGCGACCGTGAACCTGGCGATGCATTCCGAACCGTTCGGGTACCTGGTCAAACCCCTCGATGAACGGGCCTTAAAGACCACTATCCGGATGGCGCTCTATAAGCACGCGATGGATGAGAAAGTGCACCAGAGCGAAGAGACAATCCGTGGTCTTTTGAATGCCACAAAAGATGAAACCGTGCTGGTCGATAACGACGGAAAAATCCTCGCGCTCAATGATGCGTTTGCCCGCAGTGCCGAAAGGCCGGCCGCTGATCTCATAAATACGGTGATCTATGAACTCATCAAAACCGGCGGCATTACGATGAAGACTGCGGATACGATGCAGAAAAAGGATGTACCTGCCCCGGTGTCCTTTGAAGAGGAATCCCATGACCGGTGGGTCGAGACGACAATCTATTCCATCAATGACGCCCGGGGTAATCGCCAGCAGGTTGCCATTTTCCGTCATGATATTACTGCTATCAAGCGTGCAGAACAGGAACTAAAGACCGCAAACGAACAACTGGAAAAAGAAAAACAACGTCTGGCATTGTTAGCCTCGGCACTCGACAATATGAGCGACTGTGCTATCATCACCGACGGGATGGGGAATATTATCTACGTCAACGTCACCTTCGAAAAAAAATTTGCGTTCACCCGTGACGCGATGGAGGGAAAACACATCAGCGAACTTGCCCATGCGGAAAACCGCTACCCCCTGTCAAAGGATGAATTTCTCCATTACCAGGATTCTGATAACACGGCAGTATTTGTGGCAAAGAATTCATATGGTGTCAAAATGCCCATGACCCTCAGGAGCAAGCCAATCCGCCTTGAAAACAACCGCCCGGGGAATTTTGTCTTTGTACTCCGGGAGAATGTGGGATGAAAAAAATACGGATGTGAACCTGGATCCCTGAAGCGTCGGGAATTATACCCGGTGTGGTAAATTTTCGGCATTCCCGGTATAATCCTGCAAACACCCGGTTGACGGTGGAAGTCTTAAAAAATGCCCTGCGATGGCAGTATTTCGCAATCTCCGTGTATATGCCCGGTATTTTCTGGCATGGTAAATCCGGGTGGTTTACTGGTGTTTCCGAAAAGGATTTCTGGTATTCCAAGACCGTCCGAAGCCGTATCCGTCCCGGATTGCCCTATCTGCCCTGTCCCGGCATACCGGTTGCGCAAAAATACCTGTCAGTTTCACGGTTTTTTTGGATCGTTTTTTCGGAATTCACACCGAAAACCCGGGTAAAACCACCGGCCCGTTTAGCCGCGTTTTGACCGACGATTTCAGGGTGGATCGGATACCTGCCCATGGAACTGAAAAGAAAGCCGATTTTTGGATCGGCCCCGGTCGGAGATCCCGATCAGCCAAAGCCGTTTGGCGCCCGCAAAGATGCATTAAGACCCCCAATCCGGGTACATGGTTTCGGCTTTGCGCCACATACGGTCCCGGATAATGAATCAGGCTTTAAATTGTGCCGCTGTAGAACGCTAACATTCGCTTTTGGGCGGCCGATCTTCACCGGGATCAGAGTGTAGACCAGGGAAATAAAAAGAAAGCCTGTTTTTGCGATCCGGATTTTTCCTCTTCATGTATACCCAGGGTCCGCCTTCGGCGAACCGTCCAAGGCAGCCGTCGGGCAGAGAATACACAAGCAGGATCCCGTCATGATCCGTGTCCGGCGAACCATTCCCGTTCATCAAATCCCCCGGGTCCTGTCCGGATCGATCGCGTCCGGCACAACACCGGGAAATGAGAACGCAGCGCCCGGTGTTATCCGGTCGGAACGGGTGCTCGCGTTTGTCCGCCGGGTCCAAAACATCCCTGCCCATGATGATCCCCACCTTCACGATACTGGACCGGCTCCCCTTACTCCGGTTCAGCAGCATGCCAAAAGTCGTACCGGAATACAATGAAGAGGCAAGAAAGAAGATCATCGAAGCAGGCCTGGAGGTCATGTGCCACCAGGGATATGCCGATACCACTATGGACGATATTGCCGCCCACCTTGGTGTGAGTAAAGGCGTTCTCTACCTGTATTTTAAGAACAGGGACGACCTTGTCGTGGAGATCGTAAAGGCGGCCCACGCACAGATCCATGAAATGGCACAGGTGATTTTTCCCAATTCCGCTCCGCTCGTTGCATGGACCGCGATATTTGACAAAAACATTTCGGCTGACCCGGAGTATAATGCACTCTTTTTCGAGATCGCGGCGATGGCGGTCAGGAACGAAAAGATCCATGCAAGTTATTATGATAGCGTGGTGAACGGTATTGATATGGCCGCTTACGGGATCACTTTCCAGCAGCGGGACGGGCTCATCAGGGCCGATGTGGATCCGCGTACCCTTGCGATTGCCATTATTGCCATCTTCTCCGGTATGCGCAGCATGGCCATCTCCGGGGTCCCCCGTGAAGTACTCCGAAAGCACTGGATGGAGATTGGGCAGATCATTCTGGGTATCGGTGATCATTCGGGCTGTTGACCGGGAGCGGCAGGTTCCGGGCCGCCCCGGCATCTTTCACCCCCCGCTCTAAAATTTTATAACCCCAAAAAATCCTGTTTACTGACATGCACACCCGGGAAGCATCGGTCCTTGACCTGTTCGTGGATTCGACGAGACTGATGGGCGATTCAACACTCTGCGGTATCATCGGGTTTAACCGGACGCTCGACCCGGAGCGTCTCGGCCGGGCGGTCCATGCCTGCATCCTTGCCCACCCGGTCCTTCACAGCCGGCTCGTCCGGGGGAACGGCCCGGCATTCTGGGAGATGGCGGAGGCCGGCAGCGCCGGACCGGTTCCGGTGGTGGAATGCGATGGCGACTACCGTCCGCTTGTCACCGGCCCGGTCGACCCGTACGGCCCGGTCCAGGTCCGGCTCCGGCTGCTCCGGAGAAATTCTGGCGATGTGATCGTGGTAAACCTCGCCCATGCTGCGGCCGACGCATCCGGCCTTCAGGCATTCATGGGCCAGCTCCTCCGGGAATATGAAAACCCCGGGACCCTGCGGCCGGCCGAAGGCGGGATCCCGGAACGCGACACGCTCTGGACCCGCACGCTGCTCCGCGAAAAACTGCTGGCACCAGAGGAGATGGACACGATCGATCCGATGTGGCCCGACCCGTTCGGCAGGTCCGATGCCCCGGTCTCGTTCCACCGCGAATGCATCGCCGCCCCGGAACTTGCGGTGATCCATGCGTATGCAAAATCTCTTGGGGGAAGCGTGAACGACGCGATCCTTGCGGCGTACTTCCTTGCGATGAGCGACCTCACCGGTCACAACGGACCGCTCCCGGTTTTTTTCCCGGTCAACCTCCGCAGGTATCTTTCCGATGGCTCCCGGGTGATGAGCAACCAGGCGGCAAATGTCAGCATCCCGGTCGATCGGAAAGCCGGTGAAGGGATGGCTGGGATCCTTCCCCGGATCATCAGCGGGACCCGGCGTCTCAAAGCGGGGATCCTCGGTGTTCCCGAACAGGCCCGGATGGATGCGGCTTCTGACCCGGAGGGGAAGAATGTCCGGCAGATGGTCGAACGGATGGCTGCACTGGAAGCCGAAGGGTTTGCCGACATTTATGTCACAAACCCCGGGGTGATTACGCTTCCGGAGGTTGATGGTCTTATTGATGCGTATGTCTGCTTCCCGGGCGGCCGCATGCCCACGACCTGTATTATCACGAGCACGTTTCGCGGTCGCATGACGATCACGATGGGTTACCAGGACAGCGAACGGGCCCGGGAGGGGACGAGGAAGGCGGTGAGGTTGTTCCGGGAGTATCTTCAGGATACCAAAACATGATCCCCCGGGGTGTCTGCCATGACCGAAAGGTCCGACACTGCCGGAACCCGGTTCGTCCTGAAAAACCGGGTAACTTTTCAGCGAACCGTCCACGGTACCGGGCTATCCGTCCGTTGCCACCCGGCCCCTGGAGGAATGGATCTGATCCCCTCCCTTTGGCACGTGGATTTCAAACCGGACACCCTTCCCGGCCTGCCCGGTCTCGCAGATCGTGATCCCGGTGATCGCAAGGATCTCCCGAACGAGAAAAAGACCGAGACCGGTATTTTTGCCATACCCTTCCAGGAATACCCGCCGTTTCTCGTTTTCCGGGATCCCCCTGCCATTATCGGTGTATATGATCACCACGCGATCCCTCCTTTTTTCGTACGAGCACCCGATTTCCGTCACCTCGGGAGAGTGCATCAGGGAATTCTCGATTAAGTTTACAAAGACCTGGTCGAACAGGGGGTCGGCATAGATGTCAAGACCGTTAAGCCGGTTCGTGCACTGAACATTTTTCAGCCTGCCGTTGGAATGCGAAATCGCCGTGCAGAATGAATCGGATACATTACACCAGAGCGGGGATTTCACCCCCATATCCTGGTACTGCCGGGTGGATTCGATCTGCCAGCGGATCGCTTCGGCAGTTACTTCCATCCGGTCGAGACGCTGCATAATAGCCGGCGAAGGTGTATCGGTTTTAATCAAATCGAGGTACGCGTTTAAGGCAGTCAGCTTATTGAGGATGCTGTGCCGGGTCGTCGTACTCATCAGGTTGAGTTTCCGGTTTGCCTGCATAAGCGCCGATTCAAGCTGAATGTACCCGGACACATCGTGGATAACCGAGATTGCGCCGGATATTTTTCCTTCATGGTCGTACAGCGGGGATGCTTTGATCCAAATATCCATGGATCTCCCATCCGGAAACGTCGGGTGTGACTCGCATATCAGGGTCGTTCCTTCAGTTTTCTGTACATGTTCATAGGGCGGGACCTTTGGACAATCCGCGTGGAGAATGATATCCGCAAGAGTCGGGATCCGCCTGCCGTAGAATGGCACCGCGTATTCATGATCGGATTTACCAAGCATCTGCGCTGCAGTGACGCCGGTCATGATTTCTGCGGCCTTGTTCCACACGATCACCGTTCCTTTGTCATCGATCGCATACATGGCGTCAGGAAGAAAATCGATAATATACTGCAGGGTCTTTCGGGAATCGAGCAGGGCATCCTGTGCATTTTTCTGGTCGGTAATATCCCGGGCCACTGCCTGGTACTCGATTACCCGGCCCGCGTCATCGAAGAACGCCCGGTCGCTGCACCGGATCCAGCGCATCGATCCATCCGGCATGACGATACGCTGCGTCATGTTCCCTTTCGGGTTTTCCGGGGTAAGTGAACGCAGGAATTTGTCTGTCTTGCCGAGATCTTCCCGGGGAATGTCCGGGATAAATTTTTTCCCGATCAGATCCACTTTTTTCTTCCCGACAAGGGTGCAGTACGCGGTATTGACAAAAACATGGGTCATATCCGGGCGGAACCGGCAAATGGCCTCCGTCTGGTCCTCGACTACGTTCCGGTACCGCTCCTCGCTCTGCCGGAGCTCAACCTCGATTTTGCGCCGCTCCACCGCCTGGACGATCATGCTCCGGAGCTCGGCAAACTGCGCCTTTGGATTGCCGCCTTTCTGGAGATAATAATCGGCGCCGTTGTTGAGCGCGTCGATGACAACTTCCTCTCTGCCTTTTCCGGTAAACAGGATAAAGGGGATCTTCTGTCCGCTGTCTTTACGGATACGCTTGAGCAGGGAAATGCCATCCATCTCCGGCATCTGGTAATCTGAAATGATGACATCGTACCGACCGGTCCTTGCCCGGGCGAGTGCATCGTTTGCCGAGAGATCCGTATCTATGACAATATCGTGGGATCGTTCCAGGAACCGTTTCCCTATTTCGAGGAGATTTGGTTCGTCATCAACATACAATGCGTGGATCATACTTTTTCACTTCTGTATTATCAGGATACAGCCACCCGCCGGAGTTCCTGGCAGGTACGCGAATAATTATTATGCAGCCACGCAGCCGGCATCCCTGAGGATCCGGCTGATGTCAATCCAGACGATAAGGTCCGATACCTCCTTGTCCCGGACCCGGGCTTTCTTCCGGATAATTCCCATGACTGCCGTCTCCGTGGTGTAGATCGATGCCGAGGAGCAGTCCACATCGGAATTATCAAAGGTCGAGACAGAGAGGACATCATCGACAATGATCCCCATTTTAACATCGGTCAGCTTTTCATCAAGAATAATGATCCGCCGGTTATCGTCCCCGGTTCTGCTGTTCTCATGGGGAATGTTGAGCCGCTCCATAAGATCGATAATGGTCGTGATCTCTCCTCTCAGGTCCATGATGCCCTTGATGTATGCCGGGGTGTCCGGGAGCCGGGTGATTGTTGTATAATCGACGACTTCCTTGACATCGTAGAGATCTATTGCATAGTGCTCCTTACCCAGAAGGAACTCGACAACATGAACCTGCTGCGGCAGGTTCTTTGGGGCATCCGGGGGGTTTTTGGCCCGTATTTCTGCTGGCATATGACACCCCGGTTACACGGAAAACTTGGTCATTTCAGCGGTGAGGCGGGAAACAACCTTGTTTACATCATCCAATCCCTGGTTGATCTCTTCAATCGAGGCATGGGACTCTTCGGTTGCCGTTGCGGTGGCTGACGATTCTTTCTCGGTCTCTTCAAAGAGACGAGTAACCTCGGTGACACTTGCCGTGATCTCTTCTGTTGTTGCCGCCTGCTCCTCGGTTGCCGATGCCACTTCCTCGGTGTTCCGCGAAACCTGTTCAATTGATTCAACGATCTGGCCAAAGACCCTGATAGTGTTCTCGACATCCCCGCTGCCGGTGCTGACCTCTTTTGTCGCAACCGTTACTGCTTCTGCCGCATGGTTCGACCGCTTCTGGAGATCGGCGATCATGGTCTCGATGTTTTCTGCCGATGTACGGGATTCCTGTGCAAGGGACTTTACTTCGGCAGCGACAACGGCAAAGCCGCGGCCGGCATCTCCGGCACGTGCTGCTTCGATGGCCGCATTGAGGGCGAGAAGGTTGGTCTGGTTTGCAAGATCGCGGATAATGCCGATAATTTTCCCGATCTCGTTCATTTTGGTGCTGATCTCCGTGATACTTGTATTTACCACGGATGTGGCATCATTAATCCTGCCCATGCTGTCATGGGCCTTACGGGAAAGCGCAACCCCGCCGTTACTGAGGTCCTTTGCCTTTTTTGCAAGCTCCGATACATTACCCATGCTTGTGGTGATCTCTTCTACTGCGGCTGCGAGATCTTCCATTGCTTTTGATACCTGGATTATCCCCTCGTGCCCTTTTTCCATGTTCTCATGGACATGAGTCGTGTTCTTTGCTATCGCTTCGGCGTCCTTTGTTATCTCGGAAAGATCCGTCGTCGTTTCCTCGGTTCCTCTTGAGAGATTTTCCACCTGGGAATTGACAAGCCTGATAACTTCGGAGACGTCAGAGCCGATCTTGTTCAGGGAGGTCACCGTCTCGGCAAAATCCCCGTACAGTTTCGCGTTGTTCTCGATCTTTGCGGTAAAGTCGTACTTTGCGTATGCACCTGCAACCCGTGTGATCTCGGCAATCGCTAACGAAACATTGTTCCCGATATCGTTTAACGCGTCACGGAATTTTGCAAAATCCCCGGAGACATGGACCTCCTCATTCATGCGTGCAGAAAAATTTCCTTTTGCAAGTTCATGGGAAACCCGCATGCTCTCGGTTAAGGGAATGGTGATCGCGTCAAGGGTCGTGTTGAAGCCTTCGATTATTGTTTTAAATTTTCCCTGGTGCTTTGCCGCGTCAGCCCGGATCGAGAGCCCGCCTTCTTTTACCGCAGACGAGAGCATGTTCACATCGGCAAGCATGAGTGAGATTGCCGTCATCATCTGCGTAAACGCCGGCACCAGTTCATCGTTGTCGCATCTCTGTTTTATCCTTTTGAATTCGGCGAGGTCGTCGATGTTCCCCAGGGCGACATGGTTTGCCGTTGTCGTGAGGTTGATGAGCCGTTCCTCGAACGTATTGATTTCGCGTGCCACATCGGCAAGCGTACCGGAGTAGTTCCCCTGCACGGTTGTGGTAAAATCGTTGACAGACATCTTCGCAAGAACTGCCTGTATCTCGCAAAGACCGTCGTTTGTCTCACTGAACCGGGAGTACTGCTCACGTATCTGGTTCAGCGAAGAAATATCGCCGCGTTCTGCGTTTTTAAAGAGGTTTTCGATTTCCTGGGTTTCCATTTTTTCACCTGACCTGATGGTTTTCGGGATGTCTTTTTACCCGGGACACAATGGTGCCTGGTACTGCGTGTCCCGATAAAGACGGGACTTATTGGATAATGCAGGGAAAAGCGACTTTTTTGCAGGGTTCTGCCTCGCTGCCGCTCATTTCGTGCATTGTATACCAGTATTGGCCGTTAAAAGTCAAGAAACGCAAATAGGACGAATGATATAAGCGTGGCAGCACATTGCGGTCGTATTTGCAAGGCAAAGGCCGCAAGGTTCAAGTTGCCTCCCCCGCAAAACTCTTATATCGGAAATCTGAATTTTCATGACACACTACGATGAAGAAATCACACGCATCCGGGACCTTTTAAAAAAATATCCAAAGGGCATGAGCATCAGCGAGATTGCACGAGCCCTGTCCCTTACCCGGGAATCAACGGCCCGGTACCTTGACACCCTCAGGTTCTCCGGTCAGGCTGAAATGCGGAATCTGGGGCCGGCAAAGATCTATACGCTTGCCACACGGTTCCCCCTGTCTTCGTTTATCAATATCTTTTCTTCACCCATGCTCATCATTGACAAAGAATTCTTTATCCTGGAGGTAAACGATGCGCTTCTCCGGATGTTTTCCTTACCGCGCGAAGATGTGGTCGGCCATAGTATGCTCCATTCAAAATTATCGGGAAGTTATGCCGGTGCATTTGAGGAGAACGTCCAGTCGGTCATTGAGGGCAAATCGTTTGCGACGGAACAATCCTTCGAACGGGGCGGGAAAAGATTCAGTTTTATTGTACGGATGGTCCCGGTTACCGATGATACCGGGGAACCCTGTGCGACGATTGTGCTTGAGGATATCACGGAACTCAAGAACTACCAGCAGCACCTTGAGAGGATGGTACAACAGCGTACAAAGGATCTGGAAGAGACAAATGAACGGTTGAAATGTGAGATGGAGGGCCACCGGAGGGCAAAGGACGCTATTCAGGTAAGCATGCAGAAATACCGGGCGCTGGTTGAGGATATGTCGGCATGTGTTTGTAATTACGAACCTGACGGGACGCTCACGTTTGTTAATGAAAACTTCTGCGAGTTCGTGCAAAAACCGGTTGAGGAACTGACAGGTATACAGGTTTTTTCGCTTATTTCCCCAAAAAACGAGGCAATTGTTCGGGATGCGTTAAAAAAACCCGGTCACAGCGATCCCGCCACGACCATAACCCTCGAATTTCCCCGGCCGGATGGTACAACGATATGGCAGCAGTGGACAATCCGGGCATTTTTTGACAAGCGGGGAAAGATTACCGAGTACCAGTCGATCGGGATCGATATCACGGACCGGATCTGTACCGAGAAAAAACTTGCAGAGCAGGAGAAGAAACACAATGCGGTCATCCGCGGTTCGCCGCTTCCCCAGCTGGTGATCGATACGGGCCACCGCATCGTGTCGTGGAATACTGCAATGGAACATTTCTCCGGACTCCCGGCAAGCCGGATGATCGGCGCGACAACGTTTGGCACTATCTTTTACGACCGGGACCGGCCGCTGCTCGCCGATCTTATTATCGATGGGAAATTTGACGAAATTGCAGAGATTTTCCCGGAAAACTGCAAAAAGTCCTCGTACCTTGACGGGACCTGGGAAGGCATTACCTTCTCAAATATTCATCACGGGGGTGGGCGCTGGGTGTATTTCACGGCTGCGGTAATCCGTGATGAAAACGACGTCATCTCCCATGTTGTTGAGACCATGGCGGAACTGGAGGGCTACAGGACACAGGACGGGACATCGTTTGTTGTCAGGTCGCTGTTTCCCCTGATTGACAAGAACGCACTCAGGGAATGATCTGTCTTTTGAGGGCCCGGTCAAAATCGAGTCGTTTCAGAACCTCATGTATTTTCCGGCAGGTTGATAATACGGATTGCCATGAAGTCCGAAAAAGGGAATTGTTAAAAAAAAATCGTCTGGATTTACTTGCTGTGGCCCTGGTGCTCTCCCTTTGCCGGCACCTTCGCCCCGGCACACCCTTCAAGACTGTGGCAGCCCCGGCACATCTCGACCGTGCAGTGCTCCCCGGTACAGGGATCTTTTTCTTTTGTGTTCTTCGTGGTTTCCGGAGTTTGTCCTTTCGTTGTCGTCATGATAAAAATCCTGTAATGGTTTTGCAAAGCCCGGAATTTCAAAAAATCCCCGGGTACTATAATGTTCTTAGTTCCTGCGCCAAGAAATAATTTCTGATTGACCCGGACGGCAAAACCTGTCAGGGAAAATCCGAATATTTGTTGTTGCACATTTCAACTCCCTGCTGTATCCGCGAGCATTAAT
This sequence comes from Methanoregula sp., assembly GCA_041653075.1. Taxonomy (GTDB): domain Archaea; phylum Halobacteriota; class Methanomicrobia; order Methanomicrobiales; family Methanospirillaceae; genus Methanoregula. Next base: position 30,593 of record JBAZFZ010000012.1, read on the forward strand.
GAGCGCCGGAATCCAATAAATCCGGGAGATTTGGTTGCCATGATCCGGGTCGGACTGCTGAAACGATATTCTTTCCTTCTTCTTGGCCTTTTTTTCATGGGCCTTGGGATCAGCCTCATCACCCGGTCGTTTCTTGGCACCCCTCCTATCTCAAGCATCCCGTACGTGCTCTGCCTTTCGTACCCGGTCACTTTTGGGGAGCTGACGTTTGCCTTAAGCCTGTTCTTTTTAGCCGGCGAGATTGTGATTCTCAAAAAAGCGTTCCCGAAACACCAGTACCTCCAGGTTTTTGTCGGGCTCTTTCTTGGGGTATTTGTGGATGTCGGGATGTTCCTTACCGCCCCGGTCCACCCGGTCTCGTACGTGGGCGAGATTATTGTCCTGCTTGCCGGCTGTCTCGTCCTTGCCCTCGGGATCTTTTTGCAGGTTTCGGCAAATGTTATCATGAACCCGGGCGAGGGACTTGTCAAGGCCATCGCGGAAAAGACCGGGCACCGGTTTGGCATTGTTAAGATCGTGTTCGATTCATCGCTTGTCTTTGGGGCCGCCATCATCTCTTTTTTCACGCTCGGATCCATCGAAGGCCTGCGGGAAGGAACGGTCGTTTCTGCGCTCATTGTCGGGTACATCATCCTTGGCCTTGGTGTCATTTTCAACCGGCTGGATTTTGAAAAATGGCTGGCACAATAAAATCACGGATTGTTTTGTACCGTTTCCCGGAATCAAAAAATTACTACGAAATCCAAAAAAAGAAAAGCAAAAATTAAAAATTTTATCGTTGGATCAACCGGGCAATCCCGGTCCGGATTTTTTTTAAAATCTTTTTGGAAATTACCGGATCCCGTCACCGGCCCCCGGGCTTTTACTGGCAAGATTCTTTCCTTTTTCTGTGAGCCGGTACCGGGTCGGGAGCACGTTTTTGTCGCCGCTCCCGCATGTCGGGCAGGAATGGCAGCACCCGCAGCCGCCCTCAGGGGTGCAGTCTGCTTCGCGGGCGATGTATCCCTGCCGCTCCATAAGGTCGAGCCGGTTTTTGAGCTGTTCCTGCGAGAGCCCGACGCCCGCAGAAAGTTCCGCAACGGAAAAATTCCCATCACGGATCCGTTGTGCAATTGACTGGATCATGATAGTCTCACGAAATTAAAAAAAAATGAAATTATGCGGTCGCAATCTCCTTAACAAACTTCCGGCCCCATGCTGCAAAACCGATGACCGAGAAGATCGCCAGGTACAGCATCGGCACCGCAAACGATACGAGCTCCCAGGTGTTCTCCCCCTCTTCTCCAAAGACAACCGTGTCGATCCCGATGGCGCAGACGTCAAGGAGCATGATGATGCCAAACGCAAGCGAGAGGAGGAGTCCTACGTACAGGAACGCCTCGGCCCCGGCCCGGCGGGCATGCATTTCGGCTGTCCCGTAAAGGAAGACCGAACCTATCACGCAGAGCACAAAGCCCTGCACGATATCACCAGAAATAGAGTACGGTTCGAGAGCAGTTGCGAGATCCGGAAGAATCCCGGCAAGGATCTGCACGATCCCAAAGACTGCGTAGATCGCCCCGACAAGCGCGGTAAAGATAATTTTTCCTGTTGCCATATCAGGCACCTCCGATAAAGAACGGCGCTATGTACACGACGGCCAGGGCCGCGAGGTACGCGACCACGATCCCATAGACCACCGAAAAGCCGGTCCATTTCCAGGAACCGGTCTCTTTTTTGATCACGGCCATGGCGGCCATGCAGGGCAGGTAAAGCAGCACAAAGACCATGAGGGCCAAAGCCGTCACCGCACCCATGGACGGATCGGCCAGAAGTGCACTGCCGAGTCCGTCTTCCCCGACACCGTAAAGGACGCCAAGCGATCCGACCACGACCTCTTTTGCCATGAACCCAAAGAGCAGGGCGACGGCAATCTTCCAGTCAAACCCGAGCGGTGCGACAAGCGGCTGGAGCACGTGGCCGATGATCCCTGCGTAACTTTCCGCTCCGCCGTACTCGACGCCGTACGGGAGCGAGGCAAGGGCCCAGACGATGATGGCGACTGCAAGGATGACGCCGCCGGCTTTCCTGAGATACATCGAGCCCCGGTCCCACATGTGGATAAGCGAGGTCATTACGGTCGGGAGCCGGTAGGGTGGCATCTCCATCAGGAAAGGTGCCGGTTTGCCCGGAAGGATTGTCGAGCGGAAGAGTTTTGCCGAGAGGATGGCGATCACGATGCCAAGCACATAGAGTCCGAAGATAACCGTCCCGGCATTCTCCGGGAAAAAGACCCCGGCAAAGAGAACGTATACCGGGAGCCGTGCACCGCAGGATATGAAGGGATTAACCAGGATCGTGATGAGCCGGTCCTTTTTGTCCTCAATCGTCCGGGTCGCCATGATGGCCGGCACGTTGCAGCCAAAGCCGATGAGCATCGGAATAAACGATTTTCCCGGGAGGCCGATGGCGTACATCAGCCGGTCCATGACAAATGCGGCCCGGGCGAGATACCCGCTGTCTTCGAGAATCGCAAGGATCAGGAGCAGGATGAAGATGTTGGGGACAAACCCGAGCACGGTCCCGACACCTCCTATCAGCCCGTCGTTGATAAACGATGTCAAGGGTCCGGGTTCCATACCGGCCGTGACCGCGGAACCGAGCGCTGCGATCCCGGCATTGATAGCTGAAGTAAACGGGGCGGCAGCAGCGAACGTGAGCTCGAACGCCCCCCACATAAGCGCGAGGAAGATGGGGATTCCCAGGAACCGGTTTGTTACGACCCGGTCGATAAGATCGGATGCATTCATTTTTTTAACGCAGGTGGTGCAGACCTGCGGGAGGATCGCGGAGATGATGTCGTACCTCCGGTCGGCCATCGCGGCTTCATACTCCCCGGTGTCAATCGTTTTCAGGAACACATTGACATTGTTTTTCACGGTGCTCGTGCCGATCTTTTCCTGTGCGTTCTCGTCCCCTTCAAGGAGCCGGGTGGCAAGCCAGCGGGCCGGGTATTTTTTCGTGAGCGCTGCGTCCCGGTTAAGGATGTCGCAGAGCTTTGCTATCACCTGTTCGGTCTTGTCGCCATACCCGATTGAGTGTTCGTGGTGGGGCGACGTCTCGGCTTCGTGGACTGCGGCGTTGAGGAGTTCTTTGATGCCCTCGCCCCTGCTTCCCACGGTCCGGACGACCGGGACTTCGAGATACTCTTCCATCTTTTTCCGGCTGATCTGGTCGCCCCGCTGCTCGGACATGTCCGACATGTTAAGCGCGATAACGACCGGGACACCGGTCTCAAGGAGCTGGGTGGTCAGGTACAGGTTGCGTTCGAGATTGGTCGCATCGATGACATGGATGACGACATCCGGTTTTTCATCGATGAGGTAGTCCCGTGCGACCACTTCGTCTGCCGAGTACGCGGTCAGGCTGTACGTCCCCGGGAGATCGACAATTTCGAGATCGTGTCCCTGGTGCAGGATATTCCCGCTCTTTTTCTCAACGGTGACCCCCGGCCAGTTACCCACGTGCTGGTGGGCGCCGGTGATTGCGTTAAAGAGCGTGCTCTTTCCCACGTTCGGGTTTCCGGCAAGGGCAATCCGGATTTTTTTGTTATCCATCAGGAGGCCTCCTGAGGTTTGGCAGGCTCCGGGTCGGCAACATAAATTTTCATGGCCATACCTTTGGAAAGAGCGTAGCGTGCTCCCGCGGCCGAAATAATAATCGAACCCCGGTCTGCGCAGATGACCGTGATAAGCGACTGCGGGGAAATTCCCATCGCGGTAAACCGGCGGTACATCCCCTCACCGGCACGGATGTCGGTGATCCGGACCTCTTTTCCTGCCGGGACAAGCGGCAGCGGAATTTTTGCATCCATTATACGCACTCCCGGGTTACGGAGATATCATGAGCCTCGTTTTTACGCAGCGAGAGGTGGTATCCTTTGATCTCGTATTCAACCGGGTCCCCCATGGGCGCAAGCCGGACAACGGCAATGTTTGCGCCCGGGACAATGCCCATGGCGAGCAGGCGTTTCCGGAATGCCCCCCGGGCCGGCACCGACACGATCCGGCAGCGGGCCGGAGGAAGGACGGTGTCAAGCGTGATTACTGCCCCGTCACAGGAGTTTTGATCCTTTGACAGGTTTTCAGGTACTTTCATGAATAAAGAATTCGCCTGTTTGGGACACATAATCCCGTCCCGAACAATGTTTGGCCTGTCTGTATTTTCCCGAACATGCTGAGGATTTTCTGAATTGATCCGAATGACCGGAAACCGGACTTTTTTTAGGTCAACCTAAATATTATAAACCTGCCCGTCCAAGAGATCTGCATGCATTCGCTGAGCAGGAAAGCGGAAGACTATCTTGAAGCGATCTTAAACGTCACGCTCGAGAAGGGGTACGCGAGGACAAAGGATATCGCGGCCGAGCTCTCCGTCCAGCCTCCTACGGTTGTGGAGATGGTAAAGAAGCTCGACCGGCTGGGAATGATCACGTACCGGAAGTACGACGGGGTTACCCTGACACCCGCAGGCCGGCGCATAGCGGAAATCATCCGGGACCGGCATGTGACGCTCCAGTCGTTTCTTATGATGATCCGGGTGCCGGAGCAGATCGCATCGAAGGATGCGTGTATCATGGAGCACGAGCTGAGCCCCGACACCATCGAACAGATCCGGGCGTTTGTAAAATTCATCCGGGAATACCATGGCGACGACCGGATCCTCCGGCAGTTCGATACCTTCCAGGCAGTAAAAAGCGTGGTTGCGGCATAACCGTATACGATTTTCTCTTTTGCCTGCCGCTGCAATTCCTTCTCATAGTGCATGTACAGGATCTGATCACGGCCGGCGGCGAATTGGTTTTTACTGGTAAAATTCGCGAATGCAATTTAAGGAAAAAAGATGTTGCCGAAAGTTTTCGGTATGTGTCGGAAGTCGTATGCCTGAATATCCCTGTGCGTGGTAGCTGGTACGCAGTTGGTGATACTGGATACTCGAAAAGGCTGTTATGCCTGGCAACAGTGGTTCTCTGTTTTTGTCGTGGTCACCTCCGTTTCTGTTTTCATGCATATGGACTGCAAACGATCTGCCCCGCGTGGGGCAGCCCCGGGCGGACCCGGGAGGTGTTCGTGCATATGTCCTCTTTTGCAGTCCGGGTGTTCCCGGGCAGGACCGGTGGGTCTGTATCAGCATGGGTCAACACGCTCCGGCCCTGTCCTGATCATACCTCTCCTGTTAGGTGCCCATCAATGCTGCCCGAAGAGGTTTCAGGCCGGCCGGGGATTTCCTAAACAGTTTTTGTTTTTCATATTTTCGTGGGCTGATTTGGGAAGGCCCGGACGGGTGGCGGGTTTTTCCGGTGAAATTTTTTTAGAAAATTTGTCCACGATAAAAACCACGGCAAAAAATTGCAAAAACGGGTATAAGGAAAATTACGGGCACCGGAAAATCCCCGGTCCGGATTTACTGTCGTGCCGGATCAGATTCCCGGCCGGCATGCCGGAGGATGGTTTCGCGGAGGTGCCTGAAGGGCGAACCGGCCCGGGGGGATTTGGTGATATATGCGTCCGCATTTGCGTCCAGGACCCGGGACAGCCCGGGAACTGCGGACGCATCGTGGCCGGTGAACAGGAAAAACGGTGTCCTGCACCCGGCCTCCCGGAGTTTTTCAAACAACCCGACACCGGTCATTCCTGGCATATTGTAGTCCGAGACGATCAGATCAAAGGTTGTCCGCTGCACGAGATCGAAAGCAAGATCCGGTGACGGGCAGGTGGTAACCGCTATGCTGCCGTCCTGTTCGAGGACAAGCCGGGTCACGACAAGCAGGTCGGGGTCGTCGTCCACGCAGAGCACCGAGACCGGGGCCGGCCCGAACCGCTGTGCAAAGAACGGGCACGCCTCCGGGAATGCCGGGCCACCCGGGAGGTTATCGGCCGGCCGGGATTCAGCTTCGGGTGGCATTAGTCTCCTCCGAATTTTTTGGCGGTCGTGCGGAATGGTGTCACGGGTATTGTTGCATTCATGGTCTGGTACCATCGTTGGCTGTTAGGGTGCGATAAGTGCAGGCCAAAAAAAGTTTGGATTTTGCAGGATCCTTAGAGCGGGATAAACTGCCAGGATAAAAATACCCGTTTTCCCGAACAATCCCATCAACCCTTTTATTCCAAAACCTCCCCATCACTATACATGACCACACAGGTTCGTGCATCCCATATCCTTGTCACAAGCGAGGCAGATGCAAACAAGATCTTAAAGCGGATCAACGATGGCGAAGACTTCGCCGCAGTCGCAAAGCGGTTCTCGTCATGCCCGTCCAAAAAGAGCGGCGGGGACCTCGGCTGGTTTGGCAAAGGACAGATGGTCCCTGAATTCGAAGAGGCCGCGTTTGCCGCAGAGCAGGGAAAAGTTGTCGGCCCGGTAAAAAGCCAGTTCGGGTATCATATCATCAAGGTCACCGGCAAGAAGTAAGCAGCCGGATAAAGGCCCCGATATGGAATACAAATTTTTTCTCGGTATGGGTCTTGCCGTCGCAATCGTCTTTGCCGGGGCATCCCTCTATACGCATTTTGTAAAAAACGCCCCGGCCGCTGAGACCGGTGAGGACACGCTCTACCAGGTCTCGACCATCGATGCGCTCATGCAGGGCGTTTATGATGGCAACGTCACGGTCGCTGAATTAAAAAAGCACGGCAATTTCGGGATCGGCACGTTCGACCGGCTTGACGGCGAGATGATCGTGCTTGATGGCACGGTGTACCATGCAAAGGCCGACGGCTCGGTTGTTGTGGCCGCTGACAACCAGACCACGCCGTTTGCGACCGTTACGTACTTCGGCACGGATTTCCGACAGGCAACAACAAGCCGGGCCATGAACGATTCGGAGTTCATGGACTCAATGGCAGAAGAACTTCCCAGCCAGAACATGATCTATGCGGTAAAGATCCACGGGACGTTCCCCTCAGTTACGGTCCGGGCGATCCCGGCGCAGGATAAACCGTACCCCACGCTCACGAACGCGTCAAAAGAACAGCAGGTCCACACGTACACCAATGTGACCGGCACGGTCATCGGGTTTTACACGCCAACGTTCTTAAAAGGCCTCAATGCACAGGGTTACCATCTTCACTTCCTGTCCGATGACCGGGCCAAAGGCGGCCATATTCTTGACATGACCGTCCCGGCCGGAAGTGTCGTGCAGTACGACATTACGCAGGAGTTTACCATGGACCTCCCGACATCGGGAGATTTTACCGGGACAAACCTTTCGGCAGACCTGAGCGCCCAGCTTGCCGCAGTTGAGTAATTCCCGGATTATTTTTTTCCATTTCGCCATGTTATTTCCCGGAGCTTCCGGAATCTCCGGGACTTACAAAAAAAAATTCCCGGATTTTTCGGTGCTATCCTCCCGGTCCATTCTATAAACCGGCTGGTATAAATTATCCCGGTTGTGGACAAATCTTTGACCGGGGGCGTCGTTTGAATTTATCCCTGTGAGCGGAACATGACCCGACAAGGATGAGCACCGGGCATCGATAGCCCGGTGTATCCGGGAGAAAATGAAATGGCACGATTATACCAGATCGGACGTATCGCAGCGGTCCTTGTCTGTCTCTCCGTGGTCCTTGTACCTATGGTCTCGGCAGCAGGATCGGGCCAGGGATCGAATTCGGGCAATACTCCGGGGAACCAGGGACAGGGGGGCATGAGCCAGGGAGCCGGGCCGGCCCAGGGCGGGAACATGAACCATGGCCAGGGATCCGGACAGGGAAACACAAACGGTCCGGGCAACAACCAGGGCCAGAACCAGGGTAGCGATCAGCAGTGGGGGAACGGGACCGTTGTCAAGGGACCCCCGGACCAGGCATTCGGGAACATGACCGGCAACATGACCCGGCCTGAAAGGATGGGTGAAGGAAACTTCACGGCATTCGGGAACACGACGCAGCACGATGCTTCGGGATATGGCAACATGACGGGATTCAGGAATATGACCCGGTTCGGGCCGGACAATACAACCGCGTTGAACGTCACGTTCTGCCCGCGGGGATATCCTGATAATGAGTCTGATACCGGCAACTGGACCGGGGTCAACCTGACCGGATGCATCCCGATGGATGGCAACGCAACCTTTACCGGGAACATGACCCACGGCCAGTTCCCGGGAGGGGACAATAACGCGGACGGGATCACTGGCGCAAACGGCCAGGGCCGGCAATCAGAGGGGCAGTCCTCCGGCCAGATCGAGGCCCGGAACGTGAATTCGGGCGGGGACCAGGACCAGAGTGACAGCGACCTCATCGCCGCCTTCCTCACATGGCTCAAGAGCGGCGGCAGCTCATAAGAATCCCACAATTTTTATTTTTTGTTCCGGGATCTCCCGGCGTCTTGCAAGGATTTTTTGCATACGAGAGCGAATGGATCGGTACTCAGGCGAAGGTCCTTTCAGGGACTGTTCGCGTTTTTCATAGTAAGGGACATCACCATGACCATCCGCGGGATAAAAAAAGACGTGCTCACGCTGCTTTTGACGATGGGATGCGAGAACCATCCCAACGAATTTGCCGCACTCCTCCGGGAAAAAGACAACGTGATCGATGAGGCAGTCCTCCTGCCCGGCACCATTGGCGGAAGCTCATCGGCCATGGTCCTCTTTGACATGATGCCGCTTGACACCCATAAGGCAGGAAGCGCCCACTCGCACCCGAACGGCGTGATCCGGCCATCCGATGCGGATCTCAACTTTTTCCCCAGGGCCGGGCGGTACCACATCATTGTCGGCGCCCCGTACCAGGAGAACGACTGGCTCTGCTTTACCGCGGACGGTGACCGGTTCGATCTGGAGGTTGTCCCGTGACCGGCCGGCGGATCGTTGCAACCGGGACGTTTGACATTCTCCACCCGGGCCACCTCTTCTACCTTGCCGAATCAAAAAAACTCGGCGACGAACTCTACGTGATCGTTGCCCGGGACGCAAACGTGAAGTACAAGCCCCGTCCGATCATCCCCGAGGCCCAGCGCTGTGCCATGATCGCGGCGCTCAAACCGGTCGACCATGCAGTCCTTGGCGATCCGACCGACATGTTCCGGCCCATCGAAGAGATCCGGCCCGATGTGATCACGATCGGGTTCAACCAGTACTTTAATGAAGAAAAACTCCGGGCCGATCTTTTAGCCCGCAACCTGAAAGCAGAGGTCGTCCGGATCGGCCAGTTTCCGGGTGGCGACCTTTCAAGTTCGCGTCGGATCGTGGAACGGATTATCGAGATACGGGGAAACGCAGGGACCGGGGACGGTCAGCGGACCGGGTAAAACGGGCAGTCTGTTGTCCTGCACTCTTTGTTCATGCCATAAAAGATACAGGTGACCTTCGGGCTCACCGGGATCTTGACGCCAAGGGTCTTTTCGGTAAATGCAATGGCACCTTTAATGGCAAGGAAGGTGTTTCTCTTGCAGCACCGGGGCCCGCCATGTTTTGCGATCTCCATGAGGCTTTCTGCGACCGCGAGGTTTGCCTGCTGCCATTCGAGCCGGGAAAGCGGGGTTGCGCCCGTGACTAGCGAGACAAAAATGCCAGTGCCGACCGCAGCCCCGCAGTCGCCCATAAACCCGCAGGCCCCGCCATGGATCATCCCGGCCCGGTCCCGGGCCGTCGCGATCAGTTTTGCTTTTTTCTCCGGTTGACCGGTCACGTTGCAGTAGGCAGCAAGGAGTACGGCCGGGACAAGGAAGTGGTGTTCGGGGCCGTGCATGTGGACGACCGGGTTTACCATGAGCGTGACTGCCATTTTTACCGGGTCGGTTTCGGTGGTCGTTGCGCAGTACTGTTCGATTGCATCGTCCGCCCCGAGCCGGTGGCACCGGTCGCAGACAAAATGACCGTCCTCGCAGACAGCATCCGCCTGCCGGATCTCGTGGCAGTATGAGCACTCGCGCTGTTCTGCCGTTTCAAGGTACTTCAGCGGTTTTCCGCAGACCATACAACCGGCCCTGCTGCCGGGACCCTCGGGCATTCCCGTTTCAGTCATTCAGGCACTCCCCCGCGTACGGGTACGTGTGCAGGTCTTGTTGTCGCTTGAATAAAATACTGTATCTGCCGGGCGAAAAAAAAAGTGAGGTTACAAGACCCGGGAAAAAATTTTTGGCCCGGGACAATCCGGCCGTTTACCGGGGGGTGTGGATCCGGCGTGGCGGTCCATGATGGGGCCGGCGGGTGAAACTCCGGGAGAGTGAACCGGAATATTTTGCCGCAAACGAACCGACAAGCGACGTCACGATCACCATCGCGGCAATCGTTGCGGCAACCGGCGGTGAACCGTACAACGCCGCAAGCGCGATGGAAAATTCTCCCCTCCCGATCGTGTTTGCCCAGATCTCAAGGCCCGATTTTGCAGAGCCATACAGGTAGATCCCGGTGAGGATTCCCGAGATCAGCTTGCTGACAATTGCAAGGATGCAGATTATCGCCATCACCGCGATATTGACGCCACCTGAAAAATCGATCGTGACGCCGAAGAACACAAAGAAGACCACGAGGAAGACATCTTTGAACGGCCGGGCATGCTGCTCGAACGCATCCGGGTCGGTCGTTGCATATGCCACCCCGAGCGCGATGACCATCAGCGTGTCCGGGACATCGATATAGAGCGCAAACGCGGCAACAACGACCACGGAGATAAACGTGAAAAGAACCGGGAGCTCGTCGTCCCGTTCGAGGATCGAGATCAAAAACTCCTTGCCGTACCGGGCGATTGCATAGAGTATGACCAGCATCGCGATGGTTTTTACGGCAAAGAACAACAGGTCTCCGCTGCCGGCCGAGAGGAGTGCAAGGAGGAGGATCATCACCAGGTCTTCAAAGACCATCAGCCAGATGACGGTCTCTGACTCCCGCATCATCAGTTTCCGGTTCTCCACAAGGGAGGTGACCGCCATTGCCGTGCTTGATATGTAAAATGCTGCTGCAACAATGAGCGATTCTATCAGGGAAAACCCGAGGAGGTATGCGGCGACAAAGCCGATCAGCATGTTGACGTTTAAGTCAATGACGCCGCTTCCAATGACTGCCGACCGGTTGTCTGAGAGCCGGTCCACGTGGATGCCAAGGCCCATGAAAAAAAGCAGGAAGATGAGACCCATGTCCGAGAAAAAGTTGCTGACCGGGTCTGAGACGACGATCCCAAGGCCGGTTTTCCCAAGAAGTATCCCGGCGATAATGTAGGACGGGATCGCCGGAATGGTCAGGTACTTGCTGATGAGGGCAAGCACGAGGCAGACAAAAAGTGCGATTATGATGCCGTCCATCAATCCACCATGATTTCCCGTTCAAAGAGTTTGAGCTGGTCGGTTTCGCCGATAACAAGCACGGCGTCGCGTGTCTCAAATACAAATGATGGTGGGGGGTTGATGATGTTTCTCTCGTTTCGTGAAACGGCGACAACGGTTGTCCCGGTCTTTGCCCGGATCTGGAGGTCTTCGATCGTTTTCCCGGCGACATTTTCCGGGATGATGTAAGCGTGGATGGTGACCCGGAGATCGGCAAGGGCCGAAAATGCGATCTCGACACTTTCTTCATCGGCTTCAATGATGGCACCGGTAAGGATGTTCCCGAGCCTCCGCGCTTCGACCGGCGACATCTCGGCAACGCTTGGTGTATGGCAGCCGTCCTGGAGGGTGTACATCTGGATCGAACCGGTCTTTGTAAAAAAGATCGCGACGGTGTCTCCCTTGTCGGTCTCAAATTCGTATTTTGTCCCGACACCCGGCAGGTTGAGTGATCGAAGCGCCATAGGAGTGTTTTACGAAGCACTCCTAAAATAGGTTATTGATCGGTTTAAGGGATTTAACCGGTATTTGCCGTTATTGCGGGGCAGAAGCGCAAGAGAAAAGGAAATATGGCGGGATGGTGACGTCCAACAAAAAAATCCCTGAAAATGCGGTTTGGAAATTTTAAAAAGATGCTTCCCACGGAGTGGGATGAGAGGGACCCGCCCCTGGGACGATCTGACAATCCGTTGTTTGTTGATTTGGAGGGTTTGCTTTTTTTGATTTTTGAGGTATGAGAGTTGGGAGGATCCAGAACGGCATTTCCGAGGGGGTTTGGTAAGGAATGTCGGTTTTGGAATTTTGGTGGGTTGTATCCTCCCCATATCATCAGTTGACATATCCGGTGTTTAAAGACCGGCCGGGCGGGGTGAAAGTGAAACCAGTTTCGGGAAATCCCGACCGGTGCAGGGATAAAATCAGACAGCCGTAGCGGCAGGAATCATTGTTTTTTTAATTGTGGCCGGTTTTGAGATCTTCGGTGACCCGGGTCTTAAAAAAGTGTTTTCCCGGTTCATCGTCAAAACCCTCCGGCATGCAAAAAATGTGACCGAAATCCGGATCCGGTACCGCCGGAAAGGCGATAACCTGATCCTTGTGTACGAGGATAATGGTTCGGGTATCCCGGAAAAAGAAAAACCCGGGGTTTTTATACGGACGCTCGGGACAAAGAACTTCGGGCCGTTTTTTGTCCATGATTTCCCGGAAGGTTCCGGGATCTCCCTTCTTGGGAATGGTGAACCGGGAAAAGGCGTCAGGTATGAGATGACCGTCCCGGAAGGCTGGTACCGGATTGTCCCGGCCGGGACGTGAGTAAAAACAGATCCTTTTTTGCCTATCTGTGATGATAAATAATGATAGATCCGCGATCCCGATTCGCGCTCCTTTCATTCCAAACATTTTACCGGATCTGGTGATTATTACGGAAATCCCAAAAGACGAGTTCATAGAAAAGTGCACGTCTGCCTGCGCAGGGTGTAGTTCGTCCCTGTCGCTGCGGTACGTGTTAAAAGCTGCCGGGCCCGATACCGTGCTTGTCGTGCCCGCGTGCTGTACGAGTGTCATCCAGGGTATCTACCCTAACACCGCGGTAAATGTCCCGGTCTATAATGTCGCATTTGCGGCGGCGGCTGCGTGTGCGTCGGGCATGTCGAACGCGTTCCGTGCGCTTGGCAAAAAGACCAACGTGATCGTGTACGCCGGCGACGGGGGGACGCTGGATATTGGCATCCAGTCGATGTCTGGCGCGTTCGAGCGTGGCACCGATTTCCTGTATATCTGCTACGATAATGAAGCGTACGGGAACACCGGGATGCAGCGGTCCGGCGCGACGCCGCTTGGCGCAAAGACAACGACCACCCCGACCGGAAAAAAGGATGAGAAGAAGGATATCGATGCGATTGTCGCCGCCCACCACCTTGACTACATGGCCACGGCGTGCGCCGCGTACCCTCAGGATCTTTTTAAGAAAGTCACAAAGGCGCTCACGTTCCGGGGCCCGACCTTCATCCACATCCTCGCCCCCTGCCCGCCCGGATGGCGGTATCCGACCGAGAAGACGATCGAGATGGGAAAACTCGCGGTAAAATCCGGTGTCTGGGTTCTCTACGAACGCGAACACGGGAAACTCTCGATCAGCGGACCGTCAAAGGCGGCGATGCGAAAACTCCTGCCGCTTGAAGATTACCTCCAGCCGCAGGGACGTTTCAGGGGTATCGATGCAAAGACCCTTGAGGTTCTCAAAAGCGACCGGGAAAAAACACTCGCCCGGCTTGCAGCAGAGGAGGCACAGTCATGAAGGAGATCTCAACGGGAAACAAGGCGGTTGCAAAAGCAGTCAGGCAGGCAAAGCCTGAAGTGGTCGCGGCATACCCGATCACGCCCCAGACCGAGATCGTGGAGACCATAGCGGATTACGTGACAAGCGGCCAGCTCGACAGCCGGTACATCCCGGTGGAAAGCGAGCACTCGGCAATGGCAGCCTGCATTGGTGCAAGCATCACGGGCGTGCGGACGTTTACCGCAACGAGCGCCCATGGCCTGCTCTACATGCACGAGATGACCAACTGGGCGGCCGGAGCCCGGCTCCCGATTGTCATGACAAACGTGAACCGGTCGCTCGGGCCCGGCTGGAATATCTGGGCCGAGCACACCGATGCGATGCAGGAGCGCGACACCGGCTGGCTCCAGGTCTATGTCTCGACCGTGCAGGAAGCCTACGATACGACGCTCATGGCATTCCGGATCGCGGAGCACAACGATGTGCTGCTGCCGGTCATGGTTAACCTCGACGGCTTTGTCCTCTCGCACATCATGCAGCCGCTCGATACGGTCGAGCCCGGGGATTTCATCCCGCCGATCCACCTGCCGCATGCAATCGATGTGAAAAACCCGGCCGGGTACGGCGGTCTTACCGGGCCCGACCAGCACTTCCTGTTCAAGTGGGACATCGAGCGCTCGATGCGGGACTCGGAAAAAGTGATCGCGGAAACCGAGAAGGATTTCGCGAAGCGCTTCGGGCGCAGCTATGGCCCGACCGAAAATTACCGGTGCGAAGATGCGGACGTGATCCTCATTGCGATGGGGACTCTCGGGAAAGAGGCCGAAGTCGCCATAGATATCCTGCGGAAAGAGGGAATAAAGGCCGGCTCGATGCGCCTGCGCTGGTTCCGGCCGTTCCCGAAGCTCGATCTTGCGGGAAAAGAAGTTGTCGTGATCGACCGGGACTACTCGTTCGGGTACGGAGGTATTGTCGCCCACGAGATCATGGCAAAATGCCACAACGATGTCTACAGCGTCATTGCCGGGCTTGGCGGCCAGGAAGTGACGTACGACGACATCGCGGAATTTGTCCGGAAGCGCCGCATAGGAGAAGAGTTCTGGTTCGGGGTGAAGAACCATGTTTGAGATCCGCATCCACTCCCGGGGCGGGCAGGGCGGCGTGACCGCGGCCCGGCTCCTTGCGACCGCTGCGCTCCATGATGGGAAGTACGCGACCGCGTGCCCGTTCTATGGCGCCGAGCGTCGGGGGGCACCTGTAGTCTCGTTTGTCCGGATCGATGACCACCCCATCCGGATCTACAGCCAGATCCGGAACCCGGATCTTGTTGTCGTACTCGATGCGAGCGTGATGGAGACGGTCGATGTGCTGCACGGCTTAAAGAAAGGCGGCCGGGTGCTCATCAACAGCGCTCATAAGCAGGAATTTCCCGGGTTTGCAACGACTCACGTCGATCTCACCGGGATCGCGCTCAAGGAAAATCTTGTTGTTGCGGGAAGTCCGATCCTCAATACCCCGGTGCTTGGGGCGCTTGCAAAGATGGGGATCATCTCACGGGACTCTGCAAAGACCGCGATCAAGGGAATGTTTACCGATGAGCGCAATGTCAAGGCAGCCGAGGCTGCGTACCAGGAGATGAGCGCATGAGCGGGATAGCAAAACGCGACCGGCTCGCGATAAGCAAACCGACCGAAGGCGCGGCCGGCCAGACCGGTTCGTGGCGGGTGTTCAAGCCGGTTGTCGACAAGGAGAAGTGCAACGCATGCGGCCTGTGCTCGATGTACTGCCCGGATGGCGTGATCGATGAGGATTTAAACGTCGACCTCCGGTTCTGCAAGGGCTGCGGGATCTGCGCAAACGAGTGCCCGAAAAAAGCCATCTCCATGGTCCGGGAAGAAAAGTAAATTTTCGTCCACCAGTTTTTTTTTTGATCCGGTCCCACGGTTGCATGCATTTGGAGATTTTAATTTCCTGCGGACAATTGTCCGGTTCCCCCCGGGTTCTTTCCGGGACTGGTCCCTGTAATCCCGGTTTTCTGCGCGGGATTCCGGTAAACGGTAATTATCCGTTTTTATTGTAAAAAAGCAATATTACCCTGGAATCGTAACTCAAAATTTTTTTATACCATTGCGTGCCAGTACACGATACTAACGACGGTCGTTGTTGTCCCGGAGAGATTACAATGGGTTTTTTTGAACTGTTCCGACCCGATGTCCCGGCTCTTTTTGCCCAGAAAGATTATCCGGGGCTTGTTCAGGCCCTCCAGTACAGCGATCCGGAAATTGTCCGGGATGCCGCCGCAGCGCTCAAAAAAGCCGGGCCTGCCGGCGTCCCCACCCTCCTTTCCGCCCTTTCATCATCAGACAAAAAGTCACGTCCTCATCTTTTTGCAACGGTCCTCAACATCGATTCGTTTCCGGTCGATGATGCAGTTCCGGTGATCATGGAGATGTACCAGGAAAACCCGGAAGAAATTTCCCGGTACCTTTTTGGTTCCGGTGCATCAGGGATGCAGTTCCTGGGAAAACTTCTTGCGAGCACTGAAAAAAAATCCCAGAATTTTGCCATTCTTATCCTCAGAAACTGCGGTGAACCTGCCTGGCCGGCACTGGTCGAGGCACTCAGTGCGCAGTCACACCTCCTCCGGGCCAATGCTGCAAAAGTGCTCACTCTCGGGGGCTGGAAACCAAAAACCGAGGAAGATTATGTCCGGCTCAAGGCGGCCGTTTGCGACTGGAAAGAGCTGGTCCGGATAAAAAAACCGGCGGTCCCGGTCCTTGTCAACCTCCTTTCCGATCCGTACTATGGCGTCCGGCGTGATGCGGCAGAAGCCCTTGGGAGAATTGGGGATCCCCGTGCCGTTCTCCCCCTTTGTGCCCTGCTCCATGACTCCGATCCCGAGATCTGTGTCAGCGCTGCTGAGGCGCTCAGAAATATTCCGGACAAGCGTGCAGTCCAGCATCTTGTAAAAGCTCTTGCCCATCCGGTCCACACGGTTTGTTTTGCTGCGGCAAACACCCTTGCCGAGTACGACTGGGCGCCGTCAACCGATCAGGAAAAATTCCTCTTCGACCTTGCCCGGGAAAACTGGAAAGCGCTCGCTGCGATGGGGCGTTCAGCCCTTCCCGGCCTTGTCTGCGCCCTGGGTGACGGGTATTACGGGGTCCGGCAGGGTGCGGCAGGCACGCTCATGCAGATGGGCGGCGCCGGCAGGGATGCCCTTGTCCAGGCACAGAAAAGCGATAACCCGACAATACGGCAGACTGCCCAGGAGTACCTTGCCCGGTCACGGAACTACGGTCACGGATCGGCCCCGGCAAAAATACACATTGACCGGACCCCGGTGGATACTACGGGGCATGGTGAGGGGGGAGGATCCGGGAGTGGGAGGCCCTCCCCTACCGTCCATCCCGACCAGCGGGCAAAATTTTCTCCGACGCCCGGCCTGGCCCCGCTTGCTGCAGGGCCGCAACCGGTCCGGCCGGATCCGGTAACCCTCAGGGCTCCCGATACCCGGCCCGTGCAGCAGCGTGAGCCGGATGCCCCGCGTGAACCGGTTGCCGAAACCCCGGGGAAGACTATCCTTGAAGTGCCGGTGCCTGATGCAAAAAAACCGGGTGCTCCTCCTGCAAAAGACATATCCTCCCTTCTTGCCGCACTCAAAAGTCCTGACGAGGACGTGCGGATGATCGCAGTGGAGAGTCTTGTGAAGTACGGAGAGGAGGCATCAGACCCTCTTATCTCCTCCATCAGTGATCCATCAGCCCGGGTCAGGGCAGCCGTTGCCGAAGCGCTCGGGAAGATCCGGTGCGAACGTGCAGTCCCGGGTCTTTCCGGCCTCCTGCTGGATGGTGACGAGGAGGTACGGTGCAGCGCCGCATCCGCTCTCGGGGCCATCGGGGATATCCAGGGATTTGCCCCACTCGCCCGGCTGTTTGCCGATGAATACCAAAGCGTGCGCGAGGCCGCAGTATCGGCAGTTGCCGCACTTGGCGGCCCGGCCGTCCCCTTCCTGTTGCGCCTGCTCTCGCATGACGCCCCGAAGATCCGGGTCGGTGCGGCTTCGGCGCTCGGAGCGACCGGTGCCCCGGGTGCTGCAGCCCCGCTTGCCGCCCTTTTCGCAGATCCGGATCCTGAGGTAAGGGAAAGCGCAGCAAAAGCGGTGGGGTCCCTGGGAGTTTCATCGCTGAATGTTCTGGAACGTGCGATCACCTCCCGCGATCCACTCGTCCGCCTGTGCGGGGTTACTGCCCTGTGCATCATCGGCGAACCGGCCCGGGACCTGCTCGTCCATGCATGCCAGGATCCGGATCCGGCCATCGCGGCAAAAGCCCGCCAGCTTTCCGGCGCCGGCCCGGATGCAGCATGGGAATCCCGGGGATCTGCGCAGGTTGCCGCAACCGGAGATCCCGGTGTGCAGGCGGTTCAGGATAACCCCCGTGATCCTGCATCGCTCATCCGGCTCATCAACAGCCCGAACAAGGATGTGGTGATAAAAGCGGTCGGCGATCTGGTCCAGGCCGGGGAGTCCTCGGTCCAGCCCCTTGTTCAGGCCCTCCTCCATGAGAAAGATGAAATCCGGGCCGGAGCTGCCGAAGCGCTTGTCGTCATTGGCAAGCCATCAGTCCAGCCGCTTTTGGATGCCCTGCAGGATGCCACTCCTGAAGAAAAGATCTGGATCATCCATACCCTGGGAAAACTCGGCGACCACCGGGCAGTCGGGCCTGTTGGCAGCCTGCTCTTTGACCATGACCTCCGGCTCCAGCAGGCGGCAATGGAAGCACTCGGGTATATCGGGGATTCGAGTGTTTCCGGGATCATTGCAGGGCGCCTGCAGGACCGGGATGAACGGATCCGTGAAGTTGCTGCCCGTGTCCTTGGGTATATCGGCGACCCGTCATCTGCCCGGCTTTTGATCCCTGCCCTCGGTGATGAGGAATATACCGTCCGCGAGGTTGCCGGTGACGCCCTCTTTGAGATCGGCGAGCCGGCAATTCCCGCTCTTGCCGAAGCGCTCAAAAATCATTCCCGCGATATCCGTGAAGCTGCATCCGGGGTCCTTGGCCGGCTTGACTGGAAACCGGCGACCCCGGACGAGCGTGTGTATCTCCTTATGGCCCAGGAAAACTGGATCGATCTTGCCCGGATGGGTTCCGAGGTGATCGGCCCCCTTACAAAGGCTCTTGAGTCCGGCGATGAAGAGCTGCACATGGGCGTGATTGTGACACTCGGGAAGATGGCAAGTCCCGAAACTGTGGGTCTGCTTGCCCGGGCTCTCGTAGACCGGAACGTGATGGTGCGGCAGAAAGCGATGCGTGTACTCCTTGATATGGGTGAAACTGCACGCCAGCCGCTTCTGGACTTTGCATCAGGATCGCCTGCTGAAATACGGCAGGCGACTGAGGATGTCATTGCCCGCATTGACCGGCGGGTTCATTCATAACCCCTCAGGTCCGATGGGAGATCCTGGTGTTTTTCCCCGGTATTGTTTTATCGGCTTTTGTTGTTGTGTCCGGTTGGATCCCTGCGGGTTGATCTGGTAACCCGTAAAATATATTACCCTTAATTTATTTTCAAAAGTTTTTTTTACCCCCCGCGAATAACTCCCTCCACAGGCAGGTGTTGGTGATGTCCGGGAAAGTGACGGGAGATACCGGGGATTTGTTCAGGTTCGATCTGGTACGGCATATCATGAAGTCCGTGCCAGCGTTTGAAGGTTTTACGTATATGCCGGTCTCCGGGAAGGATTGCCCTGTACCCAAAAAACGTATCCCGGTAAGGCTTGACCTTGCTGCCGCAATCCGTGCGGGAAAAGCCGGGAGCCAGAACCGGGAGCTTGGCGAGCACCTTGATCCTCTCCCCGACTCTTCCGGTGAGAATGCATATGCCGGCGGGATCCGCGCATATTTCACAAAAGAACATATTTCTGCCCATGTCCTTGAAGCCTCCCGGATTCCCAGGGAGCCGGGGCCTCACCCGGGTATTCTTGTATCCGGTAAAATCCCCCCGCACTCCCTGATTGTTGTCGACCGGGTTCACGGCAGCGGGAAAAGCGCAGCACACAAAGATGAGCCCTTCTTTGCTGAGATCTCACAGGTGTTCGACCAGATGGATGCGACGTCGGCACTGATGGTTTCCGTGTCCCTGCCCAATTCCCGTTCACGTGCCGTGAATGCAGCCCCGGATCTTTTCAGCCGGTTCCAGAACCTCACTGGTATCGTCCCGGTCACCATAACCGATGACAACCTGGTTTTTTATCTCATGACAAAGAACCAGAAGTTTTCTTCTCTTCTCGGGCGTGTCGTGGAACGGTATGCAGATACCTATCCGACGCTTTCCAGTTCATACGAGGTACAATAAAGCACACTGCAGAATGTGGTTTTGGCCGATTCTCACTGATTCCTGATCGACATCATCATGACCCACCGGTCAAAAAATGGGTTGTGTCACAAGATCGGCTAAGATCTCAGAAGCTGCAAAGTACCTGAGCGTTTTGTAATATCAATTTTATCGAAACTAAGAAAGTCAAGTCAGGAGAAACAGGTTGAAGAGCCGCCGCGGGGGCG